>SKVW01000032.1 GCA_007129255.1 Bacteroidales bacterium
GTAATAAATGCTACCCCCAAAGTAATGATCAGTACCAGCCAGAAAATATTAACCGCATCCCCTTCTTTTTTGGGCAGCATGATGGCCTGCTCATATTTGGCGGTTGCAATTACCGATAATATACTCAGGATACCAAGATATAAAGCCACCAGGCCAAAATCTTCCGGGGTGTACAAACGGGAAAGGACCGGTGCCAAAACCAGTGATAAGCCCTGGGCAAGCACCGAACTGGAAAACAGCTTCATGAAGTTGCGGATAAAGTCCAGGCGAAAAAACGCGTGAAGAGATTCCATGCTTTGGTTTGGCTTTTTGGAGCTGTCTCAGGCAAATTTCGCAAAAAATCCGTTGAATAGCCTAAAAATTATCCATTACCTGAAAAACCAAGTAACTTTGCATTCCAACCAATTTTTATTTTCATGAACAAGCTCCGCAAAGCTTTTACAGCCATTCGGGAAATCCTTAAGAACCCCTACCTGCTCAACCACGTGATTGATGAAGAGCTATACTGGAAGAAAAAAGTAATGAAAAAACACGGTTTTCGTTATGGTTTGCCGCAGATAACTATTACTGACTTGCTGGGAGAATTCCAGGAGAAAGTATTTCCTTATGCCTTTCTTGATGGAAGCAGTTCCCCTTTGGATCTTGCATTGCTAAAAGGCCTGGCCAGGAAATTCGGGGTGAAAGATTACTTTGAAATTGGCACCTGGCGCGGAGAAAGTGCGGCCAACGTGGCTCCTTTGGTAAAAAATTGTTTTACCCTTAACCTTCCCGATGAAAGCATGCAAAAGATGGGGTTGGATGAAGATTACATCAGGCTGCACCGGTTTTTCTCAAAGAATATTCCCAATGTTACCCATTTGCAGGCCGACTCCCTGACTTTTGATTTTGGATCCCTGGATAAAAAGTTTGATGTAGTCTTTATTGACGGGGATCATCATTACCCTTCGGTTAAATCCGACACAGAAAAGGTCTTTGGTATTTTAAAAGATGAAAAAAGCATGGTAGTATGGCATGATTATGCTGCCAATCCGGAGAAAATACGCTGGAGCGTACTTTGCGGAATATTGGATGGGTGGCCTCCCGGGTACCACAAAAATCTTTATCATGTATCCAATACCCTTTGTGCAGTTTTTTTGCCTGATAAATTGTATAAAGGTCCTTCATCTTTTCTGAAATCCAATAACATACCCGATAAAGCCTTTGAGCTTACCATCCGGCCCGAAAAAATCTCTTAATTTTTAGATTTTTTTGCCCTTGATAATTGGTATTTTTGCGTATATTTGCACTCCGAAATCAAACGGTGACTATAGCTCAGTTGGTTAGAGCACCAGATTGTGGTTCTGGGGGTCGTGGGTTCGAATCCCATTAGTCACCCCAAAAAAGCAGGCGCAAAAGGCCTGCTTTTTTTTTAGGTTTTTGTTAATCCCGGCATCGGGGAAGCCCTCTTTTTACCCAACAATTCCGGTTTTTCCAAGGGCGTTATTCAGAGGGAGTTTAATTTTATAAAGTTTTAATATAACACCTGGCCCGTTTATGCTGCCGTTTTTCGTATGGGGCCCATAATTGCTGTACCTTTTCATTTTCTTCCAGTTCCCGGGTGGTTTCTACCTGTTTAATCCCTTTTTTTTGCACGGAAGTGATAATCTTTTCAAATACAAGGGCATATGCTCCTTTTTTTTGATACTCAGGTTTAACACCTACCAGGAGCATATCTGCCGTATCATTGAATTGAAGAGCCCGGTAAAGGTAAAACCATCCCAGTGGAAACAACCTGCCCCCGGCTTTCTTCAAGGCTTTTGATAAAGAAGGCACTACCACACCAAAAGCAATGGGTTCGTCCTTTTGGTTTACCACAACGGATACAAAATCCGGATTTAAAATTCCTGCAAATTCTTTTTCAAGACTTTTTATTTGTTCATTGCTAAGGGTGGAGAAGCCGAATAAGCCCCTGTAAACTTCATTGATCATTTCAAAGATCTGCCCGGAATATTTCCTGATATCTTTACGATTCTTCAGACTGGAATTGTGTAGTCCATAACGGGACTTTACCAACTGAGCTATCTTAACTTCCCGCTGGTTGGTTTCTTCGGGAACCTTTATAATTTGCTCGATCCAGTCCTTGTCTTTTACATATCCTGCTTTTTTAAGCATTGGGTCGTAATAAGGATAATTGTATCTTCCCCAGGAAGTGGGCCACTCATCAAAGCCTTCTACCAACACCCCGGATGGATCAAAAGAAGTAAAACCGAGGGGCCCGTGGATAAATTGCATTTCCCGTTCCCGGGCCCATTCCTCGATGGTGTTTAACAGCAGGGCAAGGACTTTTTCATCTTCAATAAAATCCAGCCAGCCAAAACGCATAAAAGGGACAGACTGCTCCTGGTTATAACGGTGGTTAATGATTCCGGCAATGCGGCCAATTATTTCTTTCCCGGAAAAAACGAGCCAATACCTGGCTTCACAATGCCCAAATGCCGGATTGTGCTTTTTTGAAAGGGTTTGAAATTCTCTGAACTGAAGAGGAGGAACATAATACCTGCAATCATTATGGAGTTTTGTCGGAAAGCGGATAAAAGCTTTTAACTCTTTGGATGTGAGAACCTCCTTAAGATATAATTCCATAAAGGGACAAAAAAAATGATTTTACGAAGCAGCCGGAAGCTTAATTGTAAAAAAGAAACAAAGTACCGAAGTTTTTTTACCAAGGTAAATTATTTTTCGAAAAATTCCCTGAAATTTACTAATAATGTTTTCCGGGGCAGGGAGGATTTATTTCGTTTTTCCCGCTCAACTCCTCTTTAAATTTACCTGTATTAAAAACAAGAAACACGTATTTTGTTTTAAAAAAATATGGGTATTTTCGTCACCTTAAAGGATGGTAAATTTTTATGAGGAAATTTTATTTCTGCTTTTTGGCCCTTCTTTTTTTGTTTTCCTCCTGTAATTCCCGGAAGCAAAGTCCTGCCAATTTTACTGGTGTCAAGCCTATGGTAACGGAGGCTGAGATGGAGATCCCCCGGAAGAGAGGCCTTACGGGGCCGCGGGTTATCTCCGCCGGTCGGCCCGAAATCGTACTGGCCGGCAAACCTGTGGTTACGGCAGCCAATACCAATATGAAAAAGGCCGGGCGGCCGGTTGCCATCAAGGCCCTTGAACCTTCAGTATATATTCCTGGTCAGGACGGTGTGGAACTTCCCCCGGTAGTTCCTGCCAACGACAGTACCTTTATTGCGGGTTTACCTGAATTAATAACTGTTAGAAGTCCCTACTCAAGAATACACAATCCCTTCAGCTTTAGTTTCTATACCCGCTTGCAGGGTTTAAGGCATGACGACATCAGTTCCCTTGTACAGGATCAGCTCGGTAGCATCTGGATATCCACATACGGAGGAGGAGTTACCCGGTATGACGGTAAAAATTTTTCGCATTATACTACCCGGCAGGGCTTGGGAAGCAACAGTATTATTTCTTCTTATGTTGACCATAAAGGTGATGTTTGGTTAGGAACCTACGGAGCAGGTGTTTATCGTTTTGACGGAAAAAACTTTACCCGTTTTACCCTGAGTGAAAATGATGACCATAACTCTGTTGAAACCATTTTCCAGGACCGCCGTGGAAATTACTGGTTTGGTACCTTCGGGGGTGGCGTAACCATGTATGACGGGAGAAACTTTACATATTACGGCACAGAGCAGGGCCTGGGCCATGGGGTAGTTTATACTATTTCGGAAGATCGCCGGGGAAATTACTGGTTTGGTACCCGGGGCGGAGGCGTGACAAAATTCGACGGACTTAAATTCTATCAATATACTACCCGCCAGGGTTTGAGTGATGATTTCATTCTGGGAAGCGTGATGGATAATGAAGGCAATCTTTGGTTTACCACCGACCAGGGGGGGGTAAGTAAATTTGACGGAGAATATTTTTATCATTACAAAGAAGAAACCGGCATTGGAGGCAACAGCATTTTATCCGTTATCCAGGACAGCAAAGGATATCTTTGGTTTGGCAACAGAAGGGGTGGCATTACCCGTTTTGATGGAGAAACCTTCGAACGGTTTACCGATAAAGAAGGCCTGATTAACAACACGATTACTTATATACTTGAAGACAACGGCGGGCAACTGTGGTTTGGTTCCTATGGGGGTGGGATTGCTCGATACCATGGAAATTCTTTTACACATTACAGCGAAAACAACGGATTGACCAACAGCTTTGTCAGGTCCGTTACCGAAGACCGCAACGGAAACCTCTGGTTCGGAACCAATGGGGGAGGTATTTTTCGTTACGACGGGAAAAACTTTTATCAATATACGCAAGCCCAGGGTTTAAGCGGGGATTTGGTTAGGAATATTTTTGAGGACAGGGACGGAAACCTTTGGATTGGCACCAGTGGGGAAGGTGTTTCCAGGTTTGACGGACGTAATTTTTATCATTATACTGAAAGGCAAGGCCTGGGCCTGGATTTTATTTTTAACATTACCCAGGATCGGGATGGGAACATGTGGTTTGCTACTGCCGGAGGGGGCGCAACCAAATTTGACGGAACAGAATTCACGCATTTTACCATGGAGCAGGGGTTAAGTGACGACAATGTGCGGAAAATTATTCAGGATCAAAGGGGTTATATGTGGTTTGGGACCGGTGGTGGCGGGGTTTCCCGCTATGATGGTTCAGGGTTTTTGCATTTAACAGAAGATCAGGGGCTGGCAAGCAATAATATTTTGGATTTGGCCGAAGACAAAGACGGAAATATTTGGATTGCCTCCAATGGTTCAGGGCTGGTAAGGTTTGACGGGAAAAGAATGGTTCATTTTACAGAACAGAACGGTCTGGGCAGTGATTTTGTATACAGTACCCTCAGTTCCCGTAAAGGAGATATCTGGTTTGGCACCCGCTTTGGGTTGAGCAAGCTTTTACCTGAAAGTCTTGAAGGTTTTCTGGCGTCAGCCAATCATAATGGCAGTGATCAGCCATTTACTTTTTTTAAAAACTTTTCCTATGATGATGGTTTTCTTGGGATGGGTTGCAATTCCCGGGCAGCTTTTGAAGATAGCCGGGGAACAATTTGGTTTGGAGCAAATGACATCCTTACAGCCCATCATCCATCGGAGGAGCTTCCGGGTGATGACCCTCCGGTTATGCAATTGACCGGTATTGGTTTATTTAATGAAAAAGTTGCCTGGCTTGATCTGATTAACCAGAAGGATACCATTTTGACCTTAAGCAACGGGGTGGAGGTTTCCCGTTTTGATTTCGATGGGATCCTCCCCTGGTATGGAATACCAAACGACCTTAACCTGGCCCATTACAACAATTACCTGACCTTTCATTTTGTAGCCATTGCAAGGAATTTTTCAGAGAAAATCAACTATCAATACCGGCTTAAAGGCCTTGAAGAAAACTGGGGACCGCTTGTCTCTTCCTCAGAGGCACATTACGGGAATCTACCTTCTGGTAATTACACCTTTATGGTAAGGGCCATAAATAATGAAGGGGTTTTGAGTAAAACCTTAAGTTATTCCTTCAGTATCCGTCCACCTTGGTGGCAATCCTGGATAGCCTATACATTTTACATTATATTGGCAGTTCTGTTGGTTGGGCTTATTTTTTACCTCAGGGAAATGGCTTTGAGGAAAAAGGTAAGAAAACAACAAAAGGAAGTTATTCTGAGGCAGGAGGTAGAGGTAGCCAAAAAGTCGGCTGAGTTTAAGCAGAATTTTTTGGCCAACATGAGCCATGAGATCCGCACCCCCCTGACCGGTATTCTTGGTATGGCCGACATCATAAAAAAAACAGCGTTGGATGACTCTCAACGAGAATACCTGAACACCCTGATACAGTCCGGCGAAAACCTCAGGGAAACCATCAACCTGGTGCTTGACTTTTCAAAAATTGAAGCAGGTAAAGTAAAGATCAGAAAACAGACTTTCAATTTTAAAGAGCTGTTAGATGAAGCCGAAAAGTTTTTCCATTCCGTTTGCCGTAAGGAAATTATCCTTGAAATTTATAACGATCCGAATATTCCCGAATATATACAAAGCGACTTCTCCAGGGTTAATCAGGTACTCATTAACCTTTTGTCCAATGCAATTAAATTTACGGATAAAGGAAAAATTTCCATCTCGGCAAACCTGGA
>SKVW01000213.1 GCA_007129255.1 Bacteroidales bacterium
TACACAAGAAGCATCCAGCCCAATATGGGCGTGGGGATCGTAATCAGGGATGTGCTGGCGGTGGATTATGCCCTGACCAATGTGGGCGACCAGTCGGTTGCCCTGTATTCCAATATTTTCTCCCTGAGGCTGAGCATCAACCGCAGGGAAAACGCTTCTGTAAGCGATTAATTAAATAGTACCATGGCTTGTAGGCTGTTTGTTAAAAATGGATTTCTGCTTCTGCTAATGGCCGTTTCTTTTGCCGGAACGGGGGCACCGCCTTATGGCAACGAATGGATCAACTACAACCAGCAATATTTTGCGGTGAAAGTAAATGAGGATGGCCTTTACCGCATCAATTACAACACCCTGCTCAACGCCGGGGTCCCTTTGGGAACCTTTGACCCAAGAAACTTCCAGGTTTTTGCAAGGGGTGAGGAGCAGCCCATCATTGTAAAAAATGAACATACCGGAAATTTCCAACCCGGGGATTACATCAAATTTTACGCAGAGAAAAACGACGGCTGGCTCGACCGCTGGTTTTATGACAACCCCGAAAACCAGCCCAACCCGGGTTTCAGCCTGGTAAATGATACCGCAACCTATTACATTACCTGGAACAACCTGCTGAACAACAAACGTTTTGTAAGAGAAACCGATGATGACTTCGACGGTTACTCCCCTGCACCATATTTCTGGTACACTTCCCGGCAGGATTATACTTCGAATTATTTCGCTGGAGAAACCAACAATTATGGGGTTACCGACCCGGAGTTTACCCAGGCGCAAGGGTGGTTTGACAGTGCTTTCAATGTTGGTCAAAGCCGAACCAAAACCATCCCAAATCCCAACCGTTATACCGGGGAGAACCTGGATGCACAAATTGAATTCGCCCTGGCCGGTGCATCCAAT
Organism: Bacteroidales bacterium; assembly: GCA_007129255.1. Lineage (GTDB taxonomy): Bacteria > Bacteroidota > Bacteroidia > Bacteroidales > UBA7960 > PUML01. The sequence goes on from SKVW01000213.1 coordinate 895, forward strand.
TACCGCCCACTTGACCCCAATCACCACCTCAGGATACAATTTGCCGGGCAAATAATAGACACTTTGTTTACCGGCTATAAGCTGCTGAGGTTCAATGAAACCGTTCCCGTTAGTTCCCTAGCTTCAGAGGGAACCCCTTTTGTTTTTTCCTCCATTGACGACCTTGGCACCCCGGCAGACCGCAATACCATTGCCTATATTGAGGTGAAATACCCCCACACCTTTAATCTTCGCAACCAGTCTGCAATGAGCATGCTTCTTCCTGCATCCGGAGGCAACAAAACCCTGGTCAGCTTCACCAATTTCAATGCAGCCACCCAGGATTCGGTATGGGTTTTCGATCTGCACAACCACCGGCAAATTCCGGCCTCCCGCAGCGGGGACACCTTCAAGGCACTGGTCCCTTTTGCCACACAGGATCGCCATTGCCTCCTCATTTCCTCTGCCGAAATTAAAACCGTTGCCCAGGTACGACCTGTAAGCAATAACCCGGCTCACTTCGCACAGTTCCGGGATTTTTCGGCCCCGGAGTTCAGCAACCGGGACTTTTTGATGATCACCCATCAATCACTGATGCCGGAAGCCGAGAGCTACAAAAATTACCGAAACACCACCGGCTACGAGGTTTTGCTGGCCGATGTACAGGAATTATACCATCAGTTTGCCTATGGGATCCATAAGCACCCCCTGGCCCTGCGCAACTTTGCCAGGTTTGCCCTTGACCATTTCAACCAGCCCCCTCGGAAGTTGTTTCTTGTCGGGAAAGCTTTAAACACCCGGCATTTCCGAAAAAACAATACCCACTATGCCAACACCCTGGTACCATCATTCGGGGATCCGGCTTCGGACATCCTCATTACTGCAGGGCTTGACAACGAGCTATATGCCCCGGCCATAGCCACGGGCAGGCTGGCTGCAAAAAACCCGGCCCATGTAAGCCTATACCTGGGAAAAGTCATGCAGTATGAAACCGCCCAGCAACAACCCCAGGAGTGGATGAAAAACATCCTCCACTTTGGAGGAGGCAGCAGTGTGGCCGAACAAAACATTTTGAAAGGTTACCTGAAGCAGTATGAACAAAAAGTTTCCGACACGCTTTTTGGAGGCTATGTGCGCACGTTCCTGAAAAGTTCCACCGACCCTATTCAGATCAATCAGTCCGACTCCCTCAGGGACATCATCAACAACGGGGTATCCATCATGACCTTTTTCGGACATGCCGCAGGCATCGGCTTCGACATCAGCATTGATTACCCTTCCGAATACAACAATTACGGGAAATATCCTTTCCTGGTGGCCAATTCCTGTTTTGCGGGAGATGTGTTCGGCCCTTCGGTCAGCTCCAGCGAAGAGTTTGTGCTGATCGAAAACAAGGGCACCATTGGTTACCTGGCGGCCACCTCTGCAGCCGGCGCCTATGAGCTGAACCTTTATTCAAACAGGTTTTTTCATAACCTCTCCGGCCCATTTTACGGAAAGCCTGTCGGGAAAAACATCCGCAACACCATAGAGGAGGTACAAACTACCAACATTTACGTAAAGAATATCATACTGCTGAAAACCCTGCATGGTGATCCGGCCATTGTAATCAATTCGCAACCCAGGCCTGACTATAAGATCACCCCCCAGGATATTTACTTCACGCCAAAAAATGTAACCACCGAGGTGGACAGCTTTACGGTAAATGTTATATCCACCAATATAGGGAAAGCCATAGCCGACTCCATGATGGTGGAGGTCACCCGCACTTTTCCCGAAGGAGCCACCGAAACTTACCTCAGGCGTATCCGGGGCACCTATTTTAAAGATACCCTCTCGTTTCGTATGCCCGTTGACAGGGAAAAAGGCATTGGCATGAACCAGATCAGCGTAACCCTGGATGCATACAGCGAAGTGGAAGAGATGGACGAAACCAACAACATGACCATCACCAGCCTGTTTATCAGTTCTGCCGATGTAATCCCCGTTTTCCCCCACCGCTATGCCATTGTACCCGATGCCCAGGTAATGCTGAAAGCCTCAACAGGAAATCCTTTCCTGGAAGAGCGCAATTACGTGTTTGAAGTGGATACTTCCGCATCCTTTAAAAATCCCATCCGGCAAAACATTTCTCAAAAGGGGGGTGTGCTTTCCTGGCAGCCCCCGCTGATGATGACCGACAGCACGGTTTATTACTGGAGGGTGAGCATGGATTCCACTTATACCGGTGAATACAACTGGCGTACCAGCAGCTTCCAGTATATCAGCGGAAAGGAAGGCTGGAGTCAGGCCCACTTCGACCAGTTTGCAAACAATAAATACCGGTATGTAACCTATAACGCTGCCGAAAGGCAATGGGACTTTGTAAACAATGTGCTTTCCATACAGGCACAAACGGGAGTATACCCTTATATACCCTGGCAGGAGGTATGGCTGAGGGTCAATGCCGTAACCAAACGCACCTGGTCCTGTTTGGCCGATGTAGGGCACGGGATCATCGTTTTTGTTTTTGACCCCATAAGCGGTGAATTGTGGCAAAGTTTCAACCAGGGGAACAATACCGGACAATACGGCAATTACCATTGTTTTGCCAATCCCATGAACGGGTTTGACTTTTACACCAGCAACCAGCAGTGGAGAAACCGACTGCATAATTTCCTGGATACCATCCCGGAAGGACATCATGTACTGGCCTGGAACCACCGCAACACTTATGTGGAGTCGTTTCATGAAGAATTGTATGAAGCCTTTGAGGCCATTGGCAGCGCCAACATCCGCAGCCTGGAGAACAACCGTCCTTACCTGATCTTCGGAAAAAAAGGGGAACCCATGGGGTCGGCCAATGAGGTGATCGGGGGCAGCATTTCCTCCATTATCCAGCTTACCGACAGTCTGGAAACCAACTGGAACGAAGGGTACATTTTTTCCGAAAGGATCGGCCCTGCAAGGCAATGGGAATCCCTGCACTGGCGGCAGGAAAGTTTTGACGGCCTGAACACCGACTCGGTTTGGCTGCATGTGATCGGGGAAACCCCGGCAGGTATTTTGGATACTTTACTGAAAAATATTCCGGCAGAGACCACCGACATTTATAACCTGTCGGATGAAATTGATGCCGCCACCTACCCCTACCTGAGGATGATGGTAAACATGCGGGATGACGAAAACCGCACACCTGCCCAGATGCGTCGCTGGCAGGTGATTTATGAAGGCGTACCCGAAGCCGCCATTGATCCTTCCACCCACTTTGTGTTCCATGCCGATACCCTGGCACAGGGGGAATCCCTGAGATTTTCCACAGCAATAAGGAATATCAGTTCTTACGACCTGGATAGCCTGAAGGTGAATTACTGGGTCATGGATCAGAACCGCAACATCCACCCCATTGAATATGCCCGGCAGGCACCCCTGAAGGCCGGGGAAGTGCTTATCGACACGGTAAACTTCAACACCAGGGAAACCCCGGGGGTGAATGCCTTCTGGATGGAGGTAAACCCGGAAAACGACCAAGCAGAACAATACCATGTGAACAACATCGGGCAATTGCCATTCCTTGTGCGGAAAGACGAAACCAATCCCTTGCTGGATGTTACTTTTGACGGGGTGAGAATCATGGACGGGGACATTGTTTCGGCGGAACCCATGATACAGGTTAAACTCACCGATGAAAACCCATTTCTGGAGCTGAACGATACCTCCCTTGTGAAAGTATACCTGCAAACCCCCTCCCGGTCCGATCCGCAAAGGATCTATTTTTATGAGGACGGGGTGGAGAACATGCGATTTTACCCGGCATCCATGCCCAACAACAGTTGCACCGTGGAGTTTAATCCCACTTTTACAGAGGACGGAACCTACCGTTTGCTGGTGCAGGCTACCGACAAAACCATGAATGAATCCGGACAGGAAGATTACAACATCCGCTTTGAGGTGATTACCCGCAGCACCATCACCGAAGTGCTCAACTGGCCCAACCCCTTTTCCACGGCCACCCACTTTGTGTTTACCCTTACCGGATCGGAGCTGCCTACCTTTTTCAAGATCCAGATCATGACCGTTACCGGTAAAGTGGTAAAAGAAATAGACATGGATGAACTTGGCCCTATACGCATGGGCCGCAACATTACCGATTATGCCTGGGACGGCACCGATCGCTATGGCGATCGTCTGGCCAACGGGGTTTACCTTTACCGGGTAATTACCAACATTAACGGTGAAGAAATTGAACTGAACCCCACGGCAGCCTCTAAATATTTCCATAAAGAATTTGGAAAAATGTACCTGATCCGGTAATTTTATACTACACCCAATAAGGTGTTATACATGATCAATTATCCCCCGAAAATACTGATCGCTTTTGGTGAGGCTGTAGATGAGAACAACAAGTTCCTTTACTGGCTGATGAAAAATGGCTACCCGGAGCTGGCAGCCCTGGCCAACGCCATTCATACCAACCAGGAGGCACTGCAGTGGCTGCTTAAACATAATTATCCCCACTTTGCCGCCCTGAGCCAGGCCATTTACGATGATAAAAAAGCTTATTTCTGGTTAAAAAAACACAACTACAATTTCCTGCTGGCCATTTGCGATGCATCTCACGAAGATCAGAAAGCCATTGACTGGCTCCGGAAAAACGAGCTGGAGATATTTATTGTGATCAGCAGTAAAATCAAAAAATGCCGCAAGCGCAAACTGGATGACCTGAACGATTACCACAAGTTGCGTTAAAGCGGTAATACCCCGTTAAAAACTTAAAAAAATTACCTTATGCCATACACTTATAAATATCCCCGTCCGGCAGTAACCGCAGATGCGGTAATATTAAAAAGGAAGAACAATGGCAGGGTTGAAGTGTTATTGATTGAACGCAAGCCCCCCCCCTTCCAGGGAATGTACGCTTTGCCGGGCGGCTTTCTGGACATGGAGGAAACTTTGGAGGAGTGCGTTGTAAGGGAAACCATGGAGGAAACCAGGCTGGAGGGCATTTCCTTCCATCAGGTGGCTGCCTTCAGCGCTCCGGACCGGGACCCTCGCCACCGCACGGTTACCGTGGCTTTTTATGGGTGGGCCGATGCCGAACAGAGCCCTAAGGCCGGTTCCGATGCCAAATCCCTTCGGTGGTTTCCTGTTGATCACTTACCCGAATTGGCATTCGACCATGACCTGATCATAAAAAAAGCCCTCGAAAGGGCTTTGGAAAAATAATGCTTAAGAAA
>SKVW01000048.1 GCA_007129255.1 Bacteroidales bacterium
CTTTTTATCAATTAATAAAACCATGCTGGTAAAAACCAAAGCCATCGTGCTGCACAGTTTTAAATACGGGGAAACCAGCGTAATTGCCAGGTTGTTTACCCGTGAAGCAGGTTTGCAATCTTACCTGGTTTCAGGGGTAAGAAAGTCCAGGTCGCGCATCAAGCAAAACCTTTTTCAGCCCCTCACCATCGTGGACCTGGTAGCCTACCAAAAAGAAAAAGGTGGACTGCAGCGTATCAGGGAGATCACCTGCCCCGCACCTTTCGAGAACATCCCCTATGATATCCCCAAAACCTCCATCGCCATCTTTTTATCGGAGATCCTTACCAAATCCGTAAAAGAACAAGAGCCTTACCCGGAGTTGTTTGATTTTATTTTCAGCGCCCTGGATTTTCTGGATCATACCAAAGGAAAAGTTTCCGATTTTCACCTGATTTTTCTTCTGAAGCTTAGCCGGTACCTGGGATTCTACCCAAGAACCAATTACGACCAGACCCATTGCTTTTTTAACCTGAAAGAGGGCATGTTTCAAAAAAACCCATGCGCCATATCATTATGCCTGGACAAAGAGCTTAGCCGGCACTTTTTTGAATTGGCCCATACCGGATTTGCAGAAATGGAATCCCTATCCATTAACCCCCAAACCCGCAAATCCCTTCTTGAGAAAACCCTGGATTACTACCGCATGCACCTGGAAGGCTTCCAGGAAGTCCGTTCACACTTTGTGCTGGAAATGGTATTGAATTAATTTTCTCCTTAAGTTCTTTCCAAACAACTTCAAAGCAAGCGCTTCGATAAAACCGGTTGAGGCTATTTTAACAAAATGCTTAAGGCATCAAAATAAATTTTTCCATTGGAATTATTCCACACATAAACCTTGATTTCTTCTCCTTCGTAAACCGGGGGGATAAAAGTCCTTAATGAAATTCTTCTCCATTCACCCTGGGTTTCAGATATTTTTTTTGATTGATGATAAAAATCAATCCCAGGAATACTTATTACAAGGTATCCTTCGCTGGTTTGAGATTTTGCCCACACACTCATTTCTATTGAATAATATGGTTCAGCAAAAGAGAGATTCGTTGTAAAACCATAAGGGGTTTGTGGGTTCGTTACAACAGAAAAAGGGCCGGAAAAAGAAGTCTTCTCAGAAAAACCCGGGTTTGAAAATTTTACATTGGGATTGGCGGGATCCAGAAAATACATACTATCCGGGGAAAAAACACTTGCATTACAAGAAATCAAAAGAGAATCTGATGTTTTTCTCTCACCTGTTACCTTCATCAAATAACAGTACTCATCCTTATCAATCAACTCAAAGTTATATTTTCTGGAAAATTGAAATAGTTTTTCCTGATCGCATACTATTACTTTCTGCTCTGTCATATCTTCAGGAACTTTCTGGTAGATATGTGTTTCCGTCTGGTCAAGGTATTCGTATTTCTTGGTATAAAACTGAAGCTGCCGGATATGGTGGGGAGTAATCACGGCTATTTCTTTTATCTCAGGGTATCGTTTTTTAATGTTATCGAAAAAGCGCCCTTCCCTTTCGGGATGATATACCTCATAACGGTATCTATGATTGGCTTTGTCAATTTTTCTGATGGGCTGGAAAACAAGCAGGAAAATTAAAACCGAAAAAATGATCCCAATGGTTCTTCCGTGGCCCGGATAAAATTTTTCCGAAAAAATTTCTTTAAGCCCGATCAGGCCTGTAGATATAAAAAGGACCAGGTAGGGATAAATGGGGGAAATATACCATTCGTTCTTTAAGGTAGCAGCAGACATCCCTAATAAAAAAACTGCAGACCCAAAGAAAGAGAAAAGAATTAATTGTTTGAATAAATTATTTTTGGTCAGAAAATAAGCCAGGAAAGGCACCGGAGCCAGGTAAAAAAACGGGTGAAATCCTTCTTTATATAAATAGTTAATATAAAAACTAAATTCCGGGTGTTTGACAAAAGCAGGGGCCTCTCTGAAAGAAAGAATCTCATATTTCAAAACTCCTTGTAAAAAACCAGGATCAAGGGCCTCTCTGGTAATATAGTAGAGCCCGGTCAGCGAAATGGCAATAAAACCTGTCAAATACAAGCGATAATCAGACAGGATTTGTCTGCCTTTTTTCTGAGTAATAAAAAAAAGTCCAATTCCTACCAATGGAGCCAACCCCATTATCCCTTTGGTATACATTGCCAGGGTAATAGCCCCGCCAATGAACCAGTAATATCGGTTTCTGTTTTGGGGATATTTCCAGAAAAGATGAAACAGCAAAATAACTGCCAGCGCAATAAACAATACCAGGAGTGCATCGGGATCACCTGTGCGGGCTACATGGTATCCTACATATCCCCTGCTGGAAACAAGTAAAAGCGCCGAAATGATTCCCAAATCATGCCTTTTCAACACAAAAAACCCATAGTACCAGAGAAAAAACATGGTCAAAAGTGCTGCCAATATAGACGGTAACCTCACCGAAAATTCATTAATCCCAAAAACAGAATAACAAAGCATTTTCAGCCAAAGACTAAGTGGAGGCTTGAAGTCATCCCGCACAGGTTCCCCATCATCATACTGAACAATGAATTCATTGTTTGCCAGCATTTCAATGGCATTTTTTGCACTGCTGGCTTCATCCCAGATTTTTACCTGTTCTTTGTGAAAATCTTTTACAATCAAATAGAAGCCTAAGGCAAACACCAAAATGGAAAAGAAAACGGCAGTATTTTTTTTCACTTTCTCAGAATTTCATGTTACAGGGCAAAGAAAAGTTTTTTTTGAAATTACAATTACGTGCAAAAATACAATTAAAAAATCATCACCTGTGCTCACAATCCTTCCCGGTAAAAATTTGAAAATGCAACAATAAATTATTTCTGAGCATGGTGCATTTAATCTGTTCTATTACTTTTGTAACTCATCTACAGGGAAAAATGCTGAAAAATAAAACCATTGCGGTTGTGGTACCCGCGTTTAATGAAGAAACCCAGATTGGCCGGGTTATTGAAACCATGCCAGATTTTGTAGATCGTATCATTATCGTGAATGATTGCTCCTCTGATGATACCTCCGGGGTAGTTAAGAAATATTTCGGGAAACTGCCTGAAGCATCCTTACCCAAAGTCAAAACCCTTGAGAAGGGTTTTTATAACAAGGCAGACCATCTGCTGGCAGAGATGAACCAAAATGAGATACAGTGGTTTGCTCCGGCAGAGGTCGTTAATCCTGCGGAGGGAGAAAAAATTGTATTGATCAATCTTACCAAAAACGCCGGTGTCGGTGCAGCCATTGCCCGTGGGTACAAGTGGGCAAAAGACAACCAAATCGACTGTACAGCAGTAATGGCCGGAGATGGGCAAATGGACCCTGCCGAACTGGAATCCATTTGCATGCCGGTAATAAATGAAAACATTGATTACGTGAAAGGGAACCGGCTTTCGCATAAAAGTGCTGCTTTTTACATCCCCCGCAAACGCTTTTTGGGCAATTCCATTCTCTCCATCCTTACAAAAATAGCATCGGGCTACTGGTCGGTTTCCGACACACAGACCGGATACACCGCAATATCATTAAATGCCCTTGAATCCCTAAGGTTATATGATATTTATCCCCGCTATGGCATGCCCAACGATCTGCTGGTTAAACTGAATATCGCGTCCTGTTCACTAAAGGAAGTGGACATCAAACCGGTTTACAATGTCGGCGAGCAATCCAAACTCAGGGTCCGCAAAGTAGTCTTTCCCATTATATGGCTTTTGGTAAGGTCTTTTTTTAAAAGACTCTGGATCAAATATCTTTTTAAAGATTTTCATCCTTTGTTTATTTTATATCATTTTGCCTTCCTGCTGCTTATTCTTTCCATCCCTTATGGAATAAAAATATTACGATTGATCATTGCAGGGATGGAGGTTAACCCACTAACCGCATTGGCCTTTATGTTTCTGTTCATCAGCGGTTTCCAGTCACTGCTTTTTGCCATGTGGATGGACATTCAACACAACGACCGCCTTTATAAAACCTAAAAACCAGCTGTTTCAAGACGGAATGTAAAAATTTCCCGCCAAAATCAAGGCTCCAAAACAACAGGAATTTCTTACTTTCAGGATTTTAAGATTAATTTTTAATTTTGTATAAAATCAAAAATCCATCATGCCCGGACCCCTGGTATTTGTTTTTTTACTTGTCTTTTCCCTTACTCCCTGTTTTTCACAAAAGTTGGTCATTAACGAAGTGCTAGCTTCCAACGGGTCGGGTGTAGAGGATGATGACGGGGATACCGTACCCTGGATCGAATTATTCAATGCCGGAGAAGAAACGGTTAACCTTGAAGGCTTTGGGTTATCAGACGATTACGACAATCCCTTCAGGTGGGTTTTTCCTGATGTTGCCATTGAACCCGGAGCATTTTTGCTGGTTTGGGCTTCGGGAAAGGACCGGGATGACCCCGTGGCTGATCTGCATACCAACTTCAGGGTAAGCCAGGATGGAGAAGAAGTGATCTTAACCCTGCCGGACAGCACCCGCCTGGATGAAATGGAGCCCACTCCCATGCCAACCGATATTTCATACGGAAGGAAACCCGATGGGGCAGATCATTGGTATTTCTTTTCCGAACCCACTCCGGGGGGACCCAACATCACCGATGGATATCATGGTATTCTGGAGCCACCGGTTTTTTCCAGGTCCGGAGGGTTTTTTCAAAACGACTTCAACCTGGATATTCAGCATCCTGACACGGCGGTTACCATTATTTATACAACAGACGGTTCTGAGCCTTGTATTGACAACCTGGAGGGGACAACTTATTTTTACAAAAACCAGTATCCCTTTTATCCTGACTCCCCTTTCGGGGACACCCTTAGCCAGGCATTCACTTCTTATGTTTACGGCCAGCCAATTGTCATTGAGGATCGCAGTCCCCATCCGGACAAAATCTCCCTCATCTCATCAACAGTTCATGATCCTTACTATTTTCCCGAGGAGCCGGTATTCAAAGGCACGGTGATCCGTGCAAGGGCTTACCAGGATCAGATGATCCCAAGCGAGATTACCACCCACACCTATTTTGTCACACCCCACAGCAGCAACCGTTTTAGCCTGCCGGTGCTTTCCATCAGCGTTCAGGAAGACCTGCTTTTTGATTATGAACAGGGGATCTATGTCCCGGGCCTTGACGCCGACCAATGGCGCCTGGACAACCCAAATGAACCCTTTAGCTGGCCTTTTCGGGGAAATTTCCGGCGCGAGGGAATAGATTGGGAATACCCGGCCCACATCGAACTTTTTGAGAAACCTTCCATGCAAAGAGCCATGGGGCGAAATATCGGTCTGCGCATTCATGGCGGAGCTTCCCGCTCCTTTCCCATGAAATCATTCCGGCTTTATGCACGCAATCAATATACCAGCTCACATCTCGAATATCCTTTTTTTGAAAGCCGCCCGGATGATAAATACAAACGGCTGATTTTAAGGAACTCTGGAAACGACTTCCCCACAACGATCTGGGAGCCCCAATACAACTCCCGAACCATGTTTCGGGATGCCGCCATACAGGCCATTGTGCAGCATATGAACTTTGGCACCCAGGCTTACCAGCCCTTCATTTTGTTTATCAATGGGGAGTACTGGGGACTTATCAATGCCAGGGAGCGAATTGACAAATATTACCTTGAAAGGGTATATGGGGCAGATCCGGAAAATATAGACCTTTTAACCAGCAGGAGTGGCGTAAAAGAAGGAGACAACCTGCATTATTTAAAAACCATCAGTTATATTGAAGACCATGGCTTAGCAGAGGATGTGCATTATGATTACATCCAGACCAGGATCGACACCGAAAGTTTTATGGATTACCAGATTGCCCAGATATATGCAGACAACACGGACTGGCCGGGCAATAACATTGATTTCTGGAGGCTGCGTACTGATGAGTACCAGCCGGATGCCCCTTATGGTCATGATGGAAGATGGCGCTGGCTGATGTTTGATATGGATTTTGGGTTTGGGCTCTGGGACCGGGAAGGCTCATACCAACACAACATGCTTGAATTTGCCACCGATGATGATGGTCCTGGCTGGCCGAACCC
>SKVW01000194.1 GCA_007129255.1 Bacteroidales bacterium
ACCTGGGCCATCAGCTGAAAGGCCCTTTCGTGCGAACGGAAGTCGGGGAAGTTGAGCATGTTGTCGGCATTGAGGATGCCCACCACGCTCACATTGTTAAAGTCCAGGCCTTTGCTCACCATCTGGGTACCGATCAAAATATCGATCTTTCGTTGCTCAAAGTCGGCAATGATCTCCCGGTAAGCGTTTTTTGAGCGGGTGGTGTCCAGGTCCATGCGCGCAATGATGGCATCCTGGAAAAAAAGGGGAAGCTCTTCCTCAATTTTTTCTGTGCCAAAGCCTTTCATCCTTATGCCGGTAGAATTGCAGGAAGGACAGCGGGGAGGCGGGTTGGCCGTATGCCCGCAATAATGGCATTTGAGCTTGTTGATCTTTTTGTGGTAAACCAGGGTCACATCGCATTGATGGCACTCGGGGATCCAGTTGCACAGGTCGCATTCCAGCCGCAGGGAAAAACCCCGCCGGTTCTGGAAAAGGATAACCTGTTCGTCCGCATTCAGGGCTTCCGATATACTGTCGAACAGCAGGGGAGAAAAGTGCGAGCGCATCTTTTTGTGTTTGCTTTCCTTGCGGATATCGGCCACCAAAATCTCCGGCATCATCACCCCGCCATGGCGCTTTTCGATGGTGGCCAGGCCGTATTTTCCGCTGCGGGCATTGAAAAAGGTTTCTACCGATGGGGTGGCCGATCCCAGCAATACCTTTGCTCCCCAGCGGGCCGCCAGGTAAATCGCTGCATCCCGCGCATGATAACGCGGGGCCGGATCGTGCTGTTTGAAGCTGGGCTCGTGTTCTTCGTCAATGATGATCAGCCCAAGATTGTTGAAAGGCAAAAACATGGCTGAGCGGGGGCCAAGCACCAGGTCGTAGGTGATCTTTGCCCCTTCGGATTCAATGCCACCCAAAAGCAGGTTGTTCCATACTTCGGTGCGCTCCATAGGGTTAAAGCGGGAGTGATAAATGCCGGCCCGGTTGCCAAAATGGTTTTGCAGGCGGTTGATAATCTGGGCGGTCAGGGCAATCTCCGGAAGCAGGTAAAGCACCTGTTGGCCCCTGGCAATGGTTTCCCGGATCAGGTGAATGTACAACTCCGTTTTTCCGCTGGAAGTTACCCCGTGCAGCAACACTACCTCGTTTTGCTTAAACCCTTTCTGGATGTCCTCCCAGGCTTGCTGCTGATGCTCGTTGAAAGCGATGTTGTTTTCCACCGCCTGCTGGTGGTGAAACCTGCTGATTTTTTTGCTGTAAAGCTCAAAAATGCCCTTTTTGATCATGGATTGCAACACAGCATGCCCTCCCCCGACTTTCGCAGCCAGCTCCTTTTGGGTTACTTCTTTTTGGGTGGGCTCATACCGGCCCGAAAGCCTGATAAAGGCCACCAGCATTTCCAGCTGGCGGGGGGCTTTTTTTTCGGCCAGATCAAAGGCTTCTTTCAGTTTTTCTTCATCCCGGAAGGTTTCGGTAAGCCGTATAAAATGCTGCAGGCGTGGCCGCCAGGGGTTGTCCAGCTCTTCCCGGAGCAGGATCAGCTGCTTTTCCATCAGCGTCTTGATCAAGGGAAGCACTTTGGGCAGGCCGGCAATGTTGGAGGCTTCACCTAAGGAAAGCAATTTCTTGTTTTTTAAGGCCTGCAGCAGGGCATATTCTTTTTCGTTAAGGGTTTCCTCTTCGGGGCCGGCATCGGGGTTCAGGGCAATCTTTGTCTCTCCCGAAAGCTTCATGGCCGGCGGAAGGGCTGCATTCATCACTTCCCCTTCCGTGCACATGTAGTATGCGGCAATCCATTCCCAGAACCGGAACTGGTTTTCAGTGACCACCGGATGATCGTCCAGCAGGGAATGAAGGTATCTTGCCTGGAATTTTCCGGGTGGGGTGGTGTGTATCTTTTTTACAAGTCCGGCATACACCTTTCTCTTACCAAAAGGGACTACCGCGCGCTGCCCCTCCATTATGGCCTCATTCAGGTGGCGGGGCACCCGGTAAGTGAACGGGCCTGCTAAAGGGAGGGGAAGCAGTATGTCAGCAAAAAGCGTGGTTTGGTCCATGAAAAAAGGTTTTCCCGTAAGGCGGCTTCTCAAAATTACCTTTTTTCTTTTACTTTTTCTGCAAAGGAACTACATTATGGTTTTGGATCAGTCGCCCATACAAATGCCAATGCCTTTGGCGGTGGTGACCAGGTCAGATCCCGGATCCACAAAATTATAGGCGCTAAGGACCTCTCCAAAAGGCACGGAAACAATATTGGGATGACGGTATGCCACCATTTTCCCATACTCCTGATTAAGCACCATTTCAAAGGCCTTGGCTCCGAACTGTGCAGCCAAGATACGGTCGTAGGCAATGGGCGTGCCCCCGCGCTGCAGGTGGCCCAATACCGTTTCACGGATATCGGTTTCCAGCCCGGCCTGTTTCAGCTCGTGGATCAGCTTAAAGGCAACCCCGCCAAGGCGTGGATTCTTGTAGCCTACTTCGTCGCTCTTGGAGTAGTAAACTTCGCCTCCAACAGGCTTGGCACCTTCCGCCACCACAATAATGGCATAACCCCTGCCATGATGAAAGCGGGAATAGATCTTCTCCATTACTTTGTTAATGTCGTAAGGGATCTCGGGGATGAGGCACACATGGGCTCCTCCGGCTACGGCACTGTGCAGGCCGATCCATCCGGCATAACGTCCCATCACCTCCAGCACAAATACCCGGTTGTGGCTGGCGGCCGTGGTTACCAGCTTGTCAACAGCCGTAGTGGCTTCCTGTACCGCCGTCTGAAATCCAAAGGTAAAGTCGGTGGCCTGAAGGTCGTTGTCGATGGTTTTGGGCACCCCAATGATGTTGCAGCCTTTTTCGAAGAGCTTGTTGGAGATCTGCTGGGAGCCATCGCCTCCAATGTTGATCACGGCATCCACACCAAGGTATTGCAGGCGGCGCAGCATCTCATCGGAACGGTCGGCACTGCCCCAGCTGCCATCAGGGTTTTTGATGGGCCAGGCAAAGGGGCCACCCTTGTTGGTGGTACCAATAATGGTGCCGCCCCGAATGTGGATCCCCGCTACTTCTTTTTCATTTAATACCACGATCTCGTTGGGCTCGTTCAAAATGCCGTCAAAGGCATTGACGCTCCCTATTACTTCCCAGTTTTTTTCCTGTCCTGCGCGCAATACAATGGCGCGGATCACAGCGTTCAGCCCGGGGCAATCTCCACCACCGGTTGCTACCAATACTCTTTTTTTCATATCATATAAATTTTTTTGTGCTCAGTTGTTGCCTGGAAAAAGGAAACTTTTCCCCATTTTAAAAAACAGGTGCAAAGATAGAAATAAATCAGACGACAAAATGGGGAGGTAGCAATTCTATTCCTGTGGTTTGATCCTTGGTCTTTTGGGCCGTGTTTTGGCCACATGTTCTTTGTGTTTTCCTTCAAAAAGGTCATATACCACGAAAAGGCTTTCCAGGGGGCCGTTATACAAGCGGAATTTTGCCGAAGGCTTTAAGCCCACCTTTTTCATGGCTTCCAGTTCGGCGCTGAACAGGCCTGCCTTATAGCCGGCAAATTTTTGCTTGAGGGTATCCCCGATTTTCTGGTAAAACTCCGGCAGGTCTTTTTGCTGGATGCGATGGCCGTATGGAGGATTCAGCAGCACCCAACCGTTTTCGGGGGGCGGGGTAAAGTTGAAAAAGTCGTTGCGCTGTACCTTGACCTGCCCCATCAGCCCGGCTTCCATGATGTTTTGACGGGCGATATCCAAAGTTTTTCCATGGATGTCGCTGGCCAGTATCCTTCCTTTAACAGGGGTTACCATTTCTTTGGCTTCCTGTCGCAACGCTGCTAAAAGAGGCGCATCAAAATCCTTCCAATGCGAAAAGCCAAAGGTTTTCCTGTACATGGCCGGGGCCATGTTGGCGGCCATCATCCCCGCTTCAATGGAGAAAGTGCCGCTACCGCACATGGGATCCAGGAAAGTGGAGGTCTTGTCCCATCCCGACATGATGACCAGGGCGGCACCCAGCACCTCGTTGATGGGTGCCCCCCCGGTGGCTTTGCGGTAGCCCCTTTTAAACAGGGCCTCCCCGCTGCTGTCCAGGGATACCGAACAATTATCCTGGTTTACGTAAACGTTGATGCGGATGTCGGGCTCATTGGTGCTTACATTGGGGCGCTCCCCGGTCTTTTCCCTGAAATGATCGGCAATGCCGTCTTTGGTTAACTGGGCCAGGAACATGGTGTTGTTGAACAATTCAGAGCGGTGGGCCACAGGGTTAACCGAGATGGACTTTTTTACATCAAAATATTCGCTCCAGGGTACCTGCTTTACTTTTTCCAGGAAAACTTCCCTGCTGGTAAAAGTGAATTCATCCATCTGCCGCAGGATGCTCAGGGCGGTGCGGCACCAGTAATTGGTTTTGTAAAGCATTTTGAGGTCGCCCTCAAATGAGACTGCCCGCCTCAGGGGCTTAACGTTTGCCGCACCAAGGGCGCTTAGTTCATCCGCAAGCACCTGCTCCAGGCCTGCGAAGGTCTTGGCCAGCAGGGCCATATTCTTTGCTTGGGTTTGTTTTTTCATGGTTGAGGCCCGGGCCTTTGGATTATTGGATTTTTCCGTTTACGATCACTGTCTCCACCTTGTTGCTGCCATAGGCATAAGGCATAAAGGCATAAGTGGGGATGCGTTTGGTAATGAATACATTGGCTTTTTTGCCCACGCTGATGGTACCCAGCTCCTCTTCCACGCCCATGGCATAAGCCCCATTGATGGTCACCGAATGGATGATCTCTTCGGGGATCATTTTGAACTTAATGGCGCCCAGGGACATGATGAACTGCATGTTGCCCGAAGGGGAGGAGCCCGGGTTGTAGTCGCTGGCCATGGCCACCGGCAAGCCGGCATCGATCATTTTGCGCGCTGGCGGATATTCCATGCCCAGAAAAAAGGCTGCCCCGGGCAAAAGGGCCGGCATGGTATCGCTTTCCAGCAGGGTCTTGATCTCTTCCTCTCCGGTAAACTCCAGGTGGTCCACCGAAAGGGCATCGTATTTTACCCCTACCTGTATGCCGCCCGAAAAGTCCAGCTCATTGGCATGGATCTTCGGCCGCAGGCCGTACTTGATGCCCGCCATCAAAATGCGGTCGGTTTCTTCGACAGTGAAAAAGCCACGATCGCAAAAAACGTCTATGTAGTCGGCAAGACCTTCGCCGGCAACGGCAGGTATCATCTCGTTGATCACCAGGTCCACAAATTCACCCTGTCGTTTTTTATATTCTGCCGGCACGGCATGCGCTCCCAGGAAGGTGGCCCTGATCTCCAGGGGGCTCAGCTCCTTGAGCTTTTTGACCACCCGCAGCATCTTCATCTCGGTTTCGGTGGTGAGCCCGTAACCGCTTTTGATCTCCACGGCACCCGTGCCCAGCATCTTGATCTCTTCCAGGCGTTCCAGGGCCTGCTCCACCAGCTCCAGTTCGGAAGCATGCTGCATCCGCCTGGCGGAGTTCAAAATGCCGCCTCCCCGTTTGGCAATCTCCTCATAGGATAAGCCCCGGACCTTGTCAATGTACTCGATCTCCCGGCTGCCGTCATACACGATATGGGTATGGGAGTCGCAGAAGGAGGGAAACACCATTTTGCCGGTGGCATCAATCTCTTTCACCCCGCTGTTGCCCGCATACTTAACAAAAGGGCTGCGCGGAAAATCTTCCATGCTGCCAAAGCCTTTTATCAGCCCGTCTTCAATATAGAGATAGGCATTTTTGATGGTAGGCAGGCTTGCCATATCCTTACCGCTGACCTTTTTTACCGGATTGTCCTGTGTCTGTATCAGTTCCTTGATGTTGCGGATCAGAATTTTCATGGGTTATCTTTTTTGCTGAAGGTTCGTAAGGTTTTATTTTAAAGGCAAATGGGTGTTAAGGGGCATGTTGTCTGGAAAAAATTTTTAATTGAAGGGGATGATGAAGACCTGACCGGTTTATCCGGAAAATGTTCTGTTTGTTAAATCAGGCTTATAAAACCTCCTTCAATTTTCCCGCCTTTTTTCCTTTAAATAATTGATGGGA
>SKVW01000067.1 GCA_007129255.1 Bacteroidales bacterium
CAACCCATACCCGTTGTGCCTTTTACCGGTGAAAAAGAAAACCAGGATATTAACATACAGGATCATAAAGGCAATTACCGGTTTGTCCTTAAGGCAGACGTGGCACCCCCTGTTTTTCAAAATATCGTGATGACGCCTACCCAGCTGAAGATCAGCGGGAATTATGTGTTTATTTCCTACAAAAAAAGAGGAGATAACCGTCTTGGAGGGGTGGAGATTATGGACATGAGCGATTCGGAAAACCCCGGGATCATCTCCCAGGCCATCTTTCCCACTGCCGATATCAGTGCAGTGGATTACGCCAACGGAAAACTTTATATTTCAGGAACCAGCAGAAATTATTCTGAATTGGATTTTGACCATCCCGCCTTCATGGGCGTTTTATCCTTGAACAACAAGATGGAAATTACCGGTGTGGATACCATTATCCCTATCATCGCCCCCATGGCTAAAGGAATAAAAGTTACTGAAGGGCATATTTTTGTAACCGGTGGACCAGAGGGTTATCTTACGGTTTTTGATTTGGAATATAACCGCGTAAACCAGCACGAAATAGACAATGCCCGCTCGGTAGCTGCGTGCCAGAATCACCTCCTGGTATTGGCCGGGATGCCGGGCAGGGTTTATGGATTTGATATTCAAAGCCATGATCCGGAGTTTGTTTACGAAACCGGAGGCGCCGGAACCCCTGCTGCCCATTCTGAAATTGCTGTTTGCGCAAAATATATATATGCCGCCCTGAATGAGGAAGGTATGAAAGTGTTGAACAGAGACGGAAGCCTTAAGCAGCATATCCCAAAACCCCCAACGCCCGGCGGGCATCAGCAGGAAAACCATTTAACCAGCAGCTTATCAAAAAATTTGAAACTGATCTTTCTTGGCAATGGGGATTCGGGCGTATCTATCGGAGAGAGCATCGAAGCCCTTAACGACAGCATTGTAATGCATGGGGTACTGGAATTTCAAAACCCGGTTTCGGTAAGCTTTGTGGAATCCCGAAATTCCATGGTTTTTGTTGCTTCCCCCCTCGGAGGAATGAAAATTCTTTCCATCACTGAAACTGAATAAAAGCAGGACCTCTGGAAAAAATAAGTGTGGCTTCATCTCGTCAAATCATAATAAACCTTCCTGTAAACGGTTTCATAAATGGGAAGCCATTGCATTGAAATATGATATCCGTTCAGCAAATAGGATAAGTCGAATTAAATTTGTAAGAGCTGCAATCTGGGTTCCAACCCTTTTCCTTTAAATACCGTCTGTATTAATAAAGGGATCAAAAGGGCCCTTATAAACAGTAAGCAACAAAAAAATTCGAAACAATGAACCCCCGCAAAAAAAATTCCATGGTATCACTGTTTTGGCTGTTTGGTTTTGTTTTTGTTTTTTTTGCCTGTGCCAAAGATGAACTGACCCTCCCGGCAAAAGTAAATTTTGAATTTGTAATAAACGAACACCATGCCGATGACGAAGGCACTGAAGGAAAAAGCACAGATCAATACCAGGGCGGGCAACCGGGTAGTTTTACAGTGGATCAGGGATTGATGGTAATCGAAGCCATTGAGTTTAATGCCAAAAGAGAGCAGGGGAAAGACGTCTTTTTCCGGTCAGACTTTTCAGAGCCTCTGCTGGCCAACCTTGGCGGGCCTTCTGAAAGCAAACAGGTAAATTTTGACATTCCGCAGGGGGAATACAACCGGATTGACATGTATTTCTTCCTGGGCACTGACGAACTGATGCCTCTGGTTCTGGAAGGAACTTTTACCAGGCCGGCAAGCCAGGGAGAATTCCCGATAAAATTTGAATACCGCTTTCGTGAGGAAATCCAGGTTCGGGCCAGGGCCCGGCACGGTCAGCAGAATATTGTTCTGCAAAAAGATATCCCTGCCAATGCAGAGGTAATTATGGATGCCGAGTTCCTGTTCAGATTTATCAATTTCGGCTTGCTTATGAATGCTGAAACCACAACAATAGGCGGGCAGGAAACCATCCTGATCAATGAAAACATAAACAGTAATATTTTTAATATCCTGGCAAACAGGATCCCTAATTCCATGGCAGTTGTCTTTGATTAATGTTGAATGAAGGTTGACCTTTTTTCTGAAGAGGAAATTCTTAACGGGTGCAAAAAAGGCCAACGGCGATACCAGGAAATCCTTTATCGCCGGTTTGCCAGGAAAATGTATGCCCTTTGTTTGAGTTATGCCGGGAATAGAGGATTTGCCCAGGACATTTTGCAGGAAGCATTTATCAAAGTGTTTAAAAATATTTCTCAATTTCAACAGGCAGGATCAATGGAAGGCTGGATAAGGAAGATCGTAACCAACACAGCCATTGATATGCTAAGACAAAAAAATAAAATGGAACGTTATATCGAAGAGGAACCATCGCAAAAGGATAATACTACAGAAAATGAGGCCTTTAGCCATCTTGGAAGTGACGAGATACTGGCACAGGTGGCCCGCCTGCCCGAAGGTGCCAGGGTGATCTTTAACCTTTATGCCATAGAAGGTTACACACACAAAGAGATCGCCCGGCTTTTGGAAATTACAACCGGTACCTCCAAATCACAATTTAACCGTGCCAGAAAATTGCTACAGAACCATCTTGCAGAAATCAATACCTGAGTCATGACCCGCTTTAACCAATGGTACAAATCCAAAATTGAATCCCATCCGGAGGACCCCCCTGAAGTGGTATGGGACTCCATACAGGATGAGCTGGATATGGAACAGGTATGGACCAGGCTGGAAGCAGGTCTGGACCAAAGACAAAGAAAAAAAGCCTTGCTCATTTTTTCCATGGCAGCCTCCCTGACGCTCATGATTACGATTGGCAGCATTTTTTTCTTTACCACAAAGTCGCAACCGGAAATTGCTTCCCTGGAAACTCTTTCGCCTGCTGAACCCCACACACCACCTTCCTTGCACCAATTGCAACCTGTGCCCGAAAAACTCCAGCCTTTAGAGGGAGTATTTGCTTTATCAGAAATAAAATATCCACTGACCGGAAAGATCCAAAAAGAGACAACTGAACACCCTGCTATTTCCGTTTCGGATTTGTTTTCCCCGGCGCATAAAGAAATACAGTCTTTAACTGTTGAGACCCATTCCCGTGAAAATTTATCAGAAAACCCAACCCAGTCTTCATTAATTGCTGAAATCCTTGAACCTGTCGGGAAAGGACAGTTTTTTTTCATTGGTTTTACCGGCCAACTGGCAAACACCTGGATGCTTAATCAGAAAACCAGGCAGGGACTAAACCCGGAGGAACTAACCCATACCAATCTTTCTTTCGGAAAAAATTTCGGCATACTTGCCGGCACCCGCATCAATGAAAGAATGAGCCTGCAAGGGGAGTTTTACTTCGTTAGTCAGAAAAGACAAGGCTACAATGAATACCTGAATGGACAATTCGTTTCATCCCGCCTGGAACTGGATTATTCTACCTTGTCGCTGCTGATAAAATACCGCATTACAGAAAATTCACCCCATTTTGTTGCGGCAGGTATTTACGGCAGTTCACTAAACAATGCTTCGCAAAAAATCGATAGCCAGTTAACAGACGTGCGTAGTGAATACAACTCCATGGATTATGGCCTGGTGGCAGGCTATGAATACCAATACCCCATTTACGGTAACTGGTACCTGGGGGCAGGCTTGTTTTTCCGTTATGGAGTGAAAAATATTTTTTCCGGTAACGAAATGATTCCGGATTACCTGAACCGCACACAGAATGCAGCCTTTAATGCTTCTTTTTCATTAAACTATGCTTTTTTTTAAATGCTTTCCAACCCTTGGCTTATGTTGTCCGTCTTTGTTATATAAACCCATAATATTAAGAACAAAATCTATTAACCTAATTTTTTTTTTACTATGAGAAACTTAAAGAGATTAACTTTCATTTTGGCAATGATTTCCCTCCCGGTATTCTTTTTCGCAGCATGCGAAAAAGATGATAACGGAAACAAGGGCACCCTAAGGTTGGCCCTGACCGACTCACCCATTGATGCGGATGACGTAACCGGGGTTTTTATCACCTTTACCGAAATACAATACAAAATACAGGGCGACCAATGGGCTTCTTTTGATGAGTTTGACGAGCCGGTAACCTACAACCTGCTGGATCTTACCCGTGGAGAAACCGCATTGTTTGGGCATTTTGAGTTGCCTGCAGGAACCTACACACAGCTTCGTTTTATGCTGGACGCCCCCACCATGGGCGGAGGATCCGACCATGCCAATCCCGGATGTTATATCGAGTTTGAGGATGAAACAATCCAGCCCTTGTTTGTGCCAAGTGGCGCACAAACCGGTTTCAAAGCAGTGGGGACATTTACCGTACCTGCAAATGGCGAAGTAGCCGTTACTGCTGACTTTGATGTGCGCAAATCCATTGTGGTAGCCGGCGCATCAGGAAAATACATCCTGAAGCCCACTATCAGGCTTGTTGTGGATGATCAGGCTGGTAATATTCAGGGAGAAGTGACCAATATCCCTGAAGATACTGATATTATTATTTATGCTTATGAAAGCGGAACCTACACAGATGAAGAAGCCGATGACCCGGCTGAAGAGGAGACCCGCTTCCCCAATGCCATCGTAAGTGACAAGGTTTGCGAAGAAAACATTTATCACCTGGCTTTCCTGGCACCAATTTCCTACGACCTGATCGTAACGGCCTACCAGGAGGATGAGTTTATTGAAGTCCTTGGCATTATCGAAGAAGTAGAGGTGGAAAGCAATACCACAACCACCGTTAATATCGACCTGGATGAACTCTAATCACTATTGCAATTACTGCTGAACCTTTCAGTAAGAGCCCCGGAAGCGCGAGTTTTCGGGGCTCTTTATTTTCTTTACATCATCCTACCAGGATTGATAGTTTCTTCTTGTCTGTTTGTTGAAATTTTCGTTACTTGCAGTAACCATTCAGTTTTTCACAAAAAATAATCCTATGAAAACACTTTTACAAACCAACAACATTCCGGGATTTTTGCTGATCAGGATCATCCTGGGATATGTTTTCCTGGTGGCGGGTCTGCAAAAGTTTATTTTTCCGGACGCGATGGGTCCCGGGCGGTTCCTGGAAATGGGATTTCCTGCTCCCTTTTTCTTTGCCTATTTTGTAGGGGTTTTTGAAGTCATTGGGGGTTTATTTATCCTGATAGGCTTTTTAACCCGTTTTGCAGCCATTCCCATCATCATCACCATGGCTGTGGCCATTATCACCACCAAACTGCCGCAGCTGGCCGATGGCTTCTGGGGGTTTGCCCACGCCCTGAGGCTGGACCTTTCCATGTTTCTGGCCGCATTTTTTGTGCTGGTAAACGGAGCCGACCGGCGATCGCTGGACCATCATCTGTTTGGGGAAAAATCCAAAGATATCCCCGTGGAATAATATTTAAGAATAAGTGTTTTAAAACCGGGTTGAAAACCGGAAGTCCCTGCAGGTGCTTCCGGTTTTTTTCCAAAACCCTCAGCGGGGGCAAATAGCGATGGAACCCGGCAAGGATATCAGGGAGAACAGACACCCCGGAGTGGGTGCCATCATTTAATCCGGAAGCTGGAAGTCCCTGCGGGAGCTTCCAGTTCCTTGTGTTGAGGAAGGTCCAACCCCAAAGTAACTTAACAGTCTTGCGAAGCAACCGGAAGCTTTCGGTTTTTTTTATAATTTCGCAGCTTTAAAAGCTGCCATGAACCGGAGAATCCTTCAGCTAGCCGTTCCCAACATCATCAGTAACATCACCATCCCATTGCTGGGCATGGTGGATCTGGCACTGATGGGACATCTGGAGAACAAAGTCTATATCGGGGCAGTGGCCGTGGGAAGCATGGTCTTTAACTTCCTTTACTGGGGCTTCGGCTTCCTGCGTATGAGCACCAGCGGGTTTGTAGCACAGGCTTTCGGCAAAAGGGATTTCGGCGAAGTCATGCTGAATCTTGGTAGGCCGCTGGCCGTAGCTTTGGCCGGTGGACTGGCCCTGATCCTGCTTCAGATTCCCATCGCTGCCTTAGGGTTCTGGATCATAGACAGCAGCAC
>SKVW01000210.1 GCA_007129255.1 Bacteroidales bacterium
GTTATGGGCTACCGAGCACGGCCCCAAAGGAGGAGACGAGATTAACCGCATTCACAAAGGAGGTAATTACGGATGGCCCCTGGTTACCCATGGCGTCAATTATGATGGAAGCATCATTACCCCCGACACCACTATGGAAGGAAAGATTGACCCCATCCTGCACTGGACCCCCTCCATTGCACCCTGTGGAATGTCGTTCGTTTATTCCGATAAATATCCCGAATGGGAAAACAACATGCTGGTTACCGCCCTGGCCAACCAGCACCTGCACAGGGTTGTTTTCCAGGACACCACCGTGGTGCATACCGAAAGGATTCTCGAAGGAATGGCCCGCTTCAGGCATGTGGCCCATGGCCCCGACGGATACCTTTACGTTCTTACAGAAACCCCCGGCTTGTTTTTCAGAATGATCCCGGAATAATCTCTGAGGGAATTCTTTTTTTTACGGATTATCTTTATTTCTGGAAATAGCAGCCTTTTGTCCTGCTTTTTCCAAAAGTACCCTGTTTTTTCCATTATTCTTTTTCCCGCCAAGGATAAGCAGACCTTAAAATAATTATTACGGATTTTTTTTATAATTTTGCGCCTTTAAAACGATAGACTACCCTGAAACACAATTTAATTGAGGCGTAAGGTCAGCGGAAAAACAAGCAGTTTTATGGAATCGAAATACAGAGAATATAAAAAACTGGAACTCTCCCGTCTTGGAAAAGAAACCAGGGAATTCTGGGAAGAGCACAAGGTTTTTGAAAAGAGTGTTGCATTTCGCAAAGGGCAAACCCCCTGGGTTTTTTACGAAGGTCCTCCTTCTGCCAATGGCCTCCCGGGCATTCATCATGTAATGGCCCGGGCGATTAAGGACATTTTTTGTCGTTATCGTACACAAAAAGGTTACCAGGTAATACGTAAGGCCGGATGGGATACCCACGGTCTGCCCGTGGAAATTAGTGTGGAGAAAATGCTGGGTATTACCAAAGAGGACATCGGCAAATCCATTTCCATAGAAGAGTACAACCAGGCCTGCCGCAAGGATGTCATGAAGTATAAAGACACCTGGGACGACCTTACGCGCAAAATGGGCTATTGGGTAGACCTTGACGACCCCTATATCACTTTTGAGAACAAGTATATTGAAACCGTCTGGCACCTTTTAAGCAAGCTTTTTGAAAAAGGATTGCTTTACAAAGGCTATTCCATCCAGCCTTATTCACCTGCTGCCGGCACCGGCCTCAGCACTCACGAGCTCAACCAGCCCGGGTGCTACCGAAACGTGAAGGACAACTCCATGACCGCCCAGTTTAAGGTAAAAAAGGATGAACGGTCTGCCTTTCTATACCAGGGAGGATCAAAAGAAGTCTTTTTGCTGGCCTGGACCACTACCCCATGGACCCTCCCAAGCAATACCGGTTTGGCGGTTGGAAAAAACATTGATTATGTAAAAATTAAAACCTATAACCAATATACCTACGAACCCATTGAAGTGGTGCTTGCAAAAGAGCTGCAGGACAACTTCTTCAACCCCAAAGATGCCGGCCTTACCCTGGAGGATTACCAGCCCGGGGATAAAAAGGTTCCATTTAAAGTAATGGCCACTTACAAGGGAAAGCAGTTTGAAAACCTCCGATATGAGCAATTGCTTCCTTATGCCCGGCCCGAAACCGGAGATCCTTTCCGGGTGGTTCTCGGGGATTTTGTTACCACGGAAGAGGGAACCGGCATCGTGCACATCGCCCCAAGTTTTGGTGCGGACGATTTTAAAACAGGAAAAGAGTACAACCTTGGTGCCCTCACCATGGTGGACAAAAAAGGGAAGTTTGTGGACGAGATGGGCGAGTTTGCAGGCCGCTATGTGAAGCCCGAATACGAACCTGAAGAAGGCCCCAAAGCTGAGCGCCCGGTAGATGTGGACATCATCATCAAGCTAAAAAAAGAAAACCGGGCCTTTAAAGCCGAAAAATACGAGCATTCCTATCCCCATTGCTGGCGTACCGATAAACCCATCCTATATTATCCACTGGACAGCTGGTTTATCCGCACAACCGCCATGAAGGACCGGATGATCGCACTCAACAACACCATACAATGGAAGCCTGAGAGTACAGGTACCGGCCGGTTTGGCAACTGGCTGGAAAACCTTCAGGACTGGAACCTCAGCCGCTCGCGTTACTGGGGCGTGCCCCTGCCCATATGGGCCACCGCAGACCACGAAGAACAAATCTGCATCGGCTCTGCAGCGCAGTTAAAAGAAGAAATTGAAAAGTCGGTTAAGGCGGGGTTTATGAAAGAAAACCCCCTGAAGGAATTTGATCCCAATAACTTTTCTGATGAAAACTACCAGCTTTTTGACCTTCACCGCCCTTATGTGGATGAGGTTGTGCTGGTTTCCCCCACAGGAAGAAAAATGCACCGGGAAATTGATCTGATCGATGTTTGGTTCGACAGCGGCGCCATGCCTTATGCTCAGTTTCATTATCCCTTTGAAAACCAGGAGTTGTTTCAAAAAAACTTCCCGGCTGATTTTATCGCCGAGGGTGTTGATCAAACCAGGGGATGGTTCTTTACCCTGCATGCCATAGCCTCCATGCTCTTTGACTCGGTTGCCTTTAAAACCGTGGTTTCTAACGGGCTGGTTCTGGACAAAAAAGGGAACAAAATGTCAAAGCGTTTGGGCAACGCCATCGATCCTTTTTCCACCATTGAAAAATACGGACCGGATGCCACCCGCTGGTACATGATCACCAATGCCCAGCCATGGGACAACCTGAAGTTTGACCTGGAGGGGGTAGCTGAAGTGCAGCGTAAGTTTTTCGGAACCCTTTACAACACCTATGCCTTCTTTGCATTGTATGCCAATATTGACGCCTTTGAATACAGCGAAGAAGAAGTTCCCTATAAAGAACGCCCCGAAATTGACCGATGGATCCTTTCTGAACTTAACACCCTGGTCAAAAAGGTGGATGAATGTTTCTTTGACTTTGAACCCACCCGGGCCGGAAGACTGATGCAGGAATTTGTAGATGAACACCTGAGCAACTGGTACGTACGTTTGTGCCGCCGCCGCTTCTGGAAAGGAGACTATACCGCAGACAAAATTTCTGCCTACCAAACCCTGTACCGCTGCCTGGAAACCCTTTCCATGCTGGCAGCACCCATCGCTCCTTTCTTCTCTGAAAGGCTCTTTACCGATTTGAACCGGGTTTCCCGTCGACATGAGGCGGTTTCGGTGCATCTGACCGATTTTCCTGAGGCTGATGAAAAAATGATAGATCGTGAGCTGGAGGAAAGAATGCAGCTTGCACAAAAGATCTCGTCCATGGTGCTTGCCCTGCGTAAAAAGGTTAATATCAGGGTAAGACAACCCTTGCAAAAAATTATGATTCCTATACTCAACGAGCAGTTCCGAAAGCAGCTGCAGGATGTTGAACAACTTATCCTTTCAGAAGTAAATGTGAAGGAACTGGAGTACCTCGACGACACTACCGGGGTGTTGGTAAAAAAGATCAAACCCAACTTTAAAGCCCTGGGTCCCCGGTATGGGAAAATGATGAAGCAGATTGCCGCCGCCATTTCCGCCTTTTCGCAGGAAGATATTGCTGCCATGGAGGAGAAAGAAAAAGCCACCCTTAATATTGACGGCCAGCAGGTTGAGATAACGCTGGGCGATGTGGAGATCCTTTCGGAAGATATTCCCGGCTGGCTGGTGGCCAACGAAGGTAATTTAACCGTTGCTTTAGACGTTACCATAACAGATGAGCTTCGTAACGAAGGCATTGCCCGGGAACTGATTAACAGGATCCAAAACCTGCGGAAGGAAAAGGGTTATGAAGTAACCGATAAAATTGAACTTTTTGTGCAAAAGCACCATGAAATAACACCGGCTATTCTCAGCAATAATGATTATATTTGTTCGGAGACCCTTGCGGAGGAACTTAACTATACAGAACAAATCAATGATAAAGAAAAAACAGAGATCGCCCTTACGGATGATATTCAAACTTTTGTTTTGATCAACAAAAAAAATAATTAAGTTATAAATACCACGAAGCTATGGAACCAAAAAGAGAAAAAACAAGGTATTCGGATGAGGAACTTCAGGAGTTCAGGCAAATCATCCTTAAAAAACTTGAAGACGCCCGGGCCGGGTTAAAGGTGCTCACAGAGGCCTATACCACCCAGAATGAAAACGACACCAACGACACTTCTCCTTCTTTTAAGATTCTGGAAGAAGGTTCTCAGGTGTTGTCAAAAGAAGAAAACGGACAGCTGGCGGCCCGTCAGGAAAAGTTTATCCGCGACCTGGAAAACGCTTTGATACGCATTGAGAACAAATCCTATGGCGTTTGCAGGGCCACCGGCAAACTCATTTCCAAAGAACGTCTTAGAAGTGTTCCCCATGCCACTCTTAGTATCGAAGCCAAGCTGAACCAGAAAAAGTAATATTCTGCCAAAACCCAAGTGACCCTGAAGAAAAAGCATATTCCCTGGTTGGTGATCTTTCTGGTTCTTTTGATTGATCAGGTATCAAAAGTATTGGTAAAAACCAATATGACCCTGGGAGAAAGTATCCCTATTTTTGGCAATTGGTTTATCATTCATTTTACCGAAAATTACGGAATGGCCTTTGGACTGGAGTTTGCCGGCGAGCAGGGCAAGTTGTTTCTTAGCCTGTTTCGCATTGCTGCCGTGGGATTTATTGGTTGGTACCTTGTGAGGCTCATCAAAAAAAATGCACCCTCAGGACTTATTGTTTGCATCTCCCTTATCCTTGCCGGTGCTTTGGGAAACATTGTCGACAGTGCATTCTATGGTTTGATTTTCAGCGAAAGTTATTTTAATGAGGTGGCCCGCTTTATGCCCGAAGAGGGAGGCTATGCCCCTTTTCTGCATGGGAAAGTGGTGGATTTGCTTTATTTCCCTGTCATCAGGGGCTTTTTCCCTTCCTGGTTCCCGTTTTGGGGCAACCAGGAATTTATCTTTTTCCGGCCGGTTTTTAATGTCGCAGATTCGGCCATTACCATTGGGGTGCTGACCTTACTGGTTTTTCAAAAAAGGTTTTTTGCTTTTGAAAAAGACAAAAAATCAAAAACCACCCAACACACAGACAGCCCCTCCACTGCATCCTGATCTTATGAATGGATTCTTATTTGAACAGATCATTTTCGGGCCCGTGCGCAGCCGGCGCCTGGGTATTTCTTTAGGCGTTAACCTGCTGCCTTTGAATGTTAAGCACTGCACTTTTAATTGCCTGTATTGCGAATGTGGGTGGACCCTTCCAAAAAGTGCAGAATGCCTCACTTTTCCCCAACAGCAGGAAATTAAGCTGGCCCTGGAAAAAAAACTCCGGGCAATGCAGGCCAAAAACGCCCTGCTGGATGCCATCACTTTTGCCGGTAACGGAGAACCAACGCTGCATCCCGACTTTTCAGACATCATTGACGACACCATTGCCCTCAGGAATCATTATTACCCGGATGCCAAAATTACTGTGTTAAGCAATGCCAGCCTGGCAGGGGATGAAGAAGTGGCCCGCGCCCTGCTCAAAGTTGAGCAAAACATCCTGAAGCTGGATGCCGGTACCGAGGAAACTTTTCAAAAGATCAACAATCCCAGGATAAAAACCTCACTGGCCGAAATCATTGAAAATCTTAAACTTTTTAAGGGACAGATGATCATTCAAACCCTGTTTGTAAAAGGAACCTTCAAAGGCGTTCCTTTTGACAATACCACCGATGAGGAAATAGACCAGTGGTTGAAACACATCGCCCTGCTCAAGCCCCGCCTGGTAATGATCTATCCCATTGCAAGGGCTACCCCGGCAGAAGAGGTTGAGAAAGTACCGCAGGAAAAACTTAATGAAATTGCTGAAAAAGTTGAAGCCCTGGACATTGAAACCGAAGTTTTTGCCTGAACCTTTTTTAACTTTCGCCCCACTATCAGCGTTCTTTTCCCGAAAACCATCCAAACAAAAACATGCTTAAAC
>SKVW01000053.1 GCA_007129255.1 Bacteroidales bacterium
GATGTTTTTTTGAATAATCCAAATATTTTTGAAAATTTTTTCTGGTTTTTTTTTCAAGAACTGCTGTATATATAAATATAGAAGGGTTTTGGGAGAATTTTTTTTTGCATGGTTTGATTTTTTTCCTTACCATTAGTAATTTGTTTTTGTTAATGCAAAAGAGATGTTTCCGGATAGTTGTTGGTTTTTATCATAAAAAACCTTGCATTTGTGAATATGTTTTTTATATTTGTTATGGCATTAATTGGTTAAATTCAATTAGGGAAAAATTTCCCGCTAAATGATTTATGAACCAAAACCTTTTATTATGGAAATTTTAACCAAAACCATTGGACGATTTCTTTTTGCCATTCCATTTCTTGTTTTTGGAGTTTTTCACTTCATGGATGGAAGTGGCATGGTAGGGATGGTACCCGGATGGGTACCGGGTGGTCTTTTCTGGGTTTACCTGACGGGTATTGCCCTGATCGCAGCAGCCATCAGCATTATGTTACGGATGATGGATTATCTGGCGGCCGTTTTACTTGGGATTTTGCTGCTGATTTTTGTATTAACCATTCATCTTCCTGCTGTTGCAGGCGGAAATGATGGGCAAATGCCCAGTCTTTTGAAAGATCTGGCCCTGGCCGGAGCTGCTTGGTTTTATGCTGGTTATGCTGCCAAAGATGCGCCAGCTGCAAAATAAACAGGCCTATACCGGGAAGGTTATAAATTTTTGGGGTGGTTGTCAGCAACCACCCTTTTTTTGTTTATATCTCACATACAGCACTTTAACATTTTTTAACTACCCTCTTTTAAAAACATAAACACTGGAAAACTATTTTTGCAGCAGTTATCTCAAAAACCCCAAAAATAAAGGTATGGACATAAAGGAACTGAATGAGCGCATACAGCAGGAAAGCGCATTTGTGGATATCCTGACCATGGAAATGAATAAGGTCATTGTAGGTCAGAAAGATATGGTAGAGCGTTTGTTAATAGGGATGCTGGCCAACGGGCATATATTACTTGAAGGTGTTCCGGGCCTTGCCAAGACCCTGGCTATAAAATCCCTGGCCAACAGTATCAAGGCAAAGTTCAGCCGCATACAGTTTACCCCGGACCTTTTGCCGGCCGACCTGATCGGTACCATGATCTACAGCCAGAAAACCGAAGAGTTTTTGGTTCGTAAAGGCCCGGTTTTTGCCAACTTTATCCTTGCCGATGAAATAAACCGTGCACCTGCCAAGGTACAAAGTGCCCTGCTGGAGGCAATGCAGGAAAGACAGGTAACCATTGGCGACCATACCTACAGCCTGGAAGAACCGTTTTTGGTGCTTGCAACTGAAAACCCTCTTGAACAGGAAGGAACCTATCCCCTGCCTGAGGCCCAGGTAGACCGGTTTATGCTTAAAGTCATGATTGGTTATCCCACCAAAGAAGAAGAAAAAATGATATTGAGGCAAAACATGCTGAGTGAATTTCCTGTAACCAAACCTGTTTTGCAACCGGCCGATATTGTTAAGGCACGCAATGTAGTCAGGGATGTTTATGTAGATGAGAAAATTGAAAATTATATTACCGATATTGTTTTTGCAACCCGGTATCCGGATGAATATAAGCTTCCGGATTTTAAGCACCTGATCAGCTACGGGGGCTCGCCCAGGGCAAGTATTAATATGGCTCTTGCGGCCAAAGCCTATGCTTTTATCAGGCGAAGGGGCTATGTGATTCCGGAGGATGTCAGGGCCATCTGCCCCGATGTATTGCGCCACCGCATAGGGCTTACCTATGAAGCGGAAGCCGAAAATATAACTTCTGAAGATATTGTGAGAGAGATATTGAATACAGTTGAGGTACCATAAAACAATTTTTTCTTTTTCCATGGAAACTTCTGAATTGCTTAAAAAGGTCCGTAAAATCGAGATAAAAACCAGGGGATTGTCTAACCAGGTTTTCTCCGGGCATTATCATAGTGCCTTTAAGGGCCGAGGCATGGCTTTTACAGAGGTAAGGGAATACCATTTCGGGGATGATATCCGCAATATTGACTGGAATGTTACGGCCCGCTTCAATCATCCATATGTAAAGGTTTTTGAGGAAGAACGTGAACTCACAGTGATGTTGCTGATCGACGTAAGCGGTTCCAATGAATTTGGAGCCGTGGGAAGCATCAAAGAAGCCATGATAACTGAAATAGCAGGTGTGCTTGCCTTTTCTGCCATAAGCAACAATGATAAGGTGGGGGTGATCTTTTTCAGCGACCGGATTGAAAAGTTTATTCCGCCCAAAAAAGGAACACCACACATTTTACGCATCATAAGAGAATTGATTGATTTTAAACCGGAGCGAAAGGGAACGGATATTGCTTCTGCTTTAAGGTATTTGCGCAATGTAATAAAAAAGAGATCCGTAGCCTTTCTTATCTCCGATTTTAATGACCGGGGATTTGAGGATGCCTTATCCATTGTCAGCAGAAAGCACGACATGGTTTGTGTGAGGGTTTTTGATCACCGTGAAAAGGAGCTGCCCCGGGCAGGGGTCATGAAGTTCAGGGATGCCGAAACCGGCCGGTCATACTGGATTGATACTTCCAGCAGGGAAGTTCAGCAGAAGATCAAGACCTGGAATTCCAGGCACGAGCAATACCTGGCTACCTCCTTTTCTAAAGCAGGTGTGGATGCGGTCAATGTTTCTACAGATCAGGACTATGTGCCCCCCTTGATGAAACTTTTTCGCAAAAGGAGCAATTGATACTTTTGGCTGCTAATTTTCAGAGATAAATATGGAATTCCCGTTAAGACAAAAATTTATTCGTTTTACTTACAGTTATGTTGGGTTATTGGTTGTATTGTTATTTTTACCGTTTAATGGCAGAGCCCAGGAAGTCAACATTGATCTGGAACCCGGTGAAATAAGCATTGGGCAGCACGCCAGGCTTAGTATAGAGGTTGAATTCCAGGGAAAGAGCCTGGTCATTCTGCCGGTTTTCAATGATACCATCACTTCAGAAATAGAGGTTTTGAGCTATGGGCGACCCGATACCCTGCATCACGATCAAAACCGCCTGGCATTGCGTCAGGAGCATATCATTACTGCATGGGACGAAGGGTTTTTCCCTATTCCTCCCATGGAAATAATAACCATTGCCCATGAAGACACCTTGATTTTTGAGACCGAACCCCTCTTGCTGGAAGTTTCAGGGATAGAGGTTGATATGGCCGAAGCACCAAAAGACATTAAACCCATTTTTTCCATGCCAATTACTTTCAGGGAGTTACTGCCTTATGTTCTGGGAGCCCTGGCTTTGGCAGCCCTGATATGGCTTTTGGTCAGGTACGTTCGCCGTCCCCGGGCCCTTGAGCAAAAACCAGGTATCTGGGAAAAACCCGATATTCCTGCCCATATTGCAGCCATATCAAGCCTGGAGAGCCTGCGAAATAAAAAGCTCTGGCAAAAAGGAAAGGTTAAATTATACCACAGCGAACTTACCGATATTTTAAGAATGTACCTGGAAAAGCGATTCCGGATCAATGCCCTGGAAATGACCTCAGGGGAGATACTTAACCATATGCAACAAAAATTCGGGAACAATGAAAAACCGGATCAGCTTGGCCAGATACTTAAACTTTCCGACCTGGTTAAGTTTGCCAAATATCAGCCTGAGGCTTCACAAAATGAAAATGCACTGGAACTGGCTATACAATTTGTTAAAGAAACCATCCCAAAGGAAACAACAGAAGAAAAAACAAACCGGAAGGAAGATGGAATACTTGATAAACAAAAATCAGAAATAATTATAAATCCTAAAAATGCCAATAAATAATGCCAGGTGACATCACTTTTGCATACAAGCCTTTTCTTTATCTTCTTTCAGTTATTCCTTTATTGGTTGCCTGGTATATCTGGAAGGAAAAGGACCGTACGGCCGACATCCGTTATGTGCATGCTGAATATGCAAAGGGGGTAAAAAAAAGTTTACGGCTGAGGTTGCTTCATCTGCCATTTGTATTGCGGATGATTGTTCTTTGTTTGCTTATTGTGGCTCTTGCCAGGCCACAGTCGTCCAGCCGCACCCACGATGTAACCGTTGAAGGCATTGATATGATGATTGCCCTGGATATTTCCGGATCCATGATTGCAGAAGACTTTAAGCCCAACCGCATGGAAGCGGCAAAAAATGCAGCCATCGAATTTATTGATATGCGCCCGGGTGATCGGATCGGAATGACCGTTTTCAGCGGAGAAAGTTTTACACTTTGTCCGTTGACCACCGACCATGGTTTACTTAAGGAACTTACCCGGGGCCTTACCACGGGTATGGTAGAAGACGGAACGGCCATCGGTGACGGTCTGGCCACGGCCATCAACCGGCTCCGCGAAAGTCAGGCCATCAGTAAGGTAATTATTCTGCTAACCGATGGAATTAACAATACCGGAGTGATTGATCCCCTTACTGCCGCTGAAATGGCAGCCCTTTATGACATCAGGGTTTATACCATTGGTGTGGGAAGTGATGGACCGGTCCCCTACCCTTTTCAAACCCCCTTTGGAGTCCAGTATCGCAATGTGGAAATTCCTGTTGATGAGGAATTATTACAGGAAATGGCCGATATAACCGGGGGACAATACTTCTGGGCCCAAACCCAGGGCGCATTGGAATCAATTTACAGGGAAATTGACCAGATGGAACGTACCAAAATAGATGTAACGGAATATACCCGCATGCATGATGAGTTTTTGATACTTGTTTTGTTGGCATTGGCTTTGCTGGGTCTGGAAGGCATACTGAAAAACACATGGCTGAGAACCATTCCATAGCAAGGTACTAACGAATAAGAAAAATTGGAACTTAAATGGAAACGATTCGCTTTGATAATCCGGAATATCTGATCCTGCTGGTAGGATTGCCTGCTTTGCTTTTGATATTTCTCCTTGGCCAATACCTTAAAGGCAAGGCCCTGAAACAGTTTGGAAATCCCGGAACTATGGCCAGACTGATGCCCTGGCGTTCTTATCGACGCCCATGGATTAGGTTTGTAATATTCCTCATTGGTTTTGGATGTGTTTCCATGGCAGCGGTTAATCCTAAGGTTGGAAGCCGGTTGGAAAAGGCCACACGTGAGGGTGTAGACATAATGATTGCGTTGGATGTCAGCAGAAGCATGCTGGCGGAAGATGTCAGGCCAAACCGTCTGGAACGTTCAAAATCCGCTGTTTCAAGGATTATTGACCGGCTGGAGCATGATCGTGTGGGGCTTGTTGTTTTTGCCGGGAATGCCATTACACAGGTTCCTCTCACTGCCGATCACGCTGCCGCCAAAATGATGCTTCGTCCGGTTAACTCCCAGAGTATATCGGTGCAGGGAACCGCTATCGGGTCTGCTATTGAACGCGCCATGGCTTCTTTTCCAGATGATGAAGGAAACGCTAAGGTTCTGATTATCATCAGCGATGGAGAAAACCACCTTGATGATCCTGTGGAGAAAACCAGGCTTGCGCATCGCCATGGTATTACAATTCATACTGTTGGCATCGGAAGTCCCGAAGGAGCTCCCATCCCTGTATACGAGGATAACCGGTTAAGCGGTTATTTGCGCGATGCACAGGGCAATACGGTGATCACCCGTTATGATGAGGCAACCCTTAAAGCCATTGCCGATGCGGGTGGAGGCATTTTTCAGCACGGAAGAGGAGCTGATATGGGTTTGAACAGGATTGTTGATGAGATAAGGAAAATGGAACAGCAGGAATATGAAGCCATGATCTTTACGGAATATGAAAGCCGCTATCATTATTTCGTGGCCCTTGCTTTGATTTTTCTTGTTCTTGAAATCTTTATTTTTGAACGCAAGAACAAATGGCTGGAGAAAATAAACCTTTTCGGATAACATTTAGTAGCAAAAAAAACGTTTAAAATATAAACCGGAAACCCATGATCAGGTTGTTTATTTTTACGGTCGCCATAATGCTTTGTTTTTCCCCGGAAGTTTTTGCCGGCGAGGAAAGACAATGGATCAGGGAGGGAAACAAACTCTATGAAGAGGGCCAATATCAGGAAGCCGAAATCAAATACCGGCGGGCCCTTGAAACGGATTCAGGAAATTTCAGGGCGCTTTTTAACCTTGGAAATGCCTTATACAAACAGGGACGCTTTGAGGAAGCTTCCGAAATTTTTGATATTTTGTCGCAGATTGGCACAGAAGAACAGGAAAGGGCGAAAGCCTTTCACAATTTAGGGAATGCCCATATGGGATCACAACGTTTTGGAGAAAGCATTGAAGCCTACAAAAATGCTTTGCGTCTAAACCCTGACGATGAAGATACACGCTATAACCTGGCCTATGCGAAGAATTTTCTGGAGGATCCTCCTGAGCAGGAGCCACAGCCCGAAGACCAGAACGGAGATGGAGAAAGTGAAGAAGATCAGGAAGGACAGCAGCCTCCTCCCCCCGGAGAAGATGATTCCGGGGATGAGGACCAGCAACCCGATGCAGGTCCCGAACCCGCTTCAGATCAACTATCACCCCGTGATGCCGAAAGAATACTGGATGCTTTAAATCAACAGGAACAAAAAGTGCAGGAAAAGATAAATCGTGATCATCAAAAACGCGAGCCTGTCCGGACAGAAAAAGAATGGTAATTCCATTTTAATAAAAGGATGAAAATTTTTAAAACAATATTGTTTTTTTTCTTTGGACTGCTGCATTTGGCAGTTTCTGGCAGTACTATTGAGTTTAAAGCTTCTGCCCCTGAACAGGTTGCCGTTGGTGAAGGCTTTCGTCTGGTTTTTTCGCTCAATGCCCGCCCCTCAGATTTTCAACCCCCCTCTTTTGATGGATTCAGAGTGGTTTCCGGCCCCAGCCAATCCTCTTCCTCATCAACACAAATAATCAATAACCAGGTGACTACTACCATTTCATTTTCTTATAGTTACATTCTGGAGGCCACCCGTGAAGGGATTTTAAAGATTCCGGGAGCCATTACTACTGTGGATGGGGAGCAATACACAAGCAATCCTTTAGAAATAAGGGTTGAGGGACAGACAGATCCGTCTGCTTCCCCGGGGCGCCCGCGGGAACAAACTCTCCGGCCTGAAGGCCCGGCTGCAGACGATCTTTTCGTAAGAGTTCAGGCCAGTAACACCAGTCCATACCAGTCTGAGCAGGTTATTTTAAGCTATAAGATTTACACCCGGGTGCCGGTTACCCAGTTTTCTATAGAAAGGCTTCCCTCCTTCCAGGGATTGTGGACGGAAAACATCACCCCTTCGGGTCAACCATCTGCAAGCACTGAGGTAATTGACGGGGTCAGCTACAATGTGGCAGAGATTCGCAGGATGGCTATTTTCCCGCAGCGTTCAGGGAAAATTATCCTGGAACCCCTTGAGGTTGAATGTTTGGTGCGTGTGAGAGGACAGCAAAGGCGGGGAGGACTTTTTGAGGAGTTTTTTGGCAGTTCCCCATTTGGTAGTTTTGAAACGGTAGAAAAAACGATACGCTCCAATCGGTTGGAACTGGAAGTTAAGCCTTTACCTTCTCAAAACCGGCCGGCAGATTTCAAGGGAATGGTGGGCGATTTTGACCTGGGCGCCACGCTGGAACCCGCAGAGCTGGCAATAAATGATGCAGCCAACCTGGTTGTTACCGTTCAGGGAAAAGGCAATATGCGGATGCTGGAAAAGCCCCGGGTTCAGTTACCTCCAAACCTGGAGGCTTTTGACCCGAATATTTCTGATAATATCCGCTCAGGCAGAAATGGGATCAGCGGGAGCCGAACCTTTGACTTTTTGCTAATTCCCCGAACCGGTGGCGAATTCGAGATACCTCCAATTACCATGAGCTTTTTCGATCCTGCAAAAGAAACCTATGTCAGCAGAAGAGCCGGCCCGTTTACCCTGAAGGTTAGTGGAGAAACTCCCTCAATAGCCGGAACTCCTGGTGTTTTGGCCCAGGAGGATGCGCAATACCTGTCAAGAGATATACGGTTTATTTATACCCGCCCGTTTGAACTGCAACCCATTGGGTTCATGTTTTATAAAAGTACGCTGTTTTATGTGCTTTTTATCCTGCCTTTGGCATTGTTTGTATTATTGTTGATTTTTTGGCGCAGGCAGATACGCTTGCAGAGGGATACGGCACTGATGAAAAATAAAAGGGCCCAAAAGCTTGCAAAAAAACGGCTCAGAAAAGCAGGCTCCTTATTGAAAGATAAGGAGGAGTCTCTTTTCTATGAAGAGATCTTCAGGACGCTATGGGGGTACATTTCAGATAAATTAAATATGCCGGTTTCAAACCTTAATAAAGCAAATGTAGCTTCGGCCTTTAAAAAGCAAAAAGTGAGAGATGAACTTGCTGCCGAATTCTTAAAAGCTCTTGACGATTGTGAATATGCGCGTTTTGCCCCCGGAAGTGCCGAAATGCGAATGGAAGAGACCTTTGAGAAAGCCTATAATACCATTGTAACCATTGAAAAAGAATTGCGCAACAATAAAACCAATAAAGGGGTTAGGAAAAAACAGCAATAACAGGCCAATTAAATATGAAACAGCTATCCGGGATATTACTTGCCGTTATCTTTATCTTTCCCGCAAAAGGGAATGATCTCCATGACCTTGTTGAGCAGGCAAATGAAGCATATATTAAAGGAGAGTACTCTTACGCCATTGAATTGTATGAGGAAGTGATTGCAAATCAGAAAGAGGCTGCTGAGCTGTATCATAACCTGGGCAATGCCTACTTTAAAGAGACTCGTCTTGGTCCTGCTATACTCAATTACGAAAGGGCTTTGCGTCTGAGTCCCAATGATGACAACATCCGGTTTAATCTAGAAATTGCCCGCTCAAGAATTGTTGACCGCATTGAACCGGTGCCCTTGATTTTTTATGAAAGGTGGTGGAAAGGTTTTCTGAACCTTCAGGCTGTTGATGGATGGGCCATAACCGGCCTGATATTCCTGGTAATATTTCTGGGTTGTTTATCCCTGTATTTTTTCTCCCGAAAAACCGGATTTAGAAAAATAGGATTTTCCTTATCCCTGTTCTTTTTGCTTATGACCGGGATTTGTTTTTTTGCAGCAAATCGGCAATATCAGCATCATTATGTTGATAAGGAGGCCATTGTTTTTGTGCCAAGGGTGACGGCCAAAAGTGCCCCGGGTCAGGCAAGTACCGATATTTTTGTAATACACGAAGGTACCCAGGTCAGGATTACCGATAATTTAGGGGAATGGTACCAGATAAAGCTGGCAAATGGTAATGTGGGCTGGATAAAGCAAACCACCGTGGAAGTCATCTAAGCCCGAATTCAATATCCTGCTTATTTTCTTTCTCGTCTTTCTCTGCCACGTTGCTGGCTCTCCCTGAAAAGCATGCGGTTAAATCTTCTTTCGGCTTCGTAGAGCAGGGCCACTTTTTGAACAGGCAGTACTTCCTTTAAATTTTCGTGAAGTTCCCTTTTAATTTCCGCCATTTTTTCAAAGCGGTGTATTTCTTTCTCAATATACAGGGCAGCCTGTTCTTCAGTCATTTCAGATGCCTCAGGCATTTCATCACTCCTCTCTCTGAAATTATCCTGTAATGCCTGGACCTTGTTGTTGTATTCATTGTAAATCGGCCATAGCATTTTGGCTTCATCGGGTGTCAGGTCCATATATTCAGTAATAAAAGCGATCCGCCGGGTTTCAATAACCCTCATTCTTTCCTGGTGTCTTCTGCCCTGCCCCGGCTGGGAGAAAGCCGGAATGCTTAACATCACTGCCATAAACAGTAACAGCATGCTTTTGAGAGAGACTTTATGTTTAAGCAATTGTTTATTCATTATGTGGTTTTGTTTTTGCTAAGTTTGAAAAATTTTGGAAAAAAAGAACACTTAAAAGGAATTAATTTTCCGGAAATTCAAATTCCTCATCTGCCAAAAGCATCTCTTCGACAGAAAGATCATAATAATCCATCCTCTCAAAAAGGTAAGATTCAATCAACTCATCATCTTCATAAAAATCCATATCCTGATGCAGTCCGTATTTTAATTCTTCTTCTGTCATTTCCGACTCAAGAATCAGGTCATAGAAAAATCCCCGGTCAAAATCCATGGTCAGGGCAAAATATTCTTCATCCGGATATTCTTCTGTTCCGGTGAGGTAACCGTTTTTTGTACCGGTTTGAAAAATAAAGAAGCTGACCGAAAGGGCAATAATGAGCGCCAGGGAAGCCATAACGGTAACAAGCCGTCTTTTAAGGCTGATAGCAGGAACCTCTGCTTGCCGGCTGGCATGCCTGCTCGAAATTTCTTCACGGATTTTATGAGGAAGGGTTTCAAAGTAGCCTTCAGGTACTCCGAAGGGATCTTTTTTTGGGCGCTCCGGAAGGCTGCTGCCTAGTTGGGATAGTTCCTTTTTTATTTTCTCTTTGTTTTCTTTGTTCATGGCCTGTTTTTTAATTAGATAACACCTGGCAAAAAAAGTTTAATCATTCCTTAATGTATTTTTCGATTTTCCTGACGGCATGATGATAAGAAGCTTTCAGGGCCCCTTCGGAGGTGTTAAGAATTTTGGCCATATCCTCGTATTTCATTTCGTCATAATACCGCAGGGTGAATACCACCCTTTGTTTTTCCGGTAAGGAAAGGATGGCTTTTTGGATGGTTTTTTCCATGGCATCTCCTTCAAAGTAAATATCGGACTCCAAGGTGTTTTCCAGTTGTTTTTCCACATCGATCAGGGGCAGGAAATAACGGGTTTTTTTCTTTTTCAGAAAGGATAA
This sequence comes from Bacteroidales bacterium, assembly GCA_007129255.1. Taxonomy (GTDB): domain Bacteria; phylum Bacteroidota; class Bacteroidia; order Bacteroidales; family UBA7960; genus PUML01. Next base: position 10,739 of record SKVW01000053.1, read on the forward strand.
GGCCTCATTGGTAGCAATGCGGTAGATCCATGTAAACAGGCCCGAATCCCCCCTGAAGTTTTTAAGAGCTTTCCAAGCTTTGATAAAAACCTCCTGCACCACGTCATTGGCATCCTCATGACTGATTACCAGGCGACGAACATGCCAGTAAACCTGTTGCTGGTATTTGTTAACAATCAGGTTAAAGGCATAATCGGGATTATTCCCTGTGAAATATTGCTTCAGCAATTCATCATCGGAGTAATGTGTCATTCAGGCCCTGAATTGGAACTATTTTCTGCTCATTACTTTGCGGGCTGCTTCAACGATATTGGATGCACTCAAGCCATATTTTTTCATCAGCTCACCCGGTTTGCCGCTCTCACCAAACTGGTCATTGACAGCAACCATTTCAACGGGGGCTGGAAGGTTGGTTGCCAATGTACGGGCGATGGATTCACCCAGTCCGCCATTTATCTGGTGTTCTTCGGCAGTGACTGCGCAGCCGGTTTTTCTTACTGATTGTATGACCATCTCCAGGTCCAAAGGTTTAATGGTGTGAATATTTATTATTTCAGCCTTTATGCCTTTTTTTAAAAGGGTTTTCCCGGCTTCAAGGGCTTCCCATACCAGGTGGCCGGTGGCAAATATGGTTACATCGGTTCCTTCATTTAAAAGGATGGCTTTGCCAATTTCGAATTTTTGGTCGGGATCGGTAAAGTTCGGGACTTTGGGTCTTCCAAAGCGCAGGTAAAGGGGCCCGTGATGATCGGCAATGGCAATAGTTGCGGCCCTGGTTTGGTTATAGTCGCAAGGAACTACCACCGTCATATTGGGCAGCATTTTCATCATGCCGATATCTTCAAGATTTTGGTGGGTAGCTCCATCTTCCCCTAATGTTAGTCCGGCGTGTGAGGCACAGATCTTTACATTTTTTTCGGAGTAGGCAATGGATTGACGAACCTGATCAAAAACCCTTGCCGTGCTGAAGTTGGCAAAAGTCCCGGTATAGGGAATTTTTCCCCCGGTACTCAGTCCGGCAGCTATGCCCATCATGTTGGCTTCAGCAATGCCTACCTGGAAAAACCGGTCGGGAAATTCATTCTGAAAATCATTCATTTTTAAGGATCCGGTAAGGTCGGCACAAAGTCCTACAATTTTCGGGTTACTTCTTGCTGCTTCAAGCAGGCCGGCTCCAAACCCCGACCGGGTATCTTTCTTTTCGCTAAATGTATATTCTTTCATAGGGATTTATGGTTGAAAATTTGCGTTTTTTAGTTTACACTTACCGTAATGCTTGCCCCGGGTTTAATGACAAAGGGCCGGTCAACAGAAAATGCGGTGTTGCTTGACACCCTGGAGCGGTAAACCAGCCTGTAATTACCGGGTTGGAGGTAAAGGGTCTGATTGATAATATTTTCCTGAAGGGTATGTACCGGAATTAATTCCCCATCCTTATTATGCAATATGGTGGCATAGCCCGTTCCAGGCAGCCGAATCACTGCAATTCCCGGTTGGGAGATCTCCACAACGGTTTCATGGTTGTGTTTTACTTCCACATCTTTTATATGGATTTTCGGGATGGATAATACTTCCAGGTCATAATTCCCGGTAAGGTATTTCAGCGACTGATTCAGTGATTGAACCCTTAGGGTTTCCATGCTTCCCTTTTCCCTGACAATGATCTGGTGGTTCACCGGACTAGGGCCATCGGTTTTAATCCTTAGCGTTCCCCTGCCTGCGTCGGCGGCAATGATATTATGGGTTCCGGAAACCAGTTCGATGCCATTAACCCTGACCTGTGGGGTGCTGTGTACTACCATATCATAGGTTACCACCGGATCCAAAAAGTATAGCGTATCGGGTAATCCCCTGTGATTTAGGGTATGTACAAAATTTTGCTTGATTTTTCCGGTATGGTGATCATAGAAAGTTATGGGCACATTGCTTTCTGAAGGATTTCCATAGACATCCAGCAGGTTCACCTGGCTGGTGGTACTGCTGATGATCTGGGAGATGATGATATTCAGGCTGGCTTCAAATTCGCTTTCGCTGCTGCCATCAAAGTAGTGGCCCACACATTCAAATTCTTCCCGAAAATCCCTTCCAATCCCAATAACAAAAGGCCTGAGAACAATCCCTTTTTGCTGAAGCCGTCGGGAAGCTTCGCAGGGATCTCCCCCACATTCTTCAATTCCATCGGTTATCAAAACCACAATATTGCGGCAATCCTCACAGGGAGGGAAATCATTTGCGGCTTCTTCCAGGGAAGCCGCAATGGGGGTGGTACCCCGTGGAGTGATGGTGCGCAGGCGGTTTCGGATCCTCGAAATGTTATTTTCCCTGAAAGGCACTTCCAGTTTGGTATCGTCGCAATCCTGAGGAGGATAACGTTTTTGATGGCCAAAGACCCTTAGCGCCACCTGCACATTGTCAATGCTCTGCAGGCTGTCAAGAAGCTCATTGAGAATATTTCGGGCAATATTGATGCGGGTATCGGTTTGCCAGCGGGCATACATGCTCTGAGAGGCATCAAAGATAACCAGGATGCGGGTGGGTTGCTCCGGGCCGGCAGCATGATTTTTTGCTCCTATGCCCGGGTTGACTCCGCTTGCGGCAATCAAAAACAATATGATGAGAATCCTTTTCAGCAATGGAATGTTTTTAAATAATGATACGATAAATCTGTTTAATGGGTTTATCAAAAAAGCTAATAATCCCCAAGGGTTTCTTCAAAATTGGCCATTGCTTTTTCAAACTGCTCGTCATTCGGCGGCTTGCCGTGCCATTCGTGGGTGCCCATCATAAAATCCACCCCATATCCCATTTCTGTATGCATGAGGATAAGCACGGGTTTTTGCTTACCGCAAAGTCCTTTGGCTTTTTCAAGCGTTTCCAGCACCTCTTCCATAATATTTCCATTCATTTCCAGCACTTCCCAGCCAAAAGCTTCCCATTTGGCTTTCAGATTACCAAGGGGCATTACCTCATCAACGGGCCCGTCAATTTGTTTTCCATTATAATCCACGATGCCAATCAAATTATCCACCTTTCTGCCGGCCCCAAACATGGCTGCTTCCCAAATTTGTCCTTCCTGTTGTTCCCCATCGCCCATCAGACAATAAACAAGGTGGGGGTCCCGGTTTAATTTTTTAGACAAAGCAGCACCAATAGCTACACTTAAACCCTGCCCGAGAGAACCGCTGGCAACCCTTATCCCCGGAAGGCCTTCTTCCGTGGCCGGATGCCCCTGCAGGCGGGAGTCAATGGCCCTGAAGGTTTTGAGTTCGGCCGTATCAAAATACCCGCTGCGGGAAAGCACACTATACCATCCTGCCGATAAATGACCATTGGAGAGGAAAAACAAATCCTCATCCTTGCCTTCCATTTTAAAATTTTTGGAATCGTGTTTTAAAACGGAAAAATATAAAGCCGCGAACAAGTCGGCGCAGCCTAAAGGTCCACCCGGATGTCCGGATTGCGCTCCGTGCACCATTCTTAACACATCTCTGCGAACCTGTGTCGCAATTGATTTCAATTCTTTTATGTCAGCCATTCTTTTATTAATTTTTTTTGAAAAGACAAAGGTACGAAAATCAAAAAATCAGGTAGATGGTATTATTACTTAAGTTTTATTATTAATATAGGGGTGCAGATATTATAATCAAAACAGTAATAAGGAAAAAAACTGAAACGTTTTTTTTGAAAAACCGTTTAAGAATAAAAGAATCAGGGGGGTTAACAAGGCTTCCAATGAATTACCGGAAATGAAAAATTTGAGTACATTCTTTATAATTTCGTCCATCATAATAACCATTGTTTTATTTGCCAGTGGAAAAGTTTCTATGGAAGAGGCTTTCCATGAAGTTAACTATCAACAGGCACTCCTTGCCTTTTTTAAGTCGGCTTTGGTGGCGATGGTGTATACTTTTGCCATTGGGATCATGTTGGTGATTGTACTGATAGATATTTTTTTTTCTATTCTGCTTCGTTCTGAATTTCCGATTATTCTTTTTCTTTATGAAAAGGGTTACAGTGGTTTTACCCTGAACTGGTATTGGGAGGCTTTATCCGGTAATGATATTTTGATGGGGGCTATGATCATGTTCCTTTTCGGATTTATATACCTGAATATACGTCCTCTGAGAAAAAAAGAGGTGGTGGTTTATGACCCTAACCGGTTAAACCCCAGGGACAGTGCCAGCTTCCATGGTAATGACAAAGGCTACCGCAACAACAAAGTTTAATCTGCTTTTAACTTTCGGTATTTGATCCTTTTGGGTCTGGTATCTCCCAGTCTTTTCTTTTTATTTTCCTCGTATTCTGAATATCCTCCTTCAAAAAAGCAAACATTGGAATCCCCTTCAAAAGCCAGGATATGGGTTGCCACCCTGTCAAGGAACCATCGGTCGTGGGTAATGATCACCGCACAACCGGCAAAGTTTTCCAGGCCTTCTTCCAGTGCCCTGAGGGTATTAACGTCAATGTCATTGGTAGGCTCGTCCAAAAGGAGCACGTTAGCTTCACTTTTAAGGGTAAGTGCAAGGTGCAAACGGTTTCTTTCTCCTCCGGAAAGTACGCCGCATTTTTTTCCCTGGTCGGTACCGGTAAAATTAAAACGGGCCACATATGCCCGGCTGTTCATCTTTCTGCCAGACAGATTGATGAACTCATGACCCCCGGAAATGACTTCCCATATGCTCTTTTCAGGATCTATATCGGCATGGGATTGATCTACATAGCCAATTTTTACGGTATCTCCTATTTCGAAACTTCCCCGGTCTGGGTTTTCATGGCCCATGATCATGCGGAAAAGGGTGGTTTTTCCTGCCCCGTTGGGTCCAATGATCCCGACAATGCCGGCCGGCGGCAATGAAAAGCTCAAATCTTCAAAAAGAAGCTTATCCCCAAAAGCTTTGGTTACCTGGTTGGCTTCCACGATTTTGCTTCCTAATCTGGATCCGTTGGGTATAAATATCTCGAGGCGTTCTTCTTTTTGTTTTACGTCTTCGTTGAGTAATTTGTCGTATGCGCTAAGCCTGGCCTTTGATTTGGCGTGCCGGCCTTTGGGGCTCATCCGCACCCAGTCAAGTTCCCTTTCCAATGTTTTGCGGCGCTTGCTTTCACTTTTCTCCTCCATCTCCAGGCGCTTTGACTTTTGTTCCAGCCAGGAAGAATAGTTTCCTTTCCAGGGAATCCCCTCTCCCCTGTCCAGTTCAAGGATCCATCCTGCCACATTATCAAGAAAATACCGGTCGTGTGTAATGGCGATCACGGTTCCCTTGTATTGATGCAAATGCTGCTCCAGCCAGTCCACACTTTCAGCATCCAGGTGGTTGGTGGGCTCATCCAGCAACAGGATATCAGGTTCCCGCAGGAGCAGGCGGCACAAAGCCACCCTGCGGCGCTCACCACCGCTGAGATGCCTCACCGGTGAACTTCCATCAGGGCAACGCAGGGCATCCATGGCCCTTTCCAGTTTGCTATCCAGTTCCCATCCTCCATGTTGTTCTATCAGGTCCGACAGCTCTCCCTGCCGCTCTATGAGCTTATTCATCTCCTCGTCGCTCATGGGTTCGGCAAACTTCATGTTGACCTGTTCATATTCTTTCAAAACATTCACAATTTCCTGAACCCCTTCCTCCACAATTTCTTTAACAGTCTTGTTGTCATCCAGTTCCGGCTCCTGGGAAAGATGACCCACCGAATATCCGGGAGAAAACACCACATCTCCCTGGTAGGATTTCTCTTTGCCGGCAATGATGCGCATCAGGGTAGACTTTCCGGAACCATTCAAACCGATTATACCGATTTTGGCACCGTAAAAAAAAGAGAGGTAAATGTCTTTTAAAACCTGTTTGTTAGGAGGAAAAACCTTGCTAACCCCCACCATGGAAAAGATGATCTTTTTGTCGTCGCTCATTTGTAAAAATTATAGGATGAATGGAAATGCAAATTTCCAAAAAAAAGCGGACTGTTTCGCAAAATTATCCCCGTGGCAAGAAATTATCGTTCTATCTTTGAGCAATTGTTTTTAAAAATTTTCAGCGGTTACCGTCATGGGTAACCCGTTTGGCCTGACAATTTCAGGAAGGGAATTTTTTTTTGATTGATTATTTGGGTAGTAAAAAAACACTAATAATGAGTAAACTGACGCACCAGGAAATAAAGGATTTTTTAAAAGATGTTGAACTTTTTTCTGACCTTCAGCAGAAGGAGCTGGATTACTTCAGTGGGGAAATGGAAAGCAAATCCTATAAAAAAGGAGAATTGCTTTTTTCTGAGAATACCCCCGGTCACAAGCATTTGTTTTTGATTTATGATGGAGAGGTTGAGCTTTTTAAAAACACTCCCTTTGGCGAGGAAAAGCGTTTGTCTTTTTTCCGGAAATATGATTTTATCGGGGAAGGAACCATGTTATCGGAAGCTCCTCATAGCACCACGGCCCGGGCATTAAATAATACCAGGGTACTCATGCTGGCCGGTGAAAAATTCAAAAAAATGTTTGAGACCCATACCGGGGTTGCCCTGAAAATTTTCATGCAGGTTTCAAAGGTCATTTCCCGGCGCATGCGCCAGAGCAATATGCGGATGGTGAATGTGGCAGCACAGTATGAATCAGGACGCACGCGCAGTGAAAAGGATCTTTTGGGTCAAAGGGATGTACCTCATGAGGTGCATTATGGGATTCAGACCTTAAGAGCCCTTGAAAACTTTAACATCAGTGGGGTAACCCTTAATTTTTTCCCGGTGCTGATTCAGGCTCTCGCCATGGTAAAAATGGCAGCTGCCAGGGCCAATCACGATCTTGGCCTGTTAAAAGCCCCGGTGACTGAAGCCATTGAGCAAGCTTGTCATGAGATCATACAGGGAAAATATGTTGCGCAGTTTGTTGTAGACATGATCCAGGGGGGAGCCGGCACTTCAACCAATATGAATGCCAATGAGGTTATTGCCAACCGGGCCCTTGAAATCATGGGATACAAGAAAGGAGATTACCGGTATTGTCACCCCAATAACCATGTAAACCTTTCGCAGAGCACCAACGATGCTTATCCTACTGCAATAAAAATTGCCCTGATCAACAGCAACACAAGGCTGGTTGAAGTGCTGGAAACACTTATTAATGGGTTGAAAGAAAAAGAAGAAGAATTTGCCGGTATTCTTAAAATGGGCCGCACACAATTGCAGGACGCCGTGCCCATGACCTTAGGGCAGACTTTTGGGGCGTATGCTACCACCCTTGAAGAGGAAATTTTCCGTCTGAATGACAATGCCGGGCTACTGGAAGAAATAAATATGGGGGGCACGGCAATCGGGACGGGGATCAATGCCGAACCTGAATACAGTGAAAAGGTGACATGGCATTTGCGCCAGATCACCGGGCTTGATCTGAAGCTTGCGCCTAACCTGGTGGAAGCCACCCAGGATACCGGGGCATTTGTAATGTATTCTTCAGTGGTAAAACGTTTGGCAGTGAAACTTTCCAAAATTTGCAACGATCTCAGGTTGCTTTCCTCCGGACCGCGCACGGGTCTGAACGAAATTAACCTTCCACCCATGCAGCCGGGGTCGTCCATCATGCCGGGCAAGGTAAATCCCGTGATTCCGGAAGTGGTCAACCAGATCGCCTTTAAAGTGATAGGCAACGACCTTACGGTGACCATGGCCGCGGAGGCCGGGCAACTGGAGCTTAATGTAATGGAACCCATCATGGTTCAAAGCCTTTTCGAGTCCATTGAAATGCTGAAAAATGGAATGACTACCCTGCTTTATCGTTGCATAAAAGGGATTACCGCCAATGAGGCGCATTGCCGCAACATGGTGTTGAACAGCATAGGACTGGTTACGGCCCTTAACCCGGTTTTGGGCTATGAGAAATGCACCCAGGTTGCCAAAGAGGCTCTTGAGCAGAATAAAGGGGTATATGAGCTGGTGCTGGAAAAAGGCTGGTTATCGCAAGCTGAGCTGGAAAATTTGCTCTCCCCTGAAAACATGCTCGGCCCCAGTATCCATAAAGATAAAAGATCATGAAATCCTGCGTTCCCCCGCCGGTGATGCTCAATGGCTGGAAACACCACCTTGGCTTTGTGGTTTCAAAACTCAGGGATTTTAAAGAAAGAAAACCGCAGGATTTTGAAGCCTTCATTCTTAAGTTGAAAATGCTGGGGGAATCTCAGTTTGACCTTTACACCGGGTTTCTAACCCACGTCGATATTGCAAAAGAAGCCATAATCCATCTGGAAACCCGAACCAGCCTTGATCCACATTCATACAAGGCCTGGTTAAGTGAAGGGCAAACCCATTATAAAGAAGTTATGTTTTCCGATCAATCCACCTGGACCTTTCTCGAAGGAGATGATGAGAGTTATTTCATTCACATTCATCCCTCCAGACATTCAAAGCATAGCTGCCGAATGAAAGCCAACCATTTCCGATCGGCTTTGGGGCTTTTGGCCTATGCTGTTTTTAAAAAGCAAAAACCAGATCTGGAGTTGTTAAACCGCCTCAGGAAGGATTATCTTGACTTGTCTGTTCTGACCCCTGTTTATGCAAATTCTATTTTTGAAACCGCAGAATTTATAATGGATAGAAGCAATATTGGAAATAATCTGAATGGTTGAGATTATAAAATGGTGATGAGCACTACACCTGCCAGCATAAGCAATACCCCGGCCAGGCGATGCTTCAGTCCTTTTTCCCTGAAAAATATGGCCCCAAAAACCACCACCATCAGGGCACTGGTTCGTTTGATAGATATTACATAGGCCACCAGGGTGAGTTGAATGGCGAGCATTTGAAAAATTAGGGTGGCTGCCGTAAAAAAGCCCACCGCAAGGAATCCTTTATCAAGCAGCATCTTTTTTGGTGCCTCCTTTGGGCGGAAAAGCATCACCACCGGGATCATTCCCAGGAAAAGAAAAATACTGACGGAAACCACCCAGAACAGCGGAGAGCTGTTCATAATGCCAACCTTGTCAATATTTGCGGTAATGCTCCATAAGAATGCCACCAGCAACATCAGCCGCGGGCCTTTATCCCTTAATAATGCTTTAAATGGCATCAGCAAGCCTTTTTTTCGCACATCGAAATGCAGAAACCATGAACCTGCTACTATGGCAACAATGCCAAGAATGCCGGTAAGGTCGGGAAATTCCCCGACAATGATAGGGCTGGTTACCAGCAGAAAAAGCGGGGTAAAAGTAACCATGGGCACGGTAACCGACAACTCGGAATGTTGTATGGCCTTCATGTAGAGAATCGTGATCAAAATGTTCATCAGTCCGCCGGTGATCAGGGCAGGCCAGAATCCGGGGCCTGTTTTGGGGATGTCGATAAAAAACAGTACCGGGATCACAAAAGGCAGGGCGTACATTCTAAGTGCAAAAGCCAGCAATACCGGATCGGAAGTCCTGAGGGAAAATTTACTGAACACATCCTTCAGGGCTTCGCTCAGGGCGGTTAATATGGCCAGTGGCACCCACATGTAAAGCAGTTAAAGATAAATAAACAATAAAACCAGGGGAATGAGAATTCCGGCTCCTGTTATCCAGGCCCCCCTTCGCGTAATTCCGTTTTTTCCGCGAATGATAAACAGCCCTGTAAAAGCCAGGATGATCAGGCTGCCGGCAAACAAATCCGAAAACCAGGTCCAGAGTTTCCGGGGGGTATTATAGTGCAGAAAGTTAACTTCATAAAAAACGGGCCTTCGGCGGATCTTTTCAATGTCCCCTTTGCCGGAAACGACATTTACATTCACTGTTCCTCCCTGTATGTAAATTCTCAGGCGGTCTCCGCTTTTGGTTTGGGTGCGGTAATTGCCTTCCTCCCCTATTTGTTCCAGAAAGTATAAAGAAAGACTGCGGTTATCCTCCTTTTCTTCAGAGGGTAATGCCAACTGAAATTCTTCTTCCGTAATGATGTAATTTGGATTCCAGTCGTGTCGGTGGTTCAGGGCAATGCCTGACAAACCATAAATGATACACATACCGAAAAAGAAATACCCAAGGTCGCGGTGCACGGCACGGTTTATCTTCCTTATCTTCATAATCAGAAAAGAATCAAAAGGTTTAAATCAGTTCATGAAATTACAAATAATCCGTTTTTTGACGGCCAAACGGGGGTATAAAAAAACTGCCGGCAAACTGCCGGCAGTTTCACGATTCGGGTCCGGTTTTTATTTGATCTCGAAGCTGGTCAGCTCGATAAAAGCCATGATATCCGGGCTGATTCCCTTTTCTTCCAGCCGTTTGATGGCTTCCTGCGTAGAATCACAGTCGTGACCTTCTTCATGTTCATGTTCATGGTCATGGTCTTCCAATTCTTCTATGTTGCGCACCTGCGTTTTTAGCACACCCTGAACCTTAATATCACTCCCTTCAAATTCAGGCCCGAATTCGGGGGTAAAGTCGCCAAGCATCACCATAATGCTAAAGGCATCATTATCAGGCTGCATAATGCGCATTTTGTCACCACTATGGCGGCAAATGTGGCCAATCATGCCTTCGAAACGAACTTCATAGTCTTCATATGCCATGGGGTTGCTTACCAGTTCTTCAATGGTTTTATCTTCGGCAACCCTTGCCGAATCTTGCTCTGCTTGTTGCCCGCAGGCAAACAGGATAAACCCTGCCAGAAAGAACAAACCAATTTTTTTTGTCATTTTGTTTTGGTGTTTTATAAATAATAAAAATGGTTTTTTTTATGGGTGCAAAATTAAGATTAATAATTTAAAAACAGTTAATTATTTACTCAATCGGGAGTTAATGATGATTTGCTGAAAAATTCTGCAATAATCAGTTATTTCAGCCGTTTTGCATTAAGAAAACCAAATTATATTGTAGTTTTTTGTTTTTATCAGTCTTTTAAAAAACAGGAAGTGATTCAATGCCTAAAGAAGCTGCCTTTTACATTAAGCAAAGCAATGAAAAAGTAATATGCCGGCTGTGCCCCCATGAATGCCTTATTCCAGAGAGTGGATTTGGAGTTTGCAGGGTTCGTCAAAACCGTGAAGGAAAACTCTACAGCGAAAATTACGGAATGATTGCCGCACTGCATTCCGACCCCATTGAAAAAAAACCTCTGTATCATTTTTATCCGGGAAAAAACATTTTGTCTGCAGGAACCACCGGATGTAATTTGCGTTGCAGGTTTTGTCAAAATTACGGCCTTTCCAGGGCAGAGGTCAGGGAGTCGTTTAAAGATATGAGCCCTGTAAAGATTGAAGATCTTGTTGATCGGGTGGTGGAATCTGCCGACAATATCGGGGTTTCTTTCACCTATAATGAACCGGCCATCTGGTTTGAATTTGTAATGGATGTTAGCAAAGAACTGCAAAAAGCCGGAAAAAGAAATGTAATGGTATCCAATGGCTTTATTAATCGCGGCCCGCTGGAAAAAATGCTGGAGTATGTTGATGCTTTCAATATTGACTTAAAATCCTTTAATGATAAATTTTACCGGGAGGTAACCCATTCCAGCCTGGGGCCGGTGCTGGAAACCATAAAAAAAATCAGTCAGAGCGACCGCCATCTTGAATTGACACACCTGGTAATACCCGGATTGAACGATAAAGTTGAGGAATTCAGTGCAATGGTAAACTGGATCGCAAATGAAACAGGCAGCGAAGTGCCCCTGCATATTTCAAGGTATTACCCGGCATACCTTATGAATAATGAGCCAACCCCCATTGATACTTTGGAAAAGTTCTATGAAGTGGCCCGGGAGAAACTTCATTATGTTTTTCTTGGGAATGTACCCGAAATGACAGATCGCAGCAACACCTGCTGTCCTGCTTGCGGCAAGGTTTTGATAAGGCGTCGTGGTTACCGCATCACCGGCAATTTTTTAAATGAAAAAGGACAATGCAGCTTTTGTCAAACGGCCATTGCCATCGTAAATTTGGATCCATCATGAAAACAACTGAAAAAACAAGAAAACCGGCAGTGTCGGGAAGATTTTACCCCTCAGATCCTGAAGAACTACGCAAGTTGATCCGCGAGCTTAAAGAGAAGGAAACCCCGCGTTTTAAGGAGTTGGGAGATATTGAACTGGTCGGGGGTATTGTACCTCATGCAGGATATCCCTACAGCGGTCATCATGCAATTCATTTTTTTGAAATGGTCAGGCGGTACATGCCTGATTTTGATACGGCAGTGATTTTTTGTCCCAACCACAGCGGATGGGGCCCGGGAGTGGGCCTGGATGATAACCAATACTGGAACAGTCCTTTAGGAAATATTGAAGTGGACAGGGATTTTTATCCGCACCTGGATATTGAAGTTTCCAAAGAAGCTCATGAGTTTGAACATTCGGCTGAAGTAATGCTGCCCATGCTTCAGTATTTCTTTTCACATGATTTTAAAATACTACCGGTTAGTATTTGGGAACAGACTCCTGAACAAGCTACTACGCTCAGTCTTAAGCTGCTTTCTGCCAATAAAAGATTGGAAAAAAAACTTTTGTTCATTGCTTCCACGGATTTTTCCCATTATGTAAGTGCGGCTTCAGGAAAAGTCCTTGATGACCGGGTATTGGAGAAGATAAGGCAGTTTGACATCAAAGGTGTTTACAAGGAGGTTGAAGAAAATAATATTTCCGTTTGCGGCTACGGTCCTGTAATGGCCCTGTTGAGCCTGGCAAAACTGCTTTATGCAGATCCGCAATTCCAGATTTTACAAAGAGGCCATTCCGGCGATATTGTGCCATCCGATGAAGTTGTGCATTATGTTTCGGCGGTGATGTATTCAAGGGCTATAGGTTGACACTGAAAACAGTCTTCCGCAATTATCTTGTGTATTTGTAATATTTTTAAAATCAGTATTTTTTTCTAATTTTACCCATATTATTTACCATTTTACCGGTATTATCATAAAATTATTATTTAGCCAATATGAAGAAAAGCCTTATCGAAGATCTTTTGGCCGGATATGAAAAAACCATTGCACGCCTGGTTTTATATTGTATTTACGAGCTCTCCTTTCCTATGGGTTTAAAGCGTACCATTGACATACTCAAGGGAAACAAATCTTCTTTTGTAATCAATCATGAACTCAACAAGCTGGAAACTTTTTCGGTGCTTCCAGGGTATACACGGGATCAGCTCTCAGATATCATTGATATTTTGATAAATCAGGAAATGATCGTGGTTGAAAAATTCAGCAAGGATCAGGCGGAAGGATCTGTTTTAAAGCTTGGTTCAAAAGGTAAAGATTACCTGGAGGGAAAAGGAAAAACAGAATTCGTTTTGCTGGATGTGCTGATGGATAAGGATATTCCGGAGTTATCCGAAGATGATCAGGATCTGTTTTATAAATTAAAGCTTACCCGGCGGCAACTGGCCGAAGAAAATGATATTCCGGCATTTATGGTTTGCAGTGACATGAGCCTTCGTAATATTTGTATAAAAAAGCCCATGGAACCCGAAGAACTTGAAAGGATCAAGGGGGTGGGAAAGAAATTCATGGAAAATTACAGCCGGCAATTTCTCTATGTTGTTCGTCAATATGTAACCCGCGAAAAAGGGGTTTAGTTTCTGGCCGGTTTTTCTGGAACTTTCTTAGGTTATCAAAAATTTTATTCCTTTGATGCGTTAAGGTTTTTTGTTATTCTTGCGTGGGAATTAAAATCCTATCTTTGCCCCTTCTTAATTTTTTTAAAAAATGGCTTACGTCGGAGAATTGGCCGCCTTATTCACGGCCATGTGCTGGACAATTACAGCCCTGTCATTTGAAACGGCCAGTCGAAAGGTAGGGAGTGTATCGGTTAATTTCATCCGTTTGGTGATGGCGCTGCTGTTGCTAGGCATTTTTTCATGGGTGCGTCGTGGCATGTTCCTGCCTTTTGATGCCACGGCCTACAATTGGTTTTGGCTGGCCCTGTCGGGTTTGGTGGGGTTTGTTATCGGCGATCTCTTTTTGTTCAAGGCTTTTACGGTTATCGGTTCGCGCCTGTCTATGCTGGTAATGACCCTGGTTCCTCCAATAGCTGCCTTTACCGGCTGGCTGTTGATGGGGGAAGTTCTTACCTGGCTGAATATTGCCGGGATGACCCTTACCATCTCCGGCATTGCCCTGGTAATCTTTCATAAACATTCCGGTAAGGCCTTGCCCGCAGACAGGATACCCCTTAAAGGATTGTTGTTCGCACTCGGAGGAGCGGCCGGTCAGGCAGTGGGTCTGGTACTGAGTAAGTTTGGAATGCAGGATTACGACCCTTTTTCAGCTACGCAAATCAGGGTCATGGCAGGCATAATCGGTTTTGCCATACTCATCAGCTTTTTCAGGCGGTGGCTGGCAGTGGGTAAAGCCACCGGAAACCGACCTGCCATGGCTTTGATGTTGCTCGGTGCTACATTCGGCCCCTTTCTGGGCGTTTCTTCTTCCCTTATTGCCGTGCAAAATACAGCAACCGGTATTGCATCCACCATCATGGCCATTACCCCTATTCTTATCATTCCCCCAACGATGATATTTTTTAAACAAAGCGTTTCATGGAAAGAAGTGTTTGGGGCAGTAATAAGCGTTTGCGGGGTCGCGCTTTTCTTTATTTAAAACCAGTGAACCGATAATTAAAAGCACGGGCCGGTACAATTTGAAACTTTTTATTCCCGTTACTTTTACTTGTAAGGATCCTTTTCAAAAGCGGGAAGTTTACAAATAAATCAAATCGCATCTGTTGAAAATGTGTTTTTAAAAACTTTGGAGCCATCAAAAAAAGATTAACCCAGATATCAGACAATATACGGTTGTTTTTTTATGATTTGAAAACCGGTAAGATCAACGGCAAAAAGATAGTTAAAGGTTTTTCTGTTTTGTTGCTATTAATCGTTTTTACCGGAGGAATTGCTTTTGGCGGACTTTACCTTGGAGCACGCTGGGGCGTTTTTGGAAGCCTGCCTTCGAAGAGTGAACTTAAAGCCATTGACAACCATACTTCCACTGAAATTTATGCTTTCAACGGAGAGCTTCTCGGCAAGTATTATATTTACGACCGTACCCATGTTTCCCTTGATGAGATATCTCCTTTTGTTACTGAAGCCTTGCTTGCCACTGAAGATATTCGCTTTTACCGGCACCGCGGAACAGACTACCGCAGTATGCTAAGGGTTTTTGTGAAAAATATACTGTTGAGACAACCTGAGGCTGGAGGCGGTAGTACCATTACCCGTCAATTGGTAAAAAATATTTATCCCCGTGAGAATGGGGGAACCATTGGACTGGTCATTGAAAAACTAAAAGAAGGCATCATCGCCGGTAGGCTCGAAAAGGTTTACAACAAAGATGAAATCCTGTTGCTTTATTTAAATACCGTCCCTTTTGGTGAAAATGTCTTTGGGATCAGTGCGGCATCCCAGCGGTTTTTTAATAAAACCCCTATGGAACTTTCTCCCCAGGAAGCCGCAACCCTTGTAGGTATGCTAAAAGCTACTTCCAGTTTTAATCCCCGGCTCCATCCTGCCCGGGCCGAAAGCCGCCGGAATACGGTAATTGACCAGCTAAGCAACTACAATTTCATTGAAGAGGCCTTTGCCGACTCCCTCAAATCCCTTCCCCTGGAGCTCAACTATGCCCCCCTCACCCATTTGCATGGTCCGGCTCCTTATTTCAGGGAAATGTTGCGGTTGGAATTAAGGGATTGGCTTGAGCAATACAATGAGGCCAACAAAACAGACTACAGCCTCTACAATGACGGTCTGAAAATATACACTACCCTGGATTACCAGCTTCAGTTGAAGGCAGAAAAGGCTGTGGGAAAACAAATGAGGCAGTTGCAAAACCTGGTGGATATTCATTACCGCACCGCCGGGAGGTCAAGAGTGGAAGCTTTGGTAACCAACCAGGTGCGGCGTACCAAAAGATACCAGGCTTTAAAGGCTTCCGGCATTTCTGAAAAAGAAATAATGGCAATATTGAACCATCCCGAAGAAATGACCTTTTTTGGATGGGATCAGGAGAAATTGATGCATATTTCGCCCATTGATTCGGTATTTATGGCGCAGAAGCTGTTGCACAGTGGTTTGGTAGCCATTGAGCCAGCTACCGGGTTTGTGAAGGCCTGGGTAGGTGGAAATGATTTTCGTTTTTTCCAGTTCGACCAGGTATTGTCCCGCAGGCAGGCCGGTTCGGCATTCAAGCCCTTTGTGTATGCTGTAGCCCTTGAAAATGGCATTGAACCATGTGATTTTGTATCTAACGGGCCCGTGGTATTTGAAGAATACGGGGATTGGTCACCTTCCAATGTCAATGATCATTACGAGGGATATTACAGCATGCAGGGAGCCCTGGCCCATTCGGTAAATACGGTTTCCGCCCGATACCTTTCCAAAGCCGGTATTGATAAGGTAATTGAACTTGCCCGGCAAGCCGGTATTCAGGGTCACCTGCCTGAAGTTCCTTCCCTTAGTCTGGGAACAGCAGAAACCTCCTTGCTGGAGTTGACAGCAGCTTATGCAATTTTTGCCAACGAAGGTCAACCTGCTTCCCCCAGGTGGCTACTGCGCGTTGAAGACCGCGATGGCAAGACCTTATATCGTTCGCCTACCAATTTACCCCCTCCATCCGTTATTAAATCCGAAACGGCCCTGTTAATGAATGAGATGCTGAAAAGTGCCGTGGATAGTGGAACCGCCCGAACCCTCAGGGACCGCTATGAGCTTTCCATTGATATTGCCGGAAAAACCGGAACCACCCAGTACAACAGCGATGGGTGGTTTATTGGTTATACGCCAGACCTGATCACCGGTGTATGGGTGGGACTGGAGAACCCCTCTTTTAGTCGTGCATATCCCCTTCCATTTGGAGCTTCCGGTTCTGCCGTGCCACTTTGGGGCGAATTCATGCAACAGGTTTCGCGTGATCCGGAAACCATGAATTACACATCTTCAAGGTTCAGGGAGTTGCCCCCGCACCTTGCAGAAATGATGGCCTGCAACATGTATATTGAAGAACTCCCACGCCGTTCATGGTTCGAAAGGATTTTCGGAGGCAGGGATGAACCCCCCTCCCGGGAAGAAACAAAGCCCGAAAAAGAAGAGGAAAAACCTTCCCGTAAAAAAAGACGCGGGTTTTTCAGAAGGATCCTGGACGAAGTTTTTTGATGGATTCACCCATAATTTCAAAAAAAAATTAATGGGTTCAGCTTTCAGGATTTTTTTTTGGTTTTGAATTATATTTAAAAAAAAGTTAGGTTTGTTGATGGTTTTACCAAAACTGCTTTTTTTATGGAAGAAGTTCAAAACATTGCACTTGAAGTAGACCGGTATGCCGTTTGGTCTTTTATCGGTTACCTTTTGCTGATCACCCTTATTGGGATTTATTCGGCCCGTTTTTCTTCCCGGGGGATTTCCAACTTTTTTATCGGGGGGCGCAAAATGGGGATGTTGGTGGTGGCCTTGTCCTCAGTGGTAAGCGGACGCAGTGCCTGGCTTTTGCTGGGCGTTACCGGAATGGCTTTTACTATGGGGTTTTCGGCTTTGTGGGCTGTCCTTGGTTACACCCTGGTGGAGTTTTTCCTGTTTTTCTTTTATGCACCGCGCATCAGGAGATTCAGCGAAAAATACGATTGCATTACCGTTCCGGATTTTTTTGCAGAACGGTTTGAGGACAAAAGCGGGGTGTTGCGTTCGGTGGTGGTGGGCATCATCATTGTTTTTATGATCGCATATGTATCAGCGCAATTTGTAGCCGGTGGCAAAGCCTTTCATTCAAGCTTTAATCTTACTGAAACGCAGGGTATTTTGCTTACCACCGGCATTATTTTATTTTATACCATGGTGGGTGGTTTTTTGGCGGTAAGCCTTACCGATACCATACAGGGAATATTTATGGTCGTGGCACTTATTGTTCTCCCTTTCATTGCGATCATGCATTTAGGCGGTTTTGGCGTTTTTTATCAGCAGGCCATTACCATTGGGGAAGGTAACTTTTTTAATCCGCTTGCACTAAGTTTTGGTGGCCTTATCGGTTTTCTTGGTATTGGGTTTGGTTCTCCCGGAAATCCCCATATCATAGCCCGTTATATGTCTATTAAAAATCCGGACCGCTTAAAAATGGTTGCCCTGGTTGGAACAACGGCCAACTTTTTGATGGCTTTGGGAGCGCTTTTTACCGGCATGGTGGGACGTATGTATTTTACCGATGTTTCCTTACTGCCCGGAGCCGATCCGGAAAATATATATCCGGTTCTTGCCAATCAGCATCTTCATCCGATCATGTTTGGAGTGGTAATCGCCTCTATTTTTGCCGCCATCATGTCTACGGCTGATTCCCAATTGCTGGTAGCTGCTTCGGCTTTGGTTCGTGATATTTATGAAAAGCTGATCAAACGCAACCTGGAAGTGCCCCAGAAAAGACTGGTTTTTCTCAGCAGGTTTTTTGTAGTGGTGCTGGTTGCCCTGGCTCTTCTGCTGGGGTTGGTTGCCGAAAAACTGGTGTTTTGGCTGGTGTTGTTTGCATGGGCAGGGCTCGGAGCTGCTTTTGGTCCCACCAGTATTCTGGCCCTTTACTGGAAAAGAACCACAAGGTCAGGAGTAATAGCAGGAATGCTTGCTGGGGCCATAACAGTGATCATATGGAACCGGGTGGAGTTTCTTGCCGGCTGGCTGTATGAACTCGTGCCTGCTTTTATTATTGCATTTTTTGTAACTTTAACAGTAAGCCTTTTTACCAGGCAATCTGAAAACCATTTTAATATTTATAATTCTCTGAAAAGGGAAAAAAAGAAAAACCCATGAAAAAATACCGGATTTACCTTTTGGTCCTTGTTTTTGCCGCCTGCCAACCCGTTGAAGAAAAAACCTTTCATCTTCAGGGACAGGTTGATGGAATAGATAATGGCATGGTTTATTTGCAGGACAGGGTGCATGGGGTAATGGTCAATGTTGATTCTGCCGTAATTGCAGGAGGTAATTTCACCTTTTCAGGGAGTCTGGATCACCCCAGAATGATGTTTTTGAGAGTGAATGAGATTGACCCCCGCCTTTTTGTTTTCATGGAAAATGAGGAGATGGGGATCTTTATTGATCCGGAGCAGCCCGCTGATTATGAAGTGCATGGTTCGGCATCTCATGATATCCTGGAAGAATTTAACCAGCTTGTTGCACTGCACAACCATAACATAAGGGAAATCCAGCAAAAGATTCTGGAAGCAGAGGTTATGGGCTTGGAGGAAGACGCAGCCGATCTGACCGAAAGCTACCATACAACAGTGGAAAGCAAGCAGAAAGCAAAGAAAAACTTTATTCGCGAACACAATGACCAAAGTGTTGCGGTTTATCTTGCTTCCCGTCATCTTGCCCCCGGAATGGATGGAGCAGAAATGACCGAACTGGTTGAAATTTTTGATCCTTCCCTGGAGGACAATTCTTATTTTCAGAGCCTTTCCCAACGGGCGGATAGGTTGATGCAGGTTGCTGCAGGAAAAGAGGCACCGGGCTTTTCAATGACTAACCCTGTAGGAGAGAAAATCTCCCTTGAGGATTTCAGGGGCCAATACCTGCTGGTTAGTTTCTGGGCTTCTTGGTGTCCCTATTGCCGGCAGGAAAACCCTCATCTGGTAGGATTGTATGAAAAATTTCAGGATCAAAATTTTGAAATTCTGGGTGTTTCCCTGGACCGTGATAAAGAAGCATGGCTTACCGGCATTGAAGATGACGGACTTACCTGGCCCCAGGTTAGTGATCTGCGGGGTTGGCAAAATGAAGCCTCCACGCGCTACGCCGTATTCAGCATACCTTCCAATGTGCTCATCGATCCGGAAGGGGTTATTATCGGACGGAATATGAAGGTTCAGGAGCTGGAAGAAAAGCTGGAAAAGCTTTTGGGACTTCCTGCATGAAAAAAACCGTCAAAAGGGTTTCTATTTCTTTTGACGGTTGACTATCTGAAATTATGCAAGCTATCCTTCAGTAGTGAGATGGCTTTGTTTAGCGTCTGCCCCTGCGCATATCGCCGCGGCGCATGTCTCCACGTCGCATGTCATCGCCTCTCAGGCCTTGTCCTCTCCGTCCAAGGTGGCGGCTGTCAAACTGCAGACGCTGTTCTTCAGTAAGCATTTGCCGGATATCCTGCCGGTGAGCCGCATTTTCTTTCAAGTGCCTGGCACGAAGTTCTGATATTTCATCAATGATCCGGTTTACTTCATCCATGTTAGGCTGAGCTTTGGTCATTTCGGTACGTTTTTTCACTCTTAATGCGTCCATTTGGTTGCGGTGTTCTATTCTCTGTTCCAGGCGGGCATTGCGCAATTCCCTGATTTTTGTTTCCTGCTCAGAAGTAAGGTTATCTATTCCTATGCAAACTTCTGCACGGCGCTCCATGGGTCTGGCATCGCGGCGGGCCATTCCTCTTTGTGAAAAGGCCTCTGCTGCCATGCCAAAGATGAACAAAAATGTGATGGAAAAAAACATTAACTTTTTCATGATATTAAAATTTAAATGGTAAATATTTTCTTTACTCCTTTGATGCTTTAGGTAAGAAAAAGTTTAATCTCGTTAAAAGAAATTGTAAAACCTCCATTTGCGGCGATGAATGAGAAAGGTTAGGATTTTTTAGACCGGGCCCGGTCCCTGATATTTAAGGTGAGGGATAAAACAAAGGCAATGAATGCGGCAATAACCGTGATATTGTCCACCAGTCTGGCAGGCAAAGTTTGACCGGTTATTCTAAAAATCAGGTAATTGATGTAAGAGGAAGGCAGGCCGGTTTCTCCCAGCTCACGGAGTATTTGCCAATGCCATTCTGTTAGAGGACAGTAGCCTATTCCATAAAAAAGCCCAAGCAAAAACCAGGAAGCTAAAGTCAGAAGAAGCGCAATCAGGTTCCAAAAACGGGTTTTTTTCCATATCCAGCCAAAAAGGTTAAAAACTACCAGGGCCAGGTGAAACACAAAAAAGAAAATATCCAGGAATTCAAACCAGGTCATGGGCAATCCAATTCAGTGCAGGATTAATAAACTTTCAAAAAGCCTTTCAAAATTCAAAAGCATAAGTTTTCCACAAAATACAATTTTTTTCAACAATATTTTTTCCGGGCTTTTCCGTTTTGCTTAAAAGCAAAAAGAAACCAGGGTTTTTGGTCAAGGCTGTCCAAACAAAATTGAATGATAAGTTGTTTTTTATTAGGAATGATTTTTTACTTTTGTGTCAATTTTCAAAGTCTTTTAATAAAACAGTCAGATATGATCCGGAAGTTTTTTACCCCCAAGGTGCTGGTAATTACCGGCATTATTTTATTTGCTGCCGTTATGCGTCTGTTGCCGCATTATCCTAATTTTACCCCGATTGCTGCCATAGCGCTTTTTGGAGGAGCATATTTAGGAAAGCGCTGGCTGGCCCTTTTTGTGCCGCTTTTTGCCCTGTTTGTCAGTGATCTTTTCCTGGGCTTTCATGGGTTTATGATTCCGGTTTATATCAGTTTTGCCCTTGTGGTGCTACTAGGTAATCTGATGCGAAACAATATTCGCATCCCGATGGTAATTGGCGGTTCTCTCGCCGGCTCTACCCTGTTTTTTCTGCTCACAAATTTTGCAGTATGGTTAGGAAGTCCCTATTATGCTCAGAATATCGGAGGTCTGATGACATGCTATACGGCGGCTATCCCCTTTTATCATGTTGGAATTCTGGGCGATTTATTTTACAATACCTTGTTTTTCGGTAGCTTTTACTTTTTATCCCTGCGTTATCCTGCACTGAAACGTGTTTGAAAAAATTATTGATATTAAATAAAAAAGCCTTTCCCTTTCCGGAAAGGTTTTTTTGTTTGGCATAAGTGTTGTATTGGCAATTCACCCTTTTTGAGTAATTTTGTAAAAGGGTACAAGTCCCTTTTTACCAAGAAAAAATCCAATGGCCCTCACATTTTTTAAAACCCCGAGAAACAAGAAGTTTAATTACCGTCCGGTTTATTATGACCAGAAAAAGGATGAGCGCGATCAGCGATTAAAAAGTGCTTTTGAAGAGGAAAATGCAGATTATGAAAAAGCACTTCGGGAGCGCATGCGAACGCGCTGGAAGAGAACCTCCGAAGCCAGATCGCGCCGGGCTTCCAATCAGCGATTGGTGATCATCTTTGTGATTATTTTTTTGTTGTTTTACCTGGTCTTTTTTATTTAAAGAAACAGAAAAACCGAAATTGGCTAAATGTCAGATGTAATTAAGCTCCTTCCGGATGCGGTAGCCAACCAGATTGCTGCAGGAGAGGTGATTCAGCGGCCTGCCTCAGCTGTGAAAGAATTGATGGAAAATGCCATTGACGCAGGTGCTACCCAAATAAAACTCATTATAAAAGACGCCGGAAAAACCCTCATTCAACTGGTGGATAACGGGCATGGTATGTCGGAGACCGATGCCCGACTGTGTTTTGAGCGCCACGCCACTTCAAAGATCAATCAGGCAAGCGACCTTTTCAGTATAAGAACCATGGGATTCCGGGGCGAAGCCCTGGCTTCCATAGCGGCTATTGCCCGGGTGGAAATGAAAACCAGAAAAGCCGAAGATACCATGGGTACGGAAATGATCATTGAAGGGTCGGTAACCCAAACCCAGCAGCCCTGTCAGTGTCCTAAAGGAACCAATATTTCCGTAAAAAACCTGTTTTTCAATACCCCTGCCCGCCGCAACTTCCTCAAGTCCGAAAACGTCGAGAAAAGCCACATTATCAGTGAGTTTATGCGGGTTGCCATTGCCAATCCGGATATTGGACTGATGATGTACCAAAACGGACAGCTTACCCACCAAATAGAACAAAGCCCTCTTAAACAACGTATTGTCAATCTTTTTGGAAACAACTATAATCAAAGACTGGTACCTGTTGAAGAAAAAACAGAAATTGTAAATATAAACGGCTTTGTGGTTAAGCCCGAGTTTGCCAAAAAGAAAAGAGGCGAACAGTTCTTTTTTGTTAACAAACGGTTTATCCGGTCACCATACCTGAATCATGCTGTTGAACAAGCTTACCAGGAGTTGATCCCGGAGGATATGTTTCCCTCCTTCTTCGTTTTTCTTGAGCTGGATCCCGATCAGATTGATGTGAACGTGCATCCCACCAAAACGGAGATTAAGTTTCAGGACGAGCGTTACATTTACCAGATATTAAAAACCACCGTAAAACGATCTCTGGGGCGGCACCATATTACCCCCACCCTTGATTTTGAGCGGGAAACCGCTTTTGATCACCTATCGCCATCCAAGGGGAAGCGGGTAAATCCCCCCTCCATCCAAATCAATCCGGACTACAACCCCTTTTCTTCCGGACAAAAAGGAGGCACATCGTCCCGTAGCCTTTCCGGCAGCATCAATCCTGCTCAATGGGAAAAATTGTATCCCGACAAAGACCAGGTGCCCCATGGCCCGGGTCATGGAAAGCAAACTGCCATTACTTCCGATTGGGATGACTTGCAGAGCCAGGATGGTAAAAAGCAATTTCTTCAGCTACGCAGCCGGTTTATTCTGGTACCGGTTAAATCAGGGCTGATGGTCATTGATCAGCAAAGGGCGCATGAAAGAATATTGTTTGAAAGGTTCTTGTTTATGCTGAAAAACCGTAAGTCCACTTCCCAGCAATTGTTGTTTCCGGAAAACATTCATCTTCCTGAAAATGATATTGAACTGCTTAGAGAAATGATGGCACAGGTGAAAGCGCTTGGATTTGAGATCAGTGAATTCGGGAAAAATACTTTTGTGGTGAATGCTATCCCGACAGATATAACGGAAAATGAATCCTTGCAGGATTTACTGGAAGGGATTATTGAAAATTACAAGAAAAACAAGATCGAACTTAAACTGGATGTTCAAACCAATGTTGCCAGGTCCATGGCAAAAAAGCTGGCCATTCGCCATGGCAAAACCCTGAGCCAGGAAGAAATGCTGGCGCTGACCAACTCGCTTTTTGCCTGCAGCATGCCCAATCAGTCCCCCGCAGGAAAGCCGATTGTGACCATCGTGGGTGAGGAAGAATTATCGGGGAAGTTCAAATAAACTTAAAAATACTATTTTTGCCTTTTGTCCGTAACAAGGATAACCAGAATGGTCGGTAAACTTTTTTTCCCGGCCAATGTTCTTACAATGAACCTTTAAAAATATAAATCACAGATGATGCAAGTCAGACGCGGCGGATTTAGCCTGCTACCGTTGGTTGTGAAAAATTTACTGATAATTAATGGTTTGTTTTTCCTGGCCACCATTTCTTTTGGTTCTGCATTTAACCTCAATCTTATAAAGATATTGGGGCTTCACATGCCCGGCTCCCCTTTTTTTGAGCCCTACCAGCTGGTTACCCATATGTTCATGCACGCTTCCTTTTCCCACATATTTTTCAATATGTTCGCTTTGTGGATGTTTGGTACGGCAATTGAAAACCTCATGGGTCCTAAGCGGTTTTTGACCTATTACCTGATTACAGGGTTCGGAGCAGCTTTTTTGCATCTTGGGGTTAGTTATATTGAAATGCTTAACCTGCGCAGTGAATTGCTTGCCGCAGGTTATAGCATGAGCGACTTGCAAAGGTTTATCGATACCGGCTCATACCAGGTCATATCAGGAGTATCTGAAAGAGACCTGGTTAATTATCTGGCTAAGTTTCTGGTCCCTACCGTAGGTGCTTCCGGGGCTGTGTTTGGCATACTGCTCGCCTTTGGAATGTTTTTTCCCAACAGTTATATTTACCTGTTCTTTGCCATTCCTGTAAAAGCCAAATATTTTGTAATGGCATACGGTGCCCTGGAATTGTTTTTTGGAATAGCCGACAGACCTGGAGATAATGTCGCCCATTTTGCCCACCTTGGAGGAATGGTTTTTGGCTTTTTACTGATCTATTACTGGCGCAGGAAAGGGAAAATTTATTATTGATCCGGGGCAATTGGTTCCGGTTTGCCAAAAGGTTTTACAATACTTTTAACTTAGTTTTCAGGAATGCAAAAGTCCATTTTTCAGGAAATAAAAGATTTCTTTTTAAGGGGTTCCATCCTGGCAAGGCTCATTGGGATCAATGTTGCGGTTTTTATCCTGGTTAACCTGATCCGGGTTTTCTTTTTTTTACTCAATATTGATGGTGCCGGAGATGCCTTAGGCCATTGGCTTGCGGTATCTTCCAATGTACATGTGATCCTTCACCGGCCCTGGACCCTCATTACCTATATGTTTCTGCATTTTGACTTTCTCCACATTTTGTTTAACATGATCGTGCTTTATGTCGGAGGAAGATTATTTTCGGAGTTTATCGGCCCGGAAAGGCTCACAGGCACTTACCTGATCGGTGGGTTGGCAGGAGCAATTTTCTATGTGGTTTCCTTTAATGTTTTTCCTGTTTTTGCAGAAGTTGCTCCCTTTTCCATAGCACTGGGAGCATCAGCTTCCGTGTTGGCCGTTTTTATCGCCATTGCCGTTTATATGCCCAATTACCAGCTTCCGCTATTGCTCCTTGGGCGGATCAGGCTAAAATACATTGCCATATTTTTTGTGGTTTTGGACATTATCAGCATAGACAAAGGAAACCCCGGAGGACACCTGGCTCATCTTGGGGGCGCATTCTGGGGTTTTATATATGCTACCATGCTAAAAAGCGGGAAAGACCCTGCCCTGGTGCTTGGTTTTTATCTTGATAAGTTTGTCGGTCTTTTTCACCGCAGACCAAAAATGAAGGTGGAATACACCAGGGAAAGACCTGTTACAGATGAGGAATATAACCGGCAGCGTGCCGAAAGACAGAAAAAAATGGACAAGATCCTGGATAAAATTTCCAAAAGTGGCTATGAAAGCCTCACAAAGGAAGAAAAAGAACTTCTGTTTAAAATGGGAGACAAATAAGGAAACTTTCCAAATGTAATTTGATGAATAGGTCTTGGTCAAAATTATCCTTGTTGGGCAAGCTGGTCCTCTTTGTTAATTTTTTTTCTCTTTTTCCTCTCTTATTCGGCTTCTATTGATTATCGGACTTTATCCCGGAATTTGGCGGATACATTGATGGTAAAAAGGGGTATTGGACAAATCCATATGCATGCAATCTCTGGCTTTTGCATTGTTTGCATTTTCCAGTCCGGGCAGAGAATTAAGACAAATAATTCCCATATTTGAATCCGGAAGCATACCTTCCAGGAACTATAAAATTTGAAACTTAACTTTCAAAACAAATTTAATTTTCTTAACTTTATTTTTTGTGAATTGATTGGTAATAAACCTATTCAAAAAAACTTAAAAACTACAGAATTATGAAAAAGTGCATCTTTATTTTTCTGATCATGATTTTAAGTACTCAGCTTGTCATGGCACAGGATTACCAGACGGGGATCGGGGTACGCGGAGGCGTTTTCAACGGTGTGAGTTTCAAGCACTTTGTTGCTGAAAGGGATGCGGTGGAAGCCGTAGCGGCCTTCCATTTCGGTGGATTATTCATGGCAGGGATGTTTCAGCGTCATGCGATGGCGTTCGATACACCCGGGCTTTACTGGTATTATGGTGCAGGTGCCCATATAGGATTTTATGAAGGCAGGCACCGCCCGGCCTGGTTTGACGAAAGGGACCGCGATTATGTGGTTTTTGGTGTAAATGGAGTCGTGGGTATGGAATATAAAATCGAAGAAGTTCCGATCACCATTGGACTTGATGTTACCCCTGCTTTGAATATTGTTGATAGATTTCGGGTTTGGACCGGCGCCGGACTGACTTTGCGTTATGTTTTTTAAGGGTTTTCTCCAAAGCATCTGCCCTGGTAAAAGGTATTAAGTGTTTGTATGATGGTGGTCATTTTTTTGACCACCATTTTGTTTTTCCCCTTTTGGAATTATAGTAGGGGCATTTATTTTGATGCCTCAAAGTATTGTTGCTATTTTTGCACAAAACAATTTCCATGGCCTTTAAGCTCATTTCGGATTTTTCCCCCACTGGTGATCAGCCGGAAGCCATTGCCGAACTGGCAAAAGGAATGGAAATGGGTTTGCCATTTCAGACCCTGCTTGGGGTTACCGGTAGTGGAAAAACTTTTACTATTGCCAATGTTGTTGAAAGGATTCAGCGTCCCACCCTGGTATTGAGCCATAACAAAACCCTGGCTGCACAGCTGTATGGAGAGTTCAAGGCTTTTTTCCCTGAGAATGCAGTGGAGTATTTTGTTTCCTATTACGATTATTATCAGCCCGAAGCTTACCTGCCTACCACAAACACCTATATTGAAAAAGATCTTTCCATCAATGATGAAATTGAAAAACTAAGGCTTAGTGCCAGCAGCGCACTTTTGTCTGGCAGACGCGATGTGATCGTGGTCAGTTCGGTTTCATGTATATACGGAATAGGCAATCCCGATGATTTTAATGCCAATATCATCCGTCTTACCAAAGGGGATGTAATACCCCGGAATAAACTTTTGCACCGGCTTGTAGGAAGCCTTTACAGCCGTACCACTCTGGAATTTACCAGGGGAAGTTTTCGGGTAACCGGGGATACCGTGGACGTGTTTCCTGCCTATTCCGATACGGCTTTTCGCATTCTTTTTTGGGGGGATGAGATTGAAGCCTTGGAATCTTTTGATCCGGAAAGCGGAAAAAAGATCAGGGATTTTGAGCATATCGCCATCTATCCCGCCAATTTGTTTGTTACCAGTCAAAGGCGCATGGAGTCTGCCATACGCCAAATACAGGATGACCTGGTAAAACAGGTAGCCTTTTTTAAAGAACATGGAAAAGATCTGGAGGCCAAACGCTTGGAGGACAGGGTAAATTACGATCTGGAAATGATCCGTGAACTGGGTTATTGCTCGGGTATTGAAAACTACTCCCGATATTTTGACGGAAGAATGCCCGGCACCCGGCCTTTTTGCCTGCTGGATTATTTTCCTGAAGACTTTCTGATGGTGGTAGATGAAAGCCATGTGACCATTCCGCAGGTTCATGCAATGTACGGAGGGGATTTTTCCCGCAAGCAAAACCTTGTGGAATATGGCTTCCGGCTTCCGGCAGCTTTGGATAACCGCCCGCTTAAATTTGATGAGTTTGAGAGCCTGATGCATCAGGTAATATTTGTCAGTGCAACCCCTGCCGATTACGAACTGGAAAAGAGTGAAGGCGTGATTGTGGAACAGTTGATCAGGCCTACCGGTTTGCTGGAGCCTGCCATTGATGTGCGCCCCAGCCTCAACCAGATTGACGACCTGCTTGAAGAGATCAACCAGCGTACCGGATTGGATGAAAGGGTGCTGGTAACTACCCTTACCAAACGAATGGCGGAAGAGCTGACCAAATACCTCAATAACGCGGGCGTCAAATGCCGGTACATCCACTCCGATGTGGATACCCTTGAAAGAGTGGAGATCTTAAGGGATTTGCGTTTGGGCAATATTGATGTACTGATCGGTGTCAACCTGCTCAGGGAGGGACTTGACCTTCCTGAAGTTTCTCTTGTAGCGATTCTGGATGCAGACAAGGAAGGTTTTTTACGTTCGGAACGATCATTGATACAAACCAGTGGCAGGGCAGCCCGGAATTTGAACAGCAAAGTGATCATGTATGCAGATAAAATAACGCGTTCCATGCGGGTCACCATTGATGAAACCAACAGAAAACGGGAAAAACAATTAAAATACAACGAGGCCAATAACATCACCCCTGCCCAGATCAGAAAGTCGGTCGAAGCCATTCATGGGCAAACATCCGTTGCCGATCGAAAACTAAGAGATGAAAAAGCTTATGTAGAAAAGCAGGAAGCAGATATTGCCGCCGACCCCGTTGTAAAATATATGGGTAAGGAACAGTTGCAAAAAGCCATTAACCGTAGCCGCAAACAAATGGAAAAAGCTGCCAAAGAGCTTGATTTTGTTCAGGCCGCCAAATGGAGAGATGAGTTTTTTGCCCTGGAAAAAGTTTTTAAAGAAAGATTTTTATAAAAAATATCTGGTAATGAAACTTCACGATTTGCTAAAAAAGCGCCGGTCTCAGTATTATCCAATGTTTAAGCCAGACCTGGAAAAGGACAATACGTTTATTCTGGATTTTTCAGGCCGTAATAAGGATTTGGATGCTTTGTCGTTTTCTGACACCTTGCTGCTTGATAAATATGTTTTTGGTAAACTCACCGGTAATGGGGCGATATACGGATATGGTGGATATATGGAGGATCGGGAGGTTTACAGAAGGAGCCCTTTGTTTGCCGGCTCACAGGAAAAAGCACGCAGTGTTCACCTCGGGATTGATGTATGGAGCGAAAAAGGGAAAGAAATATTCCTTCCTTTGAATGGCAGGGTGCACGGCTTTCAGAACAACAAACAATTCGGGGATTATGGACCGACCATTATTATGGAGCACCAGCTCGAGGATGTTGTTTTCTATACACTATATGGTCACCTTGATCTGGACTCGTTAAACGGATTGAAGATTGGAATGCCTTTTAAGGCCGGAGATTTGTTAGGCAGAGTTGGCAGTTTTCCTGTTAACGGGGACTGGCCCCCTCACCTCCATTTTCAAATCATCGGGGATTTAATGGGAAATAAAGGAGATTTTCCCGGGGTTTGCCTGCAGGAGGAAAAAGAATATTACCGCAAAATCTGCCCTGATCCTGGCATCTTTTTCCCGAAATTAAGCTGAATATTTAGGCTGAGGGATTTAAAAAAATACCTATTTTTGCCGCCAAAGCCACTGTTTCTGATTTTTGGCTATCAATGAATGTCAACCATAAGATTTTTATCGAAGAAAAAAAAGTTAGCTGTGGACGTATTTAAAAAAACGACAAATAATATGGGCCCTTTGGGCCAATACGCAAGCCAGGTTCATGGTTACTGGACCTTTCCCAAGCTGGAAGGTGAGATATCTACCCGTATGAAGTTTCGGGGAAAAGAAAAACTGGTTTGGAGTTTAAATAATTACCTTGGTCTGGCCAACCATCCCGAAGTACGTAAGGCTGATGCAGAGGCTTCTGCCCAATTCGGGTTAGCCCTTCCAATGGGTGCCCGCATGATGTCCGGCCAAACCGATCTTCATGAAAAACTCGAACAGGAGCTGGCAGATTTTGTTGGGAAAGAATCGGCTTATTTGCTCAATTACGGTTACCAGGGAATGGTATCCATCATTGATTCACTGGTTGACCGCAAGGATGTAATTGTTTATGACTCGGAATCGCATGCATGCATCATCGACGGGGTGCGCCTTCACATGGGCAAACGGTTCGTTTATCCGCATAACAACATAGAAAATCTGCGCAAGCAATTGGAGCGGGCCACCAAAATGTGTAAAGAAACAGGAGGTGGAATCCTGGTAATTACTGAAGGCGTTTTTGGCATGTCAGGCGATCTGGGCAAGCTGGATAAAATAGCCGCCCTCAAAAAGGAATTTTCTTTCAGGCTGTTGGTAGACGATGCTCATGGTTTTGGAACCATGGGAAATACTGGAGCCGGTGTTGGAGAGTACCTTGGCGTGCAGGATGAGATTGACGTGTATTTCGGAACTTTCGCCAAATCGGTAGCTTCCATAGGAGCATTTGTTGCTGCGCCCAGAGAAGTGATCGTCTACCTGATGTACAACATGCGCAGCCAGATCTTTGCCAAATCTCTGCCCATGGCTTTGGTTGTGGGTGCCCTGAAAAGGCTGGAACTGATCCGCAATCATCCTGAATTGCGTGACCAGCTCTGGACGATCGCCAATGCATTGCAGAAAGGACTCAAAGACAGAGGATTTAATATTGGGAATACCCAGTCTCCCGTTACCCCGGTATTTTTAAATGGCGGTCCCCAGGAAGGCGCCAACCTTGCACACGACCTTAGGGAGAATTTCAATATTTTCTGTTCTGTAGTGACTTACCCGGTTGTTCCCAAAGGCGTTATCATTATCAGGCTTATTCCTACGGCCATTCACACCCTTGAAGATGTGAACTATTCCCTGGAAGCTTTTTCGAAAATTAAAGCAAAGCTGGATGCAGGTGAATATGCCAGTGGAAAGTTTGTTGATGTGAAGACTTCCTGATAGGAGAAAATACTATGATGAAGACCGGGTAGTTTTTTAAAGTGAAGCTATCCGGTTTTTTATATCAGCCCGTCCAGATCTTTTTCAAGATCCCTTATACAACTGTTTATTAAGGGCAAGCCTTTGGAAGCATCGGAAAGGTCGTTATTTCTGGCCTGAATATAAAGATAATTGGAAAGTTCATGCAGGCGGGAAGCACCAATGGTGCCGGCAAGGCCCTTAAGGGTATGCAAAAACTCGGTGTATGATTTTTCATCCTGATTAGCAACAGCAGCCTCCATGTTTTCGGTAAGTTCGCGGGCATCTTCAAAAAATGAAGCAAAAATCTCCTGCAAAACTGCGGGCTGGCTTTGGGTTTGCTTTTGAAGAGTGGTAAGGGTATCTCTGTTAATAACCGGTAATTGCCTTAAATCGTCCAGAAAAATATCGAAAGGTTCATTTTTCGTCATATTGCTTTTGTTTTTTGTACACTTCTTCTAATTTTTTTCCGGCTTCTTCAAGGGCTTTTTCCATTATTTTTACTTCAATGACCTGCCCGAGTTTCTCAGCGATATTTTTGATAAGGATCTTTTCATTAATGTGAAACGGGTCCTTTTTTATAATTGGTTTTTCTTCCAGGTAGCCCACGCGTATGTATCCAAGTTTTTGTTTTTTGGCTTTTATGGGAGAGGTATAGGTCCATTTGGTTTCCCGGAAATTTTTCGTGGCATACCGCTTTTTCTGATACACTATTTCCACCCAGGTATCATGCGAGTATTTAAGGCCGTAAGGAATGATATCCAGGGTGCGTTTCAATATCCCTTCAAAAGTAATACCCGGCACTCCGGTAATATCAGAAATATCAAAAAGGCAATTTAGCTGTTTGATTTTCTGGTTCAGGGAAGAGGTGAGTTTATAAAGTTTTTCTTCTGCGTTTTTTTTATCCGTAATATCCGATAGTACCATAATGGCCCCGGACGTTTCTTCCTTATTTTTCCTGGGATAGCTTATGCTCAGGCTGGCCCAGATGGTTTCACCATCTCCCCTGCCAAGCTGAACTTCTTCTTTATGGGGCAACCCGCCTGGGTTTTGCCGGTCAAACCCCAGGTTTTGTCGGTCTTCGGCAGCCAAAACAAAATCCAAAAATGATTTTCCGTAAATATTTTCCCTGTGATGACCTAAAATATTACAGGCGGTGGTATTGGCAAAAACGATTTGATTGTTTTCGTTGGTGAGTATCAGCCCTTCATTCATATTGGCAATCAACTTATGATACCTTTCCTCGCTATGCTTCAGGGCATCATGGGTTTGATCTTTCTCACGTAAAAAGCGCTCAAGGATCTTGAGGTATTTCTTTTTTTCCTGGTTGCGCTGGTAAATGATCAGCAAAATGGTGCCAAACCATAAAAGCAGGATGCCGAATATGATCAGCAGGAAATTACTGGCAGAAATAGCTATCTGGGAAATAATACCTGTTATCATAATAGGCAGGATAAGGAAAAAAACAAGCACCAAAAAAAAATTTCAAAAGATTGCCAGCAGCGTGCAGGCATTAAATTACAGAATGTTAAAATTAAGAAAAACAGATGCGAATAGCCAATAATTTTAGAATAATTTGGACCTTTTAATCAAAAAAGACAGCAGTACCTGCTCATAGCCCTGATTGATATCTGCAGGCACAAAATCAATGTGGTATTGCATGCATTTAAGTTTTATTTGTTTAAAGTAATCATTCATATCTTTAATGTATTTATCCTTAACATCCTGGGGGTTTAGTTTTACTTCCTTCCCGGTTTCCAAATCAACAAACTTCAGGGGTCTGTTTTGATAGGAAAAGTCCAGTTCCCTTGTTTTTTCATAAACATGAAAAAGGATCACTTCATGTTTGTTGTGCTTCAGATGCTGCAGGGCTGAGAATAATTCGTCCGGGCTGGCATTGTTTTCCAGCATATCGGAAAAGATAATCACCAGGGAGCGTTTATGAATATTTTCTGCTAGCAGGTGCAGCAGTTCTGCTGTATTGGAAGTTTTGTTAAGGCTTTGGTTTTGTTTATGATGCAATCTTTCCAGGTGTGAAAACAGCATGCGCTGGTGCACGGAACTGGATTTTGCGGGGGTATGCAATTCGGTATCTTCGGCAATGATGCTCAGGCCAACTGCATCTCTTTGCCTGTGCAATAAATAAGAGAGGGCTGCTGCACATTCCACGGCGAAAGAAATTTTGGAAGGTTGATCTCCGCTTTGCCCGAATGCGGGGAAATACATTGAAGAAGAGTTGTCGATAACTAACTGACATCTCAGGTTGGTTTCTTCTTCAAAACGTTTTACAAAAAGTTTTTCTGTGCGGGCATATAGTTTCCAGTCAATGTGACGGGTACTTTCGCCGGGATTGTAAATGCGGTGTTCTGCGAATTCAACTGAAAACCCGTGAAAAGGGCTTTTGTGAAGCCCGGTAATAAAGCCCTCTACAACTTGACGCGCAAGCAGCTCAAGGTTTCCAAAACGTCTGGGTACTTCAGGGTCAATTTTTTTTATCACTATACGGATATTTAAAAGGGGTGTCTGTTTGCATCCGGACACCCCTGAATATTCTTCAAAGAAAAAAAGCGTTACAACAAACTTTCAATTTTTCCTGCAAGAACTGATTTGGGCACAGCCCCAACTTGTTTGTCAGCGATTTCACCGTTTTTAAAAAACAGGATGGTGGGAATATTCCTGATCCCGTAACGGGAAGCCACCTCGGGGTTGTTGTCCACGTCAAGTTTTCCAACTACTGCCTTGCCTTCATATTCTTTTGAAATTTCCTGTACAATGGGGGCCACCATGCGGCAAGGTCCGCACCATTCTGCCCAGAAATCAACCAAAACCGGTTTGTCGGACTTCAATACCACCTCATCAAAATTGGAATCTGTTAATTCAAGTGCCATAGCTTTTATTTTTTATAAAAAATGATTTCTGTTACTGCAAATATAAATTTTTCTATACAAAATTTGTAGTTTTATTTACGGTTAGTTTAAACGGTAACTGAACTGATATTGTTTAAGCATGTCGTTGAGAAAGCCAATAGGCTCAACTTTAATTTTTCGTGAAAGCATGTCAACCGAAAGATTTTCCACGGGGTCTACAATGGAAACCTTTAAGCGGGATTTTCCTTTGTGCTTTTTGGCATATTCCAGCATTTTTTCGGTAAGGTCATCGCTTACATCGCTAACGGGTAAAAACAACACCAGTTCTTTAAGTTCTTTTTCTGCCAGGTCGTTGAGCAGGCTGATGCTTTTTAGTCTGACCTCAATCTGGTTGGGGTTGTATTTGTTTGTGGTCACCTTTGCTTTAACGTAAATGAAATTTTGCTCCACCAAAAAATGTTTCATTTTCAGGTATTCCTCAGAGAAAAGGAAAAGCTGATGGGATTCGGTATAGTCTTCTATAACAAAAGTTCCATAGGGCTTACCGGTTTTGGTGTATTTATGTGCCGCAGAAGTGATGATGCCGGCGAAGGAAATTTCCCTGTTTTTCAAAGCCTGCAGGTTCTTAAGGTCTCCAATGCCAACATTGCAAAAGTTCTGGATCTGGATTTTAAAATCATCCAGGGGATGGCCGGAAATATACATCCCTGTGACTTCTTTTTCCTGCCTGAGGGTTTCCAGCTTATCCCAATGAGGGCAATCCGGAAGATCGGGATCCGGCAGGGTTACTTCCGAACTGTCGTCAAAAAGATTCATCTGGGAGGTATTCTCACGCATGATGATTTGCTGGGTATGCCGTATAATTCGATCGATGAAGCTGGTGGTGCCGTTATCATCCGAATAGAAAAACTGTGCCCTGTGGCAGCCTTCGAAGCAGTCGAAGGCACCGGCCCTGGCAAGTGACTCAAAAACCCTTTTGTTAACCGCCCGCAGGTTGACCCTTTTGGTGAAGTCAAAAATATTTTTGAAAGGTCCGTTGGTTTCCACTTCGGTAACAATGTTTTCCACAGCTCCCTCCCCTACTCCTTTTATAGCACCAAGCCCAAAACGGATCTCACCCTTGTCGTTTACCACAAAATTGAATTTACTTTCATTGACATTCGGCCCCAGGACAGGGATCTGCTGGCGCTGGCATTCCTCCATCATGAAGGTGATCTTTTTAATGTCACTGAAGTTGTGGGTGAGCACAGCCGCCATGTATTCAGCGGTGTAATTGGCTTTAAGGTATGCGGTGCGGTAAGCAACGACCGAATAAGCGGCCGAATGTGAACGGTTAAACCCGTATTCGGCAAACCGAGCCATCACGTCAAATATTTTTTCGGCATTTTCCTGATTAACTCCTTTCTTATGGGCTCCTTCCACAAAAAAAACCTTTTGGCGCTCCATCTCCTCCATTTTCTTCTTACCCATAGCCCTTCTCAGGATATCCGCGCTGGCCAGCGAAAAGCCTGCCATGATCTGGGCAGCCTGCATGATCTGCTCCTGGTAAACCATAATTCCGAAGGTGGGTTTCAGGATGTCTTCCAGCCAGGGATGGGGGTATTCAGTTTTCTGTCGTCCGTGCTTGCGGTTGATGAACAAGGGTATAAACTCCATGGGCCCGGGGCGGTAAAGGGCGTTCATGGCAATCAGGTCCTCAATGTTGTTGGGCTTTAGCTCTTTAAGGTACTCCCGCATACCCTGGGACTCAAACTGGAAAGTGCCGATTGTTTCACCGCGCTGGTATAGTGCATAGGTATTTTCATCATCCAAGGGAACGTTTTCAATATCAATTTTGCTGCCATAACGGCGTTCAATGTTTTTCAGGGCCTCTTTGATAATGGAAAGGGTTTTTAATCCCAGGAAGTCCATTTTGAGCATGCCCACCGATTCCACATATTTCCCGTCATATTGGGTTACGGGGAGGTCGGTATCTTTCTGGGTACTCAAAGGAAGGCATTCCTCAAGGTCTTTGGGGCCGATGATCACTCCGCAGGCATGCACCCCGGTTTGCCGGTTGGAGCCTTCAAGTATTTTGGCAAACTTAAGGGTCTGGCTTATCAGTGGGTTGGGGTCGTTCAGTGCTTTGGCCAGATCGGGTATTTCTTTGTAAGCTTTTTCCAGGGTGGTGCCGGGCCTTTCGGGCACCAGTTTGGCCAGGCGGTCGGCTTCGGGCAAAGGGAGCTTAAGCACCCTTGCCACATCGCGTATGGATGATTTGGCAGCCATGGTTCCAAAAGTCACAATCTGGGCCACTTTTTCCCGCCCGTATTTTTGGATCACGTATTCCATGACTTTTTCCCGTCCGTCGTCGTCAAAATCAATATCGATATCGGGCATGGACACCCTTTCCGGGTTGAGGAAACGCTCAAAAAGCAGGTTGTATTTAATGGGGTCGATGGCGGTGATTCCCGTACAATAAGCCACGGCAGAGCCGGCCGCACTGCCCCTTCCGGGTCCAACGGCCACATCCATTTCCCTGGCTTTGTAGATAAAGTCTTGCACAATAAGGAAGTAACCTGCAAAACCCATCTCCCTGATTACCTTCAATTCAAAATCCAGCCGTTCACAAATAGGTTTGGTAATCTCGGGATATAATTTTTTGGCACCTTCATAGGTGAGGTGACGCAAATAATCATCTTCGGTTTCAAAACCTTCCTCAAGCGGAAAAACCGGCAGAAGTACCTTGTTGGTGGTAATTTCAAAGTCTTCAATTTTACCGGCTATTTCATTGGTGTTTTCAATGGCTTCGGGCACATCATGAAAAAGCTCGGCCATTTCCTGCCGGGTTTTGAAATACTCCTGTCCGGTGTATTTCATACGGGTTTCATCGTCCAGGTCTTTCCCCGTTTGAAGACAGATCAGGATTTCGTGGGCTTTGGCATCTTCGGCATTGATATAATGACAGTCGTTGGTGGCGATGATTTTTACATTGTGTTTGCGGGCCATCTCAATCAACACCTGGTTTACGGGTTCTTGTTCTTCAAGCCCGTGGCGCTGAAGCTCCAGGTAAAAGTCCTCTCCAAAAATTTCCAGGTATCCCAAAAGGATACTTTCGGCTTTTTCAACGCCTTTTTCCATGATTGCCTGCGGTATTTCACCTCCCAGGCAAGCCGAAGAAGCAATAAGCCCTTGATGGTAAGTCTTTAAAAGCTCCTTATCAATTCTTGGGGTATAGTAAAAACCTTCGAGATAGCCTTTGGATACCAGGCGGGAAAGATTTTTATATCCGTTAAGGTTTTTGGCAAGCAGTATCATATGAAAACCGCTTCGGTCCTCCCTCCCCTTTTTTTCAGTGCGACTGCCTTCCGCAACATAAACTTCACAGCCAATAATGGGTTTAATTCCTAATCGGCAGGCGGTTTGTGTAAACTCAAGC
Organism: Bacteroidales bacterium; assembly: GCA_007129255.1. Classification (GTDB taxonomy): domain Bacteria; phylum Bacteroidota; class Bacteroidia; order Bacteroidales; family UBA7960; genus PUML01. The sequence continues at coordinate 47,957 of SKVW01000053.1, forward strand.
ACTCCATACATATTGCCATGGTCGGTAATGGCAACTGCTTTCATGCCGTCATCGGCTGCTTTTTGCAAAAGTGGGGTGATGGATGAAGCTCCATCCAAAATAGAAAACTGCGTATGTAAGTGTAAATGAGTAAACTGTGGTACGGCCATTCTGATTTTTTTTGGGCAATAAAAATATACAAAAATTCCCGGCAATCAGATAGAAATTTTTTCACAATCTGTGGTATTTATCAACCTTTATTCCGGTTCAGTTTACAGTCAGAGATTTGGATTTTTAGCTTTCCCGAATTCAGCTTAAATTATACCCATCCCCTGTTTTGTTAAAATTTGTCAGCCGTGCATTGTTGCATGAAATAAGATGAACATCCGGATGTGTTGTCAAATTGTTCAGTACCATCTTTTCAAAACCAATTGAAAAAGGAAAAAAATGCACCCGGTTTTCCAAAACCTTTTTTCATTCAAACAAAGTGGCTTCCCAAAAGTTGGTACCTCTGGGTAATATGAAAGAATTTGCTTTTTGATCAAGAACTACCTATGTTTGTTGGGTGTAAGATGACAAATAATTTACTGTTTTCATACTATGAGTCGATTTATTGTTTTGGCTTTTTTGGTTTTGGTTGCAACCCCTACTTTTTCGCAGGTTGAAGGCACTGGTAGTTTACCAGATTCTATACAGGAAAACCTCACATTTGAACTTGCCCAAATATGTGGTTTTGATCAAGGAATCAGAAATGAACATTTGATGAGAAATTATCGTAAGGAATTGGCAAAACTGCTGCCAGTTATAGATTCGCTTAATTTGGATAGATTTATAGAAATTGTCAAACAATACGGTTATCCAACCGAAACGCTTTTAGGAAAGTACTACAGTCATGAATGTGTTCGAAGAGTGGGTTCTTATATTCTTTTACATAATTCACCACGATTGGTTGAAGCGGAAATTTATCATTTGTTCAGGAATGAAGTTTTGGAGGGCAGGTTGGATGCAGAATTTTTCGCACTGGCAATGGATAAATATTATGTATTATATGAAAAGAGGTCATTGCATAACTCTCTGTTTAAAACAAGTAACAGATTACGGGTAAACGGTGTTTGTATTACCGATAAAGAATTGTCCGACAGCCTAAGACTAGACATTGGGCTTCCCCCACTGGAAGAGCATGAGTTTATTTATGATAACCAATAAAAATACCTTTTCCTATATGGGGATCCATAGATTTTTCTCTTACTGAAATCATAAACTGGCAGGGAAATATTATGATAATTCAAAAAAATCGGAAGTTATTAACCTTCCCAGGTTTCCCCTCAGATGATGTACAAATGGTAAATTAACTCATATTTAATAAAAACTGTAGAAAGGGATTAAACCATTTAATACCAAATTGTTTTTTTATTTCAAAAAAAAGCAGGATATTTGCACCCCTGAAAAACAATCATTTTTTTACTTAAAAATTTAATTTACAATGCCAACAAAAATCAGACTACAGCGGAAAGGTAAAAAAGGACAACCTTTTTACCAACTGGTAGTTGCGGATGGTCGTGCACCCCGAGATGGAAAGTTTATTGAGAGACTTGGCACATACAACCCCATGACCCACCCGACAACTATAGAGATCGACTTTGATCGTTCCCTTTACTGGGTGCAGGTTGGGGCCCAACCCACAGATACTGCCCGCAGTATTTTATCACACAAAGGGGTGCTTTTGAAGCACCATTTACTTAAAGGAGTTAAAAAAGGCGCCCTTACAGAAGATCAGGTAGAGGAAAGATTTCAGGCCTGGCTGAAGGAAAAGCAGGAAAAAATTGAACAAGCTTCCAAAGATTCCGATCTTTCGGAAAAAGAACTTATCAAGAAGAGACTTGAAGAAGAGAAAAAGGTAAGCGAAGCCCGTGCAGAGGAACTTGCCAAAAAACGCGCTAAGGAAAATCTGAAAGCCGAAGAAGCCAAAGCTGAAAAAGCTGCCGAAACCGCCCAACCCGAAAAGGCCCCTGCTGAGGAAGCAAAAGGCGAAGAAGCTGCTGCTGAAAAGCCTGCTGCTGAAGAATTAAAGGTTGAAGATAAGCCCGAAGCCAAAAAAGAAGAGAAAACGGAGGAGAAAGCAGAAGTAAAGCCTGAGGAAAAGCCCGAAGAGAAAAAGGAAGAGAAAGCTGAAGTAAAGGCTGAAGAAAAACCGGAATCCAAAAAAGAAGAGAAAGCCGAAGTAAAGGCTGAGGAAAAGCCGGAAGAGAAAAAGGAAGAAAAGGCAGAAGAAAAAGCTGAAGCCAAAGCCAAAGCCGAAAAGAAAGAGGAAGTAAAAGCCGAAGACAAAGAAGAAAAGAAGTCTGAAAAAGACAAAGAAGAAAAGGAAGACAAAGAGAAGAAGGCAGAATAATCCTTTTAACACATAAATACCTGGAGAATGGATATTAAAGATTGCTATTATCTGGGTTTTATTTCAAAAACTTTTGGGTATAAAGGTGAGGTGGTTTGCTACCTCGATGTTGACGACCCGGAATATTACGAAAAACTGGAATCGGTTTTCATTCATCTGGAAGGGAAACTGGTTCCTTTTTTTATTGAAAAGATCACCTTTCGTCCAAGTGGGAATGAGGCAGTGATTGCCTTCGAACATGTGGATACTGAAGAAAAAGCCCTTCATTTATGTGGCAATGAGATGTACCTTCCCCTGGAAATGCTGCCACCTTTATCGGGAAAACAGTTTTATTTTCATGAGATTACCGGTTTTGAAGTAATTGATGCTGAAAAGGGGGTGGTAGGTATCGTGGAAAAAGTGTTGGAATTACCCGGAAACCCGGTAATGCAGTTGAAAAAAGGCAATAAAGAGGTACTGGTTCCTGCCAGTGACGCGATCATCGAGAAAGTCGACCGAAAAAAAAAGGAGATCTATATTCAAGCACCAGAGGGTCTTATTGATCTTTACCTGGAAGAATAATGCCCTCCGGACATTCACAAAAAAAGTTGTTTTATTTTAAGCAGTTTTCTTTATCAGATGAAGGCTGCGGGATGAAGATCGGTACCGATGGGGTTTTGCTTGGCAGTGTTGCTGCACAATATCCTGCCCGCCGTTTATTGGATATAGGCACCGGTTGCGGACTGATTGCCCTGATGCTTGCCCAGAAATTCCCGGGGCAGATCACGGCAATTGATATTGATCCAAATGCCATTTCCCTGGCCCGCGAAAATGTGGCAAATAGTCCATGGCCCGAAAAGGTCAGGGTAAGGGAAATATCCTTTCAAGATTTCGTGAAAACCACAGCCAAAAAGTATTCACTTCTGGTGTGCAACCCCCCTTACTTTCACGACAGTTTGCATTCACCCTGTAAAAAAAGATCCCTGGCAAGGCATTCCCAGGGATTACCTCAGCAGGTAATGCTCGAAGGCGTAAGACAAGTTATTGAACCTGAGGGAATTTTTGTTTTGATTCTTCCTTTTGAACAGGAAAAGGACTTTATCCAAAAAGCAAAAGGGGTTTCCCTGTTTTTAAAAAGACGGATCCGGGTAAAACCAACACCTGAAAAGATACCGTCACGTGTGATCATGGTCTTTGGCTTAAAACCCGCGGAAACTGTTATTGAGGAGGAACTGGTGATTGAGGCCGGTGGACGCCATCAATATTCTGCCAAATACAAGGCTTTGACCAGAGATTATTACCCGGCTTTTTAAAAAATCAGGCAACAAATATTTTTTTATCAAAGGGTATCTGGCTGACGAAGTCTTTCATAACCAGGTGTTTTTCGATCAGGAAAGGAAGAAGTTCGCCAACTTCCCTGAATTGCATGCTTTTCAATTTGATATCCACCTGGTTTGCTATCAGGTAAAGTTGGGATGCTCCCATGCTTCCTGACATTCCCCTGATGGTGGTAATTAATTTTTCGCAGGTGATCGCATCACTCTTTTCGTAAGACCAGATAAAAGAAGCAATATAATTTTCCATTTCTTCAACAAAAGTGTTGTATAGTTTTGCCAGGGAGAACCTATTTTTTGCTGCTTGCTCTGAAAAATTGGTATAGGTTTGGAGGCTGATAACCGGGGCTTTATCAATGGAGCTCAGACAAAATACCTGCCGTTGGTGTTTTTGCATCAACATTTCTTTGTTATTTTTCCATTGCTGAAAAACCGATCTTATATGGGTTTCATCATTTGGAAAAACAATGGCATCGTCGAACCCTTTTTTTAGCAATCGGCGTACAAATCTGTTGGTGTTTCCGTTGAGTCCGGGTTCCAGGAGGGCAAAAACAGGAGGAAGAGAATAAAAGGTTTTCCTTAAGCCGGTTATGGTGGAGATACCGTTTTCCAGGTGGGGAAAAATGCTCATTACAATGAAATCATATTTAACCGTTCCGAAAAGATTAAAAGGGTTAACCTGTGTTTCATTATAAAACTTCATTGCTTCTTTAAAGTTGCTGGCGATAGTGATTTCACAACCCATCTGCCGGAGCCGTTCAGAAAAGTTTCTTTTTGAAGGCACCACACATTGGAGCAAAAGCACAGCCAGCGAACTTTGCTGTAAAGTTTCATCCATATTGGGGAGGTTTAAATATGGTAACTTTTAAGCTGCGTTGCTAAAAAATTCTCTAAGCTGCGTTGCTAAAAAATTTCGTTAAGTTTATTTTTAAATTCTAAAAAAACACTTTTTATATGAGCTGAAGCTGCTTTGGCTTCGGCGTAATTTTGTTTTTTAACTGCATTTTCAATAATACGGGAAAGCTCTTTTAGCCTTTGCGCTCCAACAGAACCGCTTGTTCCGGAGAGACTGTGAGCCGTTTTGCGAAGCGTTTCATAGTCCCCGGTTTGGGAGGCATTCATAATTTCTTCGCACATTAAATCCGCATCTTCAAAAAAAGAATCAAAAAGATTCTTCAGAATGGCATTATCCCCCTGGGTATGGGTTTTCAGCATTTGGATGGTTTCCTCTTCAATAACTTCTGCTTTGCTTATTTTCTCGAGGTAAGGTGTTTTCCCATCTTCCATTTAATCCTTGTTTTGTTAAAAATTTTATAATGGCGGTTTTACCGGCCTTTTAATTTGGCAGTATATCAAAACCGCTGAATTTTTCAGGATTTTTTGGTCCTCAATTCCTGAAACCAAATTTAATCAGTAAAGCCTTTAAAGGCATACGTGTTTTTACGTAAATATTGGAAACTTATCCAAGGGATTCCCTTTGGTATATCTACGTATAAAGCCCGGCTTTTTTATAAGCCGGGCTTTATTTATCGCTAATTGGTAGTAAAAAAAGAATTATTTTATCTCTGAACTATATACAGTTTTAAAGGCTGTAAATCCATGATAAAAACCAGAACTTATAAAGCTAAAAAAATATGCTGTTTAGTCTCTTCTCCTCCTGGTAACAGGTTCTTCCTCGTCCTTATCCTCTTCCTGATCACGGCGTCTGCGGGTAACGGTTTCCTCTTCCTCTGCATCTTTGGCGGCCTTAAACTCAGGTACTTTTTCTTCTTTAGGTGCGGCCTTTAATTCTGGTTCTATCTCTTCCTCTTTGGTTCCGGCTGGGCCGTCGGCATCTGTTCGGGCATCGCCATAAGATTCTTCTCTTGCTATGGAGTCGAGAATGGCTTGTGCTTCTGCTTCAGCGATCGAGTCCAGTCTGGCTTGTTCTGCAGCCCGCTCCTCGGCACTTGGGCCGCATGCTGCCATTAGAAAAAACAGGACTACAGCAAATAATCCGGATAATTTTTTCATGTGAGTGGTTTTTTGAATTTGTATTTGTTTGTCATACAAAAATAGGAATTTTGATGGCAGAAAGAAAAACTTTCAACGTTTTTAATATTTTGTCGTAATTTTGTTTACCTACACAATCACAAACAATTTTTTCCAAATCAAAATTAAAATTTTTTATCATGAAAAGAGATTTATTTATCCTACTGGGTTTACTTGTTGCCGGTGCGGTTTTTTTTAATTCCTGTGCTGAAGATGATCCCATTGACCCTTATATTGAACTTGTTGGCGGTGATGTTGAGTTGCAACTTGGTGAGGAGTTTGAAGATCCCGGCTATACCACCGAGGGCATTGCTGATGTTCAGCTTCTTTGGAATCCTGAATTTGACAAACATAAAGTAAACCATTATGTGTTGACATACGTTGCCACAGATGCCAATGTGAATGCCCAGCGCAATGTATATGTTAAGAGCGATCGACTGGCAGGGCTTTATTCAGTTACCGATGAAGATGATGAAGGGGGCTCTTTTGATTTTGAAGCTTCGGTGGTACAATCCGAGCAGGCTTTTAACCGCATGTTTATTCAAAACTTCGGAAACTGGGAAGATATTCCCAATGTGGTAATGGAAATAATCGGGGATGAATTGATCATTGAAAAACAGGAACTCTGGACAGAGGATGAGTGGGTTGAAGCCACCGGCACCTATAACGGAGAAACCCGGTTAATCGAGCAAATCGAATACACCATGGTGGTTTTGTTTGAAGGTGAACCCGAGACCATTAGCGGGGTGCAGACTTTTCATGAAAAGCTCAAATAAAAGCAATGGATACAAAGTAAGAAAAGCCCCAAAGCAATTGAGCTTTGGGGCTTTTCTTCAAGCTTCCCTTATACTTTTTTTAAACATTAAGTTTTTCTCCTTCACTTTTTGCTACCACCACAGCGCAACAACTATCTCCCCATACATTGGCGGTTGTCCTGAACATATCTAAAATTCTGTCAACAGGCAGGATTAATGCCATCAATTCAAGAGGCAGCCCAAGAACCTGAAGAATTATAGTAATAATAACCAAACTAGCCATGGGTATTCCTGCAGTTCCTATGCTTGACAATAATGCTGTAATCAATATCAGAATCTGCTCTTGCATACCCATAACTTCTCCTTGTGCCTGTGCAATAAACAACACCACAGCTGAAATATATATTGCTGTTCCATCCATATTTATAGTGGTGCCTATGGGGATGGTAAAATTGGTTATTTTATGCGAAACGCCTGAATTTTCATGTGTTTCTTTCATGTTAAGGGGCAATGAAGCTGCTGAAGAGGCGGTAGAAAAGGCAGTGATTAAGGTTGTTTTAACATTGCTTAGGTGCCTGAAAGGTTTGGCTTTGCCAATATAACGGGTTATAAGGGGCAAAGTAATCAAAGAATGAATTAAAATCCCAAGTAAAACCGTTAGCATAAAAAGTCCCAAACTGGAAACCATGTTCACAAAGTCTTTTTGTTCAGCAACAACTTTTGCAATTAAACCAAAAATCCCAAAAGGAGCAAGCTTAATTACGAACATGGTTATCTTCATAAATAACTCAAAAAACGCCTTAAAAAAATGGGAAAGGACTAAATTGTTCTTTTTATCCAGTTTACTGATAAATATACCGGCTAATATGGCAAAGAATATCACCGCCAAAAAATCATTGGTTGCCATGGCATGAAAAATATTATCCGGAACGATATTCAGAAACACATCGGATATTTCTGGTCTTTCAATCACTATAGATTCGTCAACAGCAACAGACGTTATATCCATTCCTACCCCTGGTTTGATTATATTTACCAGCAGCAAACCGACAATAATAGCAAAAGTGCTGGTGGTCAGGTAAAATCCAAAAGTTTTTAAGCCCAGCCTTCCAAGGTTGCCACCGCTCCCAATATTTACCAATCCCGAAATAATTGAACTTAAAATCAAAGGGATAACAATCATCCGGAGCAGGCGCAGGAATATATCACCCATCCAGGAAACATAAATGACATGATCTTTAAAAAAGATACCAAACAATATTGCCAGAATAAACGCAATTAAAATCTGCCAGTGCAGTTTTAGCTTAGTTAAGGATTTTAATAGTTTCATAAAAGCGTCCTTTAAATATCCATTTTTTGACCGGCAATAATACGAAAACAATTCACAAAACGCTAAAATTTTTTCAGTTCAAAAAGAGTCCGGAAATTTTGACACCCAAACATTTCAAACAAATGCCAATATGTCATAAAACCTATTGGGGGTTTGAATGGTTTAACCTTTGCAGCCGCGATGAGAAAATATTAATAGGTAATGCAATAAAAATATATAAATAAAATGAATTTAAATAATTTCACAATAAAATCACAGGAGGCCATACAAAAGGCCCAGGAAATAGCCAATGGTTACCAACACCAGGCCATAGAAAACGGCCATTTGCTGAAAGGAATCCTTGCGGTGGATGAAAATGTGGCACCTTACCTGCTAAAAAAAAACAATGTCAATGTGCAAGTGATTCAGCAAGCCCTTGATAAGATCATTGAAGGATATCCGAAAGTTGCCGGTGGCGAGGTATATTTATCTTCTTCATGCAATCAAACCCTTCAAAAGGCCATGGGTATGCTAAAGGAGTTCAATGATGAATTTATTTCCATTGAACACCTGCTGCTTGCCCTTGTCGCCGGAACCGGGAACATTGCACAGCTGCTAAAGGATGCCGGATTAACAGTTGATAACCTCAAAGAGGCCATCAGAGACCTCAGACAGGGCTCCGGCGTTAAAAGCCAGACCGCCGAAGATACTTACAATGCTTTAAATAAATACGCCAACAACCTTAACGATCTGGCTTTATCCGGCAAGCTTGATCCGGTAATCGGGCGTGATGAGGAGATCCGCAGGATCCTGCAGATACTTTCCAGGCGTACCAAAAACAATCCCATTCTTATCGGAGAGCCCGGTGTGGGAAAAACAGCCATTGCCGAAGGGCTTGCCCACCGGATTGTAAACGGTGATGTGCCGGAAAACCTGAAATCCAAAAAGATCTTTGCCCTGGATATGGGAGCGTTGATCGCCGGAGCCAAATATAAAGGCGAGTTTGAAGAACGCGTCAAAGCGGTTGTAAAAGAGGTTGTGGGCTCTGACGGGGAGTATGTGCTTTTCATTGATGAGATCCATACCCTGGTGGGTGCCGGAGCAAGCGGCGAAGGGGCCATGGATGCGGCCAATATTCTGAAACCGGCACTTGCCCGGGGAGAACTCAGGGCGGTGGGCGCAACAACACTAAAAGAATATCAAAGATATTTCGAAAAGGACAAAGCCCTGGAAAGAAGGTTCCAGACTGTTATTGTGGATGAGCCGTCCCGCCTGGATGCCATCAGTATTTTAAGAGGGCTTAAAGAACGTTACGAAACCCATCACCAGGTGCGGATCAGGGATGAAGCCATTATTGCTTCTGTGGACCTTTCGCAGCGGTATATTTCCGACCGTTTTCTTCCAGATAAGGCAATTGACCTTATTGACGAAGCGGCTTCCAAGCTTAGGCTGGAAATGAACTCTGTGCCGGAGGAACTCGATGAAGCCGAACGGCGCATCCGGCAGCTGGAAATTGAAAAGGCTGCCATCAAGCGTGAAAAAGATGAACCCAAACTTAAAATGCTTAACCAGGAGCTGGCCAATCTGCAGGAAGAACGAAACAAACTGAAGGCCAAATGGCAAAGCGAGAAAAACATTGTTGAAGAGATCCAGAAGCAGAAAACGGATATCGAACGTTTTCGCTTTGAGGCCGATCAGGCTGAACGCAATGGTGATTTTGGCAAGGTTGCAGAATTGCGTTATGGCAAAATCAAGGAAGCGGAGCAAAAGCAACAGGAACTGCATGCAAAACTCCGGCAAATGCAGGCAGATGCTGCACTGATCAAAGAAGAAGTAAGTGCGGAGGATATTGCAGATGTTGTTTCCCGCTGGACAGGGATTCCCATAAGCCGCATGCTGCAAAGCGAGCGGGAAAAATTACTGTATCTTGAAGATGAGTTACACAAGCGGGTAATTGGTCAGGATGAGGCCATTGAAGCGGTGTCTGATGCCATTCGTCGCAGCCGTGCCGGACTTCAGGACTACAAACGCCCGGTTGGTTCATTTATCTTTTTAGGTACTACAGGAGTGGGAAAAACCGAGTTGGCGAGGGCTTTGGCAGAATTTCTTTTCAATGATGAGAATGCCATGGTGCGCATTGATATGTCAGAATACCAGGAACGCCATACCGTAAGCCGGCTGGTGGGTGCCCCTCCGGGATACGTGGGGTATGAAGAAAGCGGCCAATTGACTGAATCTGTCAGAAGAAAGCCTTATTCTGTTATTTTGCTGGATGAGATTGAAAAAGCCCACCCTGATGTGTTCAATATCCTGTTGCAGGTGCTGGAGGATGGCCGCCTGACAGACAACAAAGGCCGCCTGGCGGATTTTAAAAATACCATCATCATCATGACCTCAAATATCGGTTCAGGCCTGATCCAGGAAAAAATGGAACAGCTTACCGATGAGAACCGGGAAAAGGTAATTGAAAGCACGCGCGATGAGGTATTTACTGTGTTAAAAAAAACCATTCGTCCCGAGTTTATTAATCGTGTGGACGAAATCATCATGTTTAAGCCCCTGACAAGGGAAGAAATAAAGGATATCGTTTCCCTGCAGATGGAAAGGGTAAAAGAAATGCTGAGCGATAACCATATCAGTATTGAACTGACCCCTGCCGCCATCAGCTGGGTGGCAAAAGCAGGGTTTGATCCACAGTTTGGGGCAAGACCCCTAAAGCGGGTTATTCAGCGAAGTATCCTCAACAGGTTGTCCAAAGAGATCCTTTCGGGAAAAATACAGCAGAACGCAAAAGTGCTGGTGGATGAAAAAGATGGAGAGTTGGTTTTTAAGACCGAATAGATTTATCCGGTCGTTTCTAATATTATTCAGATCATTTTATCAATTGCAAAGCCCGCTATCATTACGATTAGCGAGCTTTGCAATTTTTATTAAACCGGACAAGGGCTGTTAATAAGATACCTCTTTAATATCTAAGGATTGCCGCTATTTTTTCATGCTCTTTCAAAGAGCCGTTTTCTACAAAAAGAACCCTTCCCCCTTTGTTGATGGCCAGCTCTGCGACCTCGTCCACTGCATCATCCATGGTACCGTTGCCCTGCGGCTTATGCAGAAAAGTAAGTGTATTTTGGTTTTCCAGTTTTGCGGGCTGGTGGTAATCTTCCTCAATAAGCAGCAAACCGGTGCGCCCCTGTGAGGTAAAATTCCATACTTGCGACAATCCGGAGGCATATTTCCCATTACTTACAGCTTTATTCAGATCTTCAAGTGCCTCGTTGCGGACTTCCTGCATTTTTTCCTTAACCTTTGGCCAGGCTTTTTTACCAAGGTCATGGACAGAGGCATTGTCAAAGTTTCCGCTTAGCTGTGTTAAAATTATGTCCTTATTGTCTGCAACTTCCCGATATAGCGAAAGATTTTTTTCAACACCTGCCAGTACCAGCTTTTCAGGATCTTTTTTAATGATCTCTAAAACTCTTTTGTCTACATTGTTATAGAACTCTTTTAGTTTTTTCTTTTTTTCTCTTGATAGATCGGACAGATTGAACTGTGCAAATTCCATATCATTTTCCACAGGAAAGCCATCGGAAATTTCCACGGCATCGTCTCTGAAACAACTCATCAGGCGGGCCTTTTGAGCCGTAATTGCCAGTAAATAATACCGTGTGCCCCGGTTGACGCTTTTTATGATGTCCCGCGTAGCAAAGGTTTTGTCAATAATCACCCTTTCCCTCACCCTGAATGGGAGGTCAACTTTTTCAGCAAAATCTTTACTGATAAACAAGCCCAGACCATCTAAAGTCCTGCTAATATCAATATTATTGGCCAATGCTTGCATTTTTCCGATCAAGGGGGTTATATCCCTTTTAGGGAATTCGCCAAGCAGCCTTTCCTCTGCTTCCCGAACCAGATTCCTGATCCGGATAGCGTTTTTTTGATTATCCGGGGCTGTCCGATAGGTGGGCAGCAAAATGGAAACACAGGGATAATCATTTACTTCCATTAACTTTTTCAATACAATTTGATTCATAACACGCAGATTTATTAATCGTTAAACATAACGGCTTTATACCCAAAATATACGCATAATTGGTATTATAAACAATTATTTTTTTGCTCCGGTCAAAATATTTCTTAAAAGCGAAAAACCTTGCGCGCACTTCTCCCGGAGAAGTTTTAAAGTTGATATACGAAATAAGGTTGTCCGGGAAAAATGATAATTTTGCAAAAAAAAACCGAACCTTTGAATACTCCATTATTTATTGCCAGGAGATTGAATAAAAGCCGTGAAGGAAATAGCTTTACCGGGTTAATAAAAAAAATATCCATGCTGAGCATTGCACTTGGCCTGGCGGTGATGATCATTTCTGTGGCGGTAGTAACTGGTTTTCAGAACGAGATCAGGGAAAAGGTAATCGGATTTGGTTCCCATATTCAAATCACCAATTACGATTTTAATATTTCTTACGAAGCCCGGCCCATTGTTAAAGACCAGGATTTTGCCCGGGAGATAAAGCAAATTGAAGAAGTACGGCATGTGCAGGAATTTGCCACCAAAGCCGGGATCATAAAAACCGATGAGGACATCCATGGAATCATTCTTAAAGGGGTGGGCCCTGATTTTGACTGGACATTTTTCAGGGAGCGATTGGTTGAAGGTTCGGTGTTAAATTTGACGGATACGGACAGGTCTGATGAGGTGATCATTTCAGGTTTTATGTCCAGGCGACTGAATATCGGTACCGGGGATGACATTTTTGTGTATTTTATCCAGGAACCACCCCGAATCAGGCGCCTGACCATTGCCGGTGTTTATGAAACAGGCCTTGAAGAACTTGATGAGCTTTTTGTCCTTGGGGATATCCGGCATATTCAACGCCTTAATAATTGGAGTGAAGATCAGATTGGTGGATACGAAATCCTGGTATACGATTACCGGGACATTGCCCAAACTACCGAAGCCGTTTTCGATATTATCCCTTATCATCTGGATGCAAGGAGTATCCGGGAGTTGTATCCCCAGATATTTGACTGGCTGGCGTTACTGGACATGAATGTTTATGTTATCCTTTTCCTGATGGTGTTGGTGGCGGGTATCAATATGATCACCACCCTGCTTATAGGGGTGCTTGAAAAAACCAACCTGATCGGTATTTTAAAAGCTGTTGGGGGCAACAATGATTTTGTCAGAAGGGTTTTTCTTTATAATGCAGCTTTTTTGATCGCTAAGGGGCTTTTATGGGGCAACCTGGTTGGCCTGACCTTTGGATGGGTGCAAAACCATTATGGCCTGATAAAACTTGATCAGGAGTCTTATTATGTGTCAGAAGTGCCTATTAATATTGAATGGTTCCACGTAATTCTGCTAAATGGGGGTACTTTTGCCATTTGTATGATCATGCTGCTGGTCCCATCTTACATTGTAACCCGTATTTCACCGGTAAAAGCCATTATTTTCCGCTAACTGATGCAGGATATCAAAACAGCAGCCCTACACTGAAAATATATTGCTGAGGGCGGGTATTTAAGGAAAATTCATTATCATTATAGGAAAAACCATCTCCAAATCGACTCAGGCTGCCTTCATAACGGGCGTCAAAAAGGAGGTTTCCAAAAGCCAGGCCAACCCCAACCTGGTAACCAAGCGAAAAATTTTCCAATTTTGGTGAAAAGTCATTTTCATCACCTGCATCAAAAGACTGATTCAGCAGAAAGGAAAAGGAAGGACCCACCCCTACTTTAAGCGGTCCCAATTTGGTACCTACAATTACAGGTAAAACGAAATGATTGAAGCGGTGGGTGAAAAAGTCCGGATTTTGATCTGCAACATCTGCCGGAGGATCAATCCTGTAGTCTCTGCCGTTGCGTGTAAACAAAAATTCTGGTTGTAAATAAAAACCCGGCAAAACAATTTCACTTACCAGCCCAAAGTGAAAACCCGTGTATGCGTCAGACAGGGCAACCACTCGTTGTTCTTCGGCCATGGCAGCTTTGTCAGAAGATAAACTAGAAAAATTCATCCCGGCTTTTATTCCGAAACCTATCTTTGGCCGGGTAATGATTTGTGCGTGGGCGACACCACTGAAAATAAAAAATAACAAAACCAGGGAAACAAGATTTTTTTTCATATCTGAAAAATTTACAGGAGTGTTTTTTTTCTATACCAAAATACTAAAAAAATGGTTTCTTTTTAATGATTTAAAAAAAAGCCGGATAAACCGGCTTTTCAAAAGGGTATTATTCAGAGTTTCGCAAGATTTTAAGCTTTTCGTCCAGTATGGCAATTTCCTGGCGGGCCTTTTCTATTTTTTCCTCAAACTCCGCCTTTAATACATCTGCTTTTTTAGATGAGGCAAAAAAGCCGATGTTGTTTTCCCAAAGATTGATATCATTCTGTAAGGCGTTGATCTTATTGCTTATAAAGTTGCGCTCCTTGTAAATGATATTATCTGCCTGTGGCGAATTCTTGATGTTTTCTATTTTGGTTCGGAAAGAAAGGGTGCTTTTAGCCTTCTTACTGATTTTGAGAATTTCAAATTGATCATCAATGGCTTTTCGGAATTCATTCTGGATTTTATCTTTTTGTTTGATAGGCACATGTCCGATGTCCATCCACTCACGCTGAAACTCCTTAAGCGTTTTAAGGTTTTCATTGTTGTCGTCAGCATATTGATGGGTTTTTATCTTTTCAATGAGTGCTTTTTTCTTTTCCAGATTTTCTTCCTGTTTCTCCCCAATACTGGAGAAATGTTCGCTTTTTCTGTTGAAAAAATCATCGCAGGCTGCCCGGAAACGTTTCCATATCTTATCGGAAAACTTAGCCGGAACGGGGCCGATTTTTTTCCATTGCTTCTGCAGATCAATCAGTTCTTCGGTGGTTCGCCTCCAGTCTTCGCTGTCTTTGAGGGCTTCGGCCTGCATGCAAAGGTTTAGCTTTTGATTGTAGTTCTCTGTTTGTACTTCCTTAAATTTCCTGAAAAACTCCTTTTTATTTTTAAAAAAGCTATCCAGGGCTGTCCGGAAACGATTCCAAATTTCATTGTTAACCTTTTTTGGGGCAAAACCAATGGATTTCCAAACCTTGAAAAGTTCATTGATCTCATCGGTGCTTTTTTGCCATTGCCGGGGTGAATCGGGTTGACGGGAAGCAACCTCTTCTGCTTTTTCGCAAAGCAATATTTTGGCTGCATAATTCTTGTTCTGCTCTTCACGGAGGTTATCGTAATGTTCCTGCCGGCGGCTATTGAGCTTATCGGTGGCTGCTTTGAACCGGTCCCAAAGTTCATCTTTTTTGTCTTTGGGTACCGGGCCTGTTTCTTTCCAGGCTTCATGAAGTTTTTGTAATCGCTGAAAAGATTTGGTAATAGAGGGTTCCAACAGCAGCTCTTCGGCTTTTTCGCAAAGTTCGGTTTTGGTTTCCAGGTTCTTTTTCAGGTCAAGATCCTTGAGTTCCTTGTTAATTTTTACCTTGTCAAAAAACTTTTCTACCAGGAAATGGTAGTTATTCCAAAGTGTGCCTTTGGAGCCCTGCGGTATTGGCCCCACCTGCCTCCATCTTTCCTGAAGGTCGTTAAAAAGATCATAGGTCTTTTTCAACTCCTCTTCGGAGTCGATCAGGTTGCGCAGCTCTTCAAGGATGTTTTCCTTGATTTTCAGGTTTTCCTGTTTGCGTTGTTCCAGCTCCTGGTCGTAAATGGACTTTTTTTCTTTGTAAATGGCAAAAGCGGCATCAAATCTTTCGGTCAAAGGGTCTGCAGGCTTTTCCGGGGTTTCTTCCTGGGGGTTGTCCTTATCCAGGGATTTTTCAAAATCATCCAGGGATGCTTCCTTTACCAATTTGCGGAAAGAAGCCTTAATGAATCCAATGTGTTTCCTGATGGTATTAACATCTTCCTCTTTTACAAGGTTTTCCAGGGCTTCTACCAGTTCCTCCTGCTTCATTTGGTTGTAGCGTTCGCTTAGGTCCTCGGTATCGTCTTTTTCCTCTTTATCCTCAAAGGATTTTTCAGGACCTTTGGTTTTTTCAGGTTTCCCGGTTTCTTCATCGGCGGCTTCCGCAGCAGGTTTTTCCTCTTCGGGCGATGAAACAGGAGATGAATCCGCGGTCTGCGCCGGATCAGCTACTTCCGGTCCGGGGGAAGCTGCCTGCTCTGATGTGGATTCTTTTTTATTTACGGGGGACTTTTCTTCCTTTGCTTCGGAATTTGCTGCAGATGTTCCGGAAACGGGCTTGTTTGCATTCTCCGCTTGGGTTTCCGGTGATTTTTCTTTTTCTGCACTGGCACCATCCCGGGTTTCCTCATCCAAAGGTTTTTCAACCTGGTTTTTTTCTTCAGCGTTTTTCACCTGGTTGTCGGGGACAACAGGTTTTTCTTCTGAGGAAGCTTCTTCTGAAGACTTTTCTTTTTCTGCGGTATCAGATTCCTGAGCAGGCAGTGAAGCAATCGTCTCCTCCGTTTCCTCTTTTTTTAGCCCGGAAGTTTTTTCTCCTTTTTCAGGAGCTGGAGATGAATCAACAGTTTTTTGGTCCCCATCAGTCTTTTCGGGTGATTGTTCCTGATCTTTGGGGCTGGTTTCGGGAGATTCTTCCGTTTTTTTGGAAGCAACGGGTTTCTTCTCTTTTTTCAGAGTTTCCGTTTCCGTGGTTTTGTTTTCTTCAGAAGTTTGTTTTGTGCTTTTTTCGGTGTTTTCAACCGAAGTCAGGTTCTCCTCCCTGTTCTGATCTTTATTCTCAGCATTGGGATTCGTTTGTTCCTTATTTTCCATCAGAAAAAAATTAAAAAATTATTACTAATTAAAGTTAAAGAAGGATGTCTTCATAAAAATACACTCAAACATAAGTGTGCGTTACCAAAAAAACCGGTATTATCAGGTTTCCATCAACACAAATTAAAATGGCTCACAAAAATATAAAATTATTTGTTTGAAGGTGCATCTTTTTTGTTCATTTTAAACCAATTAACAAAAAATGCCCGGAATATTTTCCAGGCTGGCGTTAAATTTTTAAAGAAAGCGATATTTACAAAGCTTTCAAAAGCACAGAATTTCAGGTTATATCTTGTTCAGGGCTTGTTTGAGGTCGCTAAGGAGGTCTTCAACATTTTCAATACCCACTGAAAACCGAACCAGGCCATCGGTAATTCCTGCATTTTCCCTGTCATTTTTAGCCATTTTGGAGTGCGTCATGGAAGCCGGGTGCTGAATAAGGGTTTCTACACCACCCAGCGAAACAGCCAGGATGCAAAGTTTTACATTGTCCATCAGCACCTTACCTGCTTTCAGACCGCCTTTCACTTCAAAACTGATCATGGCCCCGGACCCCGACATTTGATTGGCTGCCAGCTCAAACTGCGGATGGGATTTGAGGCCGGGATAACGGACCCAATCAATTTTTGGGTGACTTTCGAGGAATTGGGCGATTTTCAGGGCGCTTTCCTGGGATTTTTCCAGGCGCAGGGACAGGGTTTTGAGTCCCCTGATCACCAGGTAAGCCTGATGGGGATCCATATTGCAGCCCAGATTGACCATCATGGGCCGCAGGATATCATGCAATTCTTTTTCCCTGGTAACAAGGACCCCTCCTACCACATCAGCGTGCCCGTTGAGGAATTTGGTGATGGAGTGAAAGACAATATCGAAGCCGGACTCAAGCGGCCTTTGCAGATATGGGCTGCAAAAGGTATTGTCGGCAACAGTGATCAGATTGTTTTCCCTTGCGATTTTTACCACTTCTTTCAGATCTGTGATATCCATGGTGGGATTGGAAGGGGTTTCAATAAAGATCATCCGGGTATTCGGCCTGATGGCCTTTCGTATGTTTTCTGCATTGGTTGTATCCAGGTAGGTGGATTCAATGCCAAATTTGCTGTAATGTTTTTCCATTACCACCCTGGAGGGGCCATAAACGGCAGCGGTACTGATCATGTGATCTCCCTGCTTTAAAAGGCCCATATAAATGGTGTTTACCGCCCCCATTCCGGAGCTGGTGGCTACGGCCCTGTAGCCGTTTTCCAGGCTTGCCATTTGTCTTTCCAGGGCATCGATGGTGGGGTTGTTGATGCGGGTGTAAATGTATCCATCCGAATCACCCGAAAAACAGGCTGCTCCATGATCGGCATTTTTGAATTTAAACGTACTGGTCTGGTAAATCGGTACGGTGGCGCTGCCAAACTTGTCATCTATTGTTCCGGCATGAATGAGTTTGGAGTCAAATCCAAGATCTTTGGGTTCCATTGGCAATAAAAATTTTAAAATTGAGAAAACCCGTAATGATTTTCTGTCAGGGAATTCGTTACGGGAGAAATTTGGTTTATAGGTTTAATATTCATCCATATCGAGCATCACCAGGGTGCAATCCTCAATGGTTTCAATGCCAGCTTCCCTGGCCATGTCATCCAGTTTGCGGTTGTAGGTGCCCGGGTTAAAAATAATCCGCCGGGGTTTCAGCGACAGGATATAGTCCAGGTATTCTTCCTGATTGTCGGGGTTCAGGTAAAGGGTAACAGTGTGTATATTTTCAAACTTTGGAGTTCCCTTATAAACTTTAACTTCTTCGATTTCAGTTTCCCTTTTTCCAATAGCACAAACTTCCACATTATATTTCAAAAGCCTTTTAACAGCTTTGTGGGAATACCGCATTGGGTTTTGACTGGCACCGATTACAAGGGTTTTTTTATTATTCATCACAAATAAGTTTACCTGGTATTTACAACAAATTCTGGTGCATCGGCAATGTGCTTTTTTACCGTACAGGCTTCTGCAGCTTTGATCAGGGAATGTTTATATTTTTCAGGAAAACCATCAGGCACGATGATGTCTATTTTTACTTTTGAGATCATCTTTTTTACAGGGTCCCGTTGCATTTTTTGGATGATGCGAATGCCTTTTTCCGGAAGATCTCTTTGCTGACAGAAGGACTTAACGTAAAATCCTGCACAGGTGGCCACCGAAGCCAAAAACAAATCAAAAGGAGATGGGGCGCTGTTGTCTCCTCCGGCTTTTTCAGGTTGGTCGGTTTTAATCACAAACCCCTTATAAAGTGCATCAACTTTTTGATTTTCACCTAAAACAACTTCAATATCCATTTCTTTAAGTTTTATATTCTGATTATTATTCAGGCCGGGAAATTAATTAATTGAATTTTTCCCTTAGTTTCTCCACGAACCAATCGGGCGCACCACAGGGTCTTCCCGTTCCTTTTTTTACAAAAGCAAGAACAGTTTCCCCAATATTTAAAAGGGTTCCCTTTTCATTGTAAATTTCGTAAATAAAATGCATCCGGGAGCCGGGTATTTCCTTTACGATGGTTTTAACTGTCAGGAGGTCATCATAAAATGCCGGGCGGATGTATTTGCAGTTCATGGTGGCAATGGGCATGATCACTCCTTTTTCTTCCATTTTGCGGTAGGTCATGCCCAGTTGGCGCATGGCATCTGCCCTTCCTACTTCATAATACTGGGCATAGTTGCCGTAATAAGCAAACCCCATCTGATCCGTTTCGGCATATCTGACCCGCAAGGTTATTTCCGATACAAACATTGTTCTCAGAATTTTTGTTCAACAAAGCCTGGTATCTGCAAATTATGCCTTACCATGACATTGTTTGTATTTTTTACCGCTGCCACAAGGACAAGGTTCATTTCTTCCCACCTTCTTCTCCACCCTCACGGGCTCAGCTTTTTTTTGTCCGGCCCGTTGGCCTGGCAGGTCACTCCTGGTGGTTTGCAATTTGCTCATATCGGTTTTTTCCCGGGCAGCAGCCTGTTGTACCTGGTCGGGATCCTGAATGGGCAAACGCGCTTTTCCAAGGAAGGAAATAATGTCTTTATTGACTTTCTGTATCATCCTTTTGAAGAGTTCAAAGGATTCGAACTTGTAGATCAGCAAGGGGTCTTTCTGCTCATAGGCAGCCCCCTGGACCGACTGCTTCAAATCATCCATTTCGCGCAGGTGATCCTTCCAGGCATTGTCAATAATAGCCAGGGTAATTCCTTTCTCGATGGAAAGGGCCACTTCTCTTCCTTCAGTTTGATAAGACTTTTCAAGGTTTGCAAGGATGTTTAAAGTTTTAATACCATCCGTTATCGGAACCGCAATGTTCTGGTATTTCTGGGCGGCCTTTTCATAAACCTCCTTGATTACCGGGTAAGCCTTTTGGGCAATGATATTATTTTTCTCTTTATAGGTTTTAATGGCTTCCAGGTAAAGCTGTTCAGTAAGTTTTTCGGATTTGGATTCCAGAAATTCCTGTTGATTGAAGGGGGGTTCCATGCCGAGGGTGCGGATCAATTCAAATTTGAATCCTTCATAATCGGCCTGATCCTGGTATTCAACCACCATGTAATCACAGGTATCATACATCATGTTGGCAATATCTACGGCAAGTCTTTCACCAAAAAGGGCATTGTGCCTTTTTTTGTAGATAACCTCGCGCTGGGCATTCATCACATCATCGTACTCCAGCAATCTTTTTCTGATACCAAAGTTGTTTTCTTCAACTTTTTTCTGTGCCCTTTCAATGGACTTGGTGATCATGGAATGCTGGATCACCTCCCCTTCCTGAAGTCCCAGCCGGTCCATGATGCGGCCGATCCTTTCGGAGCCGAACACACGCATGAGGTCGTCTTCCAGGGAGACAAAGAACTGGGATGAGCCTGGGTCTCCCTGTCGTCCGGCGCGACCCCTGAGCTGGCGGTCGACCCTTCTCGATTCGTGGCGCTCGGTACCAACAATGGCCAAACCGCCGGCTTCCCTAACCCCGGATCCAAGCTTGATGTCAGTACCCCGCCCGGCCATGTTCGTGGCAATGGTCACCGTTCCGGCCTGCCCCGCCTCCAGAACGATCTGGGCTTCTTTCTGGTGTTGCTTTGCATTGAGTATGTTGTGTTTAATACTACGCAGTTTAAGCATGCGGCTAAGCAACTCGGAAATCTCCACAGAGGTTGTCCCCACAAGCACAGGCCTTCCGGCCTTTACCAAGTCGCTGATTTCATTGATAACGGCATTGTATTTTTCCCTTTTGGTTTTAAATACCAGGTCTTCCCGGTCAATACGTATAATGGGGCGATGAGTAGGGATAACTACCACATCCAGTTTGTAAATATTCCAGAACTCTCCTGCTTCGGTTTCGGCGGTACCGGTCATACCTGCCAGTTTTTCGTACATCCTGAAATAATTCTGCAGGGTAATGGTGGCATAGGTCTGTGTGGCAGCCTCAACCTTTACGTTTTCCTTGGCTTCAATGGCCTGGTGCAAACCATCAGAGTACCTTCTTCCCTCCATGATCCTTCCGGTTTGCTCATCAACGATTTTTACCTTATTGTCCATGATCACATACTGATCATCTTTTTCAAATATGGTATAGGCTTTCAAAAGCTGGTTGATGGTATGCACCCGCTCACTTTTAACAGAAAAATCATTGAGCAACTGGTTTTTCTTTTCCAGTTTTTCCTGGGGAGGCAGATCTGATTTTTCCAGTTCCGCAACTTCCGATCCCATGTCAGGCAGGATAAAGAACCCCGGATCATCTGTCTGGCTGGTGATCAGGTCAATGCCTTTATCGGTCAACTCAATGGAATTATTTTTTTCTTCGATGACAAAATAAAGCTCGTCATCAATAATATGCATATGTTTATTTTGCTCCTGCATATAATAATTCTCCGTTTTCTGCAGTATGGTTTTCATACCGGGCTCGGAGAGGAATTTGATCAACGCTTTATTTCTTGGCAGTCCCCTGTGGCAGCGAAGCAGGAGCTCGCCTCCTTTCTTTTCATCGGGTTCACCTTCTTTGGGTAGCAAAAGTTTCCGGGCTTCGGCAAGTAAATTGGTTACCAGGTGGCGTTGTGCATTAACCAGTTTCTCTACCTTTGGTTTCATTTCATGAAACTCATGCTTTTCACCCTGGGGTGTTGGACCGGAAATAATAAGGGGTGTACGGGCGTCGTCAATCAGCACAGAATCGACCTCATCCACGATAACGTAATTATGCTTGCGTTGAACCAGGTCATCCGGGCTGTTTGCCATGTTGTCCCTGAGGTAATCAAACCCGAATTCGTTGTTTGTGCCATAGGTGATATCTGCAAGATAGGCATTCCTTCTTTCCTGAGAGTTTGGCTGGTGTTTGTCAATACAATCCACCTTTAACCCATGGAACTCGAAGAGCATGCCCATCCATTCGGAGTCACGTTTGGCAAGGTAGTCGTTAACCGTAACAATATGAACTCCTTTACCGGCCAAGGCATTTAAATATACCGGCAGGGTTGCTACCAATGTTTTTCCTTCCCCGGTGGCCATCTCTGCAATTTTTCCTTTATGCAGGTGAATGCCACCGATAAGCTGCACATCGTAGTGAACCATGTCCCAGGTGATCATGTTTCCCCCGGCGATCCACTGGTTTTTATAAATGGCCTTATCGCCTTTTATTTCAATGCTTGGGCGGCTGGCAGCAAGGTTTCTGTCAAATTCATTAGCTGTTACTGTTATTTCTTTTTCCTCTTTAAAACGACGGGCTGTTTCCTTGATAACGTTAAAAGCTTCGGGTAGCAGTTCCAATAAAACTTCACCTGTTTTTTCCTGCTGCTGTTTTTCGAGGACATCAATGCGGGTGTAAATTTTTTCCTTTTCCTCTACCTCCATTTCATATTTTTCATCCACCTGCCTGCGCAATTTATCAATTTCCTGCTGTTCGGCATCCACATGTTGTTTGATCCTTTGACGAAGCTCCAGGGTTTTTTCCCTCAGTTGGTCATTGTCCAGGCTTTTAATTTCTTCGTAATTATCAAAAATTTGCTGTAATAGGGGTTTTATTTCACGGTAATCCTTTTCAGCTTTGGTACCAAAAATCTTTTTAATAAGATTGAGCATATAAGGTTGATTTGCGTTTAATTATGTTTTGCCGTCATCAGAATAAGGAAAGCAAAGTTAATCCAATTAGATAAAAATAAAAAAGCCTTGGGCAATTAAAAAAAAACCGGCCCTGGAGCCGGTATTATACTTTTTAGAAGATCCCATTTAATTCTGTCAATATTCATCTTCATGAAAAAAGAAATCATCTTTGGTTGGATAGTCCGGCCAGATGTCTTCAATGCTTTCATAAACGTCCCCTTCATCTTCAATTTCCTGAAGATTTTCAATAACTTCCATCGGGGCACCCGAGCGCAAAGCATAATCAATAAGCTCTTCTTTGGTGGCGGGCCATGGTGCATCTTCCAGTTTTGAGGCTAATTCTAAAGTCCAATACATAAGTAAAGGGTTTTATTTTTTGCAAAAGTATATTTTTTTATAAATAACACAACTTTTTTTTACTTGTTTTGAAAGATATGTGATTAATTTTTATTTTAAAAAAAGCCAAATTGGTTGTAATTATTGTTTTTCCGGTTTCACAGAATTCGGTATTTGGCTTTTCAGGGCGCTAATAATCAATTTTTTATGCGTCTTAATCCCGGATAAACACAACCCCCTTCCACCTGCTTACCCCTGATCGCTGAATGATTTTTCGTACATTTGTCACTCGAAAAATAGCTTATGGGTTCCAACATAAAAATAAAAAATAAAAAAGCATCTTTTGAATATTTCCTGCTGGAAAAATTCATTGCCGGAATGGTTCTTACGGGTACGGAAATAAAATCCATTCGTAATGGGAAAGCAAGCATTAATGAGGCTTATTGTGCTTTTACCGGAGATGAATTGTTTGTGAGGAACATGCATATTTCGGAATATGATTATGGGACTTATAATAATCATGATCCCAAACGCGACCGAAAACTTTTATTGACTGCCCGGGAACTGAAACAGCTCAAATCTAAACTGGAGGAAAAAGGCCTTACCCTTGTACCAACCCTTCTTTTTATTAATGAAAAAGGCCTTGCAAAGCTTGAAATCGCTCTTGCCAAAGGAAAGAAACTTTATGATAAGCGTGATACCCTTAAGAAAAAGGACATTCAGCGGGAAATAGACCGGGGCACTTACTGATCTTAATCCGGACCGGCACCCCTGGGCTTGGATTTGAAAACATAATTAATTTTACCTGCATTTGTAGCATTCGGGTTCGTTTCCCTGCCCGACCCTTTTTCTTTTTCAAAACGATGCCATACAGGCCCTTCCGGATGATTTTCCTCATCATCCTCTTCTTCCTCTGCTTCTTCTTCCAACTCCCAGGAGTATTTTTTTCTTTGCGGTCCATGACGCCTAAAATGAAAAGCCAGCAAAACCCCGGAAATCATGCCCATCAGATGAGATTCCCATGACACACCCTCTTTTATGGGAAAAACTCCCCATACCATTCCGCCATAAAGAAAAGCCACCAGAAGAGAAAGCGCCATTAAGCGGGGATGCCTGCGGATGACCCCACTGGTAAACAAAAATGCAGCCAGGCTATATAAAATTCCGCTTGCGCCAATATGAAAAGAAGGGCGGGCAACTATCCAAACCCATAAACCGGTGATGATCAGGGCAAGAAAAAAAACTTTGTGTGCCACATCGCGGTAAAAATAATACAATGCCACCCCAAGAACCAACAGGGGGATGCTGTTGGAAATCAGGTGCGAAAAACTGCCATGAATAAAGGGAGAAAAGATAATTCCTCTTAGCCCTTTAATATCCTGAGGGAATATACCGTATTGATATAGTTCCAGGTCAAAGAAAATTTCTACGGCCTTTACCAGCCACAAAACAATAATAAAAGCCAGGGGATAGATCAGGCTGCTGAAAAACCTTCGTTTTTCAACTTTTTTTAGTTCTTTATGTGAGAGATTTTCCTGCAGATTTATGATTTTTTAAAGTTTCAGGTAAAACGCTGGTTTTGTTTTTGCAATCAAATTTGGTAATTTACCGTTAAAAAACCTAACAACAGACCATGAATTTTTTCTTATAAAAACCTAACCCCCATATTTTGTTACTTTTGTAGCTTGAAATGCAGCCGGGTATTTTACGTTAAATAAACAAATTGGTATTAAGTGAAGTTTTTAATAATGCAGGATAAATTCCCGGCAACGTTGAAAAAATAAATTTCTTAACCAGAACAGACCGAAATAATGAAATTATTTAAGCAATCTTTTTTAGCAGTATTGGTTTTTTTCTTTGTGGGTTTTACTTCAAACCAAGAGGTTAAAGGCCAGGTAAGTGAAGAACAGGTCGAAAAAATAGTTCGTGCTTTGCAGGTGATAGAATTTGCCTACATAGACTCTGTAAGCGATGAAGCCCTTGTGGAGCATGCAATAAGGGGGATATTAAAAGAGCTGGATCCCCATAGTATGTATCTTTCGGCCGATGAGCTTCGCCGTGCCAATGAACCTTTGGAGGGAAGTTTTGAAGGAATTGGAGTGCAGTTCAATATTCTGAACGACACCATCGTTATTGTCAGTCCCATTCCGGGAGGTCCTTCCGAAAAGGTCGGCATTATGCCTGGAGATAAAATTGTAACCATTGAAGGAGAAAAAGCCACGGGTAGCCATGTAAATAATGAAATGGTTCAGCGTAAGTTGCGTGGAGACCGAGGCTCCAAAGTAACCGTAGGCATTTACCGCAGAGGTGCACCCGAGATATTGGATTTTACCATAACCCGCGACCGGATTCCCATCAACTCGCTTGATGCGGCATTTATGGCCACCCCTGAGATCGGTTATATCAAGCTGAACCGTTTTTCACGCACCACCATGCGCGAATACCGGCAGGCCATAGACGAGCTAAAAAAGGAAGGGATAAAACACCTGATCCTTGATCTGAATTATAATTCGGGAGGATTTTTGGATGTGGCCATTGACCTGGCCGACCAGTTTCTTGAAAGAAATAAGCTGATCGTGTATACTGAAGGTCATTCGGCACCAACACAGCGTTTTAACAGCTCTTTCCGTGGGAACTTTAAGGAAGGAAAAGTGGTGGTTTTGTTAAACGAAGGCAGTGCCTCTGCCAGTGAAATTGTTGCCGGTGCACTGCAGGACTGGGATCGCGGCCTGCTTGTCGGGCGGCGTTCATTTGGGAAAGGCCTGGTGCAAAGACCATTTGACCTGCCCGATGGTTCTGCCATACGGTTGACCACCGCCAGGTACCACACCCCCACAGGAAGAAGCATTCAAAAGCCTTACGATGAAGGCACCGATAAATATTATGCCGATCTTACCACCAGGTTGCAAAACGGTGAATTGGTAAGTCCCGAAAACATTACTTTTCCCGACTCCCTGAAATATTTTACCAAAAACAACGAGCGCGTTGTATATGGTGGGGGCGGTATCATGCCCGACTTTTTTATCCCCATTGACACCAACAGGGTTTCGGATTATTACGGCAGACTTATCAGAAGGGGCATTATGAATAGTTTTGGGATCAACTATACCAATGATAACCGTGAAGCTTTCAGCCAAAAGTATCCCGATGTAGAAACCTTTATTGCAGAATTTGAAGTGGATGACGAATTGCTGGAAAAACTTTATAATTATGCAGCCAGCCAGGATGTAAAGAGAGATACTGACGAAGCCGATGCTTCTGAAAAATTCATGAAAAACCAGCTGAAAGGACTGATTGCCAGAAACCTGTTTGATTTCAGCGCTTTAATTCAGGTATCCCTTAAGTTGGATGAAGCATACCTGAAAGCCATTGAAATACTGGAAGATGATACTTTTGACCGGCTAAATATCCACCATTAACCATTGGCCAGAATAAAACGTAATCAGGGATGCCCGTTCAGGTGCTTCAGTAACCGGCTGAAGTCTTCAAAGACCGGGCATCCTGTTTTTTTCAGACGGGCATGATGCTGATGTCCCCTGCTTACAAGGAATGTTTTTATACCCAGTTCTTCGGCTACCTCAAAATCATGAAGCGTATCCCCAACCATCAGCGTTTTTTCCGGATCAAGTGCTTTTCGTTGAATGAGGTCTTTGCCCCGGTGCACTTTTGAAAAGGCCAGGTTGTCCTCAACACCGCAAATCTGATCAAAAAACTTACTGACTCCCCATTGCTTAACCGAATCCTCCAGGGCATTCTGCTCCATAGCGCTGATGATAAATTGCCGAAGACCCTTTCTGCGAAACAGCTCAAGGGTATCAAATACATCTTCAAAAAGGGAGGCTTTATTTAACAAACTTTTGTACTCCAGGATAAATTCTTCGGCAGGGGTTTCAAATGGCTCCTCTTCAAAATTAAACCCTGCTGCCAGGTAATAATCTTTTACCGGGAAAGTAAAAATGTTGCGGTATTTCTCTTTATTTAACTCAGGAAGGTTCCTTTTAACAAGCAGCCTGTTGATGCCTAAAAGGCAAATATCCGTATCGTTTAAAAGGGTTCCGTTCCAGTCCCAGAGAATGGTGTTGATAGTATGAATCATTTGTTTTTTTGGTGGATAAAAATACCAAAAGGAAAATTAAATCCTGAACCTTTTGAAAAGAAATACGGGAAAAATCCGTGTTTTTTTAAAACCACTTCCGTTATAAACATTCATATAGTTAATTTTTTATAATAATAACACAAGGGTACCCTCAGGATTTTCTCAGGAAAAAGTATCTTTGCAAAAACTGCAGAAACTATGAGCATCACTGTATTCATCATTATTTTAACCGTATTGGTGTCTGTTACCGCTTTCAGCAAGCCCCATATTTTTGAGCGAATGAAGTTCAATGCTTCGTTGATTGACAGCCAGAAAAGTTTTTACCGGTTCCTTACCTACGGGCTGCTGCACGTGGATTACATGCATCTTTTGGTAAATATGTTTGTGTTGTTTTCTTTTGGGCGCATGGTTGAGCAGATCTTTGAAATGCACTTCGGGCCTTCCGGTCAATTGTTTTTTGTATTGCTTTATGTTGGGGGCCTGGTTTGCAGTGTGATCCCCTCCTACTTCAAACACCGGAAAAATTACTATTATAACTCTGTCGGGGCCAGCGGAGCAGTTTCTTCGGTGCTTTTTGCCAGTATCATAGTATATCCACAGGGGTCAGTAATGTTCATATTCTTTCCCGTCCCTATTCCGGCTTTTATTTTCGGGATACTTTACCTGGCCTACTCTGCATATATGAGCAAAAGGGGGACAGATAACATTGGACACGATGTACACTTCTGGGGGGCCATTTTCGGGGTGCTGTTTACTATTGTGCTGGAGCCGGCTTTTCTTACCAATTTTCTGAATCACATTTTCTGATCCGTGGTTTATGGCATTATATATCTCATACAACGGGGAGTTGATAAATCGGGATACTTTTCAAATTTCACCGGAAAACCGGGTTTTCAGGTATGGGGATGGGGTATTTGAAACCATAAGGCTTGAAAACGGAAAGATATTGTGGGCAGAGAAACATTATCAACGGTTAAAAAAAAGCGCCGGGGTATTAAAAATGAACTTTCCTGCCGGTTTTTCTCTTGAGCAGTTCACCACGGAACTTTTGCGGGTTTACCAAAAGAATCATCCTGATGGGGGACCTGCCCGTGCAAGGCTGGCCATGTTCCGCAAAGAAGGGGGTTATTATGCCCCGGCTACCAACGAAGTTTCCTTTTTTATCGAAACGGTTTCCCTGGAAAAAACAGGGTTTTACCTGAATAAAAAAGGTTTATTGATAGATATCTATCCCGACACTGCTAAACCGGTAAACAGGCTTTCTCCCCTGAAATCATCCAACAGCCTTTTGTTTGTTTTGGCGGGAATTTTTTGCAAAGAAAGAAAACTGGATGATTGTTTGATTATCAATGAAGCCGGCAACTTTGCAGAGGCCTCCAGTTCCAATATTTTTCTGGTCAAAGGCCGGGAGCTGCAAACTCCTTCCCTGGATCAGGGCTGTGTGGAAGGGGTGATGCGATCGGTTATCCTGGATATAGCCCACCGGGAGGGTTTGCCAACCAGGGAAAAAAAGATTGACATTGCGGACATCCTGCAGGCCGATGAACTTTTTCTTACCAACAGCATAAAGGGAATAGCCTGGGTGCTTGGCTTCCGGCAGAAACGTTTTTACCATAAAACCGCGCATTGGCTTAACGGAAAGCTGAATCAATATGCAAGGGGGTAACTTCGGAAGATGACTCTTCTTCCATGGATTTATTAACAAATGCTGTTAAAAACTTTGGCTTCCGGTTCATAACAAAACCTGCCATTTAAATAATTTTGCAGCGATATCCAAGGTTTGATACAAACAGACAAAACTGCCATGAAAAAAACGATCCTGTTCTTGATAATATTTTTATGCGGAGGCTTCCGGATGGTCCATGCACAAACCAGCATGGAAGAGATTAACAAAGCCAACAGTATTTTTGCGGAAGGAGTAAAAATGGGTGTTAATAAGGATTTTGAGCAGGCCCTTTATTTTTTTAATGAGGCCATAGAGATTTACCCTTTGTATGCCGAAGCTTTTTTATACCGGGGAATTGCAAAAACTGAACTCAGGGATTATGAGGGAGCCGTTAAAGATTTTAATATTTCCATAGAAATTGATCCGGGATATTCAGACCAGGCATATTATTTTCGCGGGCTTGCCAGATACCTGAATGAAGATTATGAAGAAGCCATTCAGGATCTGAGTCTTGCCATCAGGTTAGATCCCCACTATGCCTCTTTTTTTCAAAGGGGGCGCTGCAATTTTGAGTTGGGGGAATTCCAGGTTGCATTGAAAGATTTTGAAATCGCTTTGCGGCTGGAACCCGGATTTGAACAAGGTATCCTTTACCGGGGCAAAGCTTTGTGCGAAATACGAATTTATGATGAAGCCCTTGAAGACCTGAAAAGGGCAGCCGGTTTTTTCCCGAATAATGCATCGGTATATTATTACAAAGCCATTGCATATCGTCAGACGGGAAGAAAATCGGCTTCAAGGAAAAATCTTCGCAAGGCCGTGGAAATAGACCCGGCATTGTCCGACCAGTTTGCCATGCACCTGGATCTTCATCAGCAGGACCCGCAAACCATTCAACAGGGATCCACCGGGAGGGATTTGCCGGTTTTTCAAGAGTCCACCTCCCCCATTGAAGCAGAAACCGTTACTCTTTCAGAGGCTTTTTCCAGAAAAGAAAGGGAAGAACAGTTGTTAGGCGAATATCAGCAAGAGAGCCAAAGACCTGCAGTAAGCGACTCAAAAGATCCGGAGGTCGTTGATTCGGGGTTTTACAACAGTGAGTTTAAAGCAACCAGTCCCATGGGATTTGGGGTGCAGCTGGCATCTTATCATAACACGGACAATCTTTCAAGGCTTGCCAGAGCGTATGAAGAGGAATATGAAAATCCGGTTTTTATAAATGTTTCCAGGGTAAATGGACGCAGGCTATACAGGCTGATCATCGGAACTTTTCCTGAGCGTGAAGGGGCGGAAAGCCTGCGGGATGAAATGCGGGGCAAAGGTTTTGCTGACAGCTTTTTGGTGATCTTTGAACGGATGAATTAACCGGCCTTTAATTCCTTTTACATAAAAAATACCAGGCTTAACGCCATCACAGCCATTCCCCCCATCAGTCCATAAAGGGAAAGATGCGGCTCGCCGTATTCCCTTGCGGCCGGAAGCAGGTTATCTAT
This sequence comes from Bacteroidales bacterium, assembly GCA_007129255.1. GTDB lineage: Bacteria > Bacteroidota > Bacteroidia > Bacteroidales > UBA7960 > PUML01. The sequence goes on from SKVW01000053.1 coordinate 78,210, forward strand.
GGAAATGAATACCATAATACCTGCCACGGAAGCAAATAAAAACCCAAACACCACGTCTGACATAAACGGCAGCAGCAACAGAAAGCCCACCACTGCTCCCAAAGGTTCGGCAAGTCCTGAAAGGAAAGAGTATTTAAAAGCTTTTCTTTTGCTGCCTGTGGCATGATAAATAGGTACCGAGATGGCAATGCCTTCAGGGATGTTGTGTATGGCAATGGCTATGGCGATGGGCAAACCTAGCTTGATATCCTGCAATGCAGCCAAAAAAGTGGCCAATCCCTCTGGAAAGTTGTGAATGGCAATGGCAAAAGCAGACATCATGCCCATCCGGTAAAGCCTGCTGCGCTTAATATCTTCCTCGGTGGGTTCGAGTTGTTCTACCTTTTTAAGTTCATGGGGGTTTTCAAAAGCCGGCACCAGTTTATCGATAACGGCGATAAGGATCATTCCGGAAAAAAAAGCCACAACCGTAAGCAGGTACCCGGGCCTTTGCCCCAGGTCAGCGGCAAGTATTTCATGGGCCTTTACGAAAATCTCTACAAAGGAAATATAGATCATCACCCCGGCAGAAAAACCAAGAGAAACAGAAAGAAATTTGGTATTGGTTCTTTTGGCAAAAAAAGCAATGGCGCTGCCAATACCGGTTGCCAGGCCGGCAAAAAGAGTCAGGGTAAAGGCAATAAGTATGTTTTGAGGGTCGGCTAAAATTTCATTAACACTATCCAATGGGAATATTTTTTTTGGTTTGTGGAAGTTTAAAATTCTGTTTACAAACGCCTTCAATGGTTGATACAATAGCTTCCTGATCTATCTGGCAAAGCCCGTGGAGCTGATCAAGCGTTCCCTGTTGAATAAACTCATCAGGGATGCCCAGCCTTTTAACTGTTGCCTGGTATTCATTATCTGCCATAAACTCCAGGATGGCACTACCTACACCACCGGCCAAAGCGTTGTCTTCAAGGGTAATGATTTTTGAGTACCGGGAGAAAATATGATGCAACATTTTCTCATCCAAAGGTTTCACAAAACGCAGGTCAAATAGGGCAATGCTGTATCCTTTTAATTTTTCAATGGTATTGCAGGCCTCCAGGGCTGTATTGCCAATATGCCCTACTGAGATAATGGCAGCATCCGTTCCATCTTTCACTTTCCTTCCTTCTCCGATCTCCATTGCCCGGAATGGGGTTTTCCAGTTTTTCAAAACCCCATGTCCGCGGGGGTACCTGATCACAAAAGGGCCTTTATTTTGTTGTGAGGCCGTAAACATCATGTTGCGCATCTCTTCCTCGTTCATGGGTGCGGCAACGATTATATTGGGAATGCATCTTAAAAAAGAAAGATCAAAACTGCCGTGATGGGTCGCACCATCCTCCCCTACCAGCCCTGCCCGGTCAAGACACAACACTACTGGCAGGTTTTGAAGGGCCACATCATGCACAATCTGGTCAAAAGCCCGCTGGGCAAAGGAAGAATAAATATTGCAAAAGGGTATAAACCCCTGGGCAGCCAGTCCGGCAGAAAAGGTTACGGCATGTTGCTCAGCAATACCTACGTCAAAAGCCCTTTCCGGGATCTGTGCCATCATAATATTCAGGGAACAACCCGTAGGCATGGCTGGGGTGATACCCACAATGCGCGGATTTTTACCGGCAAGTTCCAAAAGGGTTTTTCCAAATACCACCTGGTATTTTGGAGGTTTATCTTTTTCGCAGGGGGCTACTTTTATTTCTCCTGTTTTTTTGTTGAAATACCCTGGTGCATGAAATTTTGTCTGGTTTTTTTCTGCAAAAGAAAACCCTTTGCCTTTGACGGTAACGATATGAAGGAGCTTTGGGCCTTTAATGTCTTTCAGGTCAGAGAGAATACGGCTTAAATAATGCACGTCATGACCGTCAACGGGCCCGAAATACCTGAAGTTGAGCGACTCAAAAAAATTACTTTGCTTTAACAAAGTTGTTTTTATGGCATTATCGAGTTTTTGAATGATGGCCCTGGTATCGGGGCCATATTTGCTGAGGGATCCAAGGATGTTCCAAATTTCGTCTTTAATCCGGTTATACGTTTTGGAAGTGGTAATATCGGTAAGATATTCCTTGAGGGCTCCTACATTCTGGTCAATGGCAATGCCGTTGTCGTTGAGGATTACCAGAATGTTGGAGTTAGCCACCCCGGCATGGTTAAGGGCTTCAAAAGCCATTCCTGCAGTCATGCTGCCGTCACCAATTACGGCAATATGCTGGCGATCGGACTCATTTTTCAAGCCGGAGGCAACCGCCATTCCCAGTGCTGCAGAAATACTGGTTGAGGAGTGGCCGGTACCAAAAGCATCGTAAGCACTTTCACTCATTTTCGGAAAACCACTGATCCCTTTAAAGCAGCGGTTGGTATGGAACTTCTCTCTGCGGCCGGTAAGTATTTTATGGGCATAAGCCTGGTGGCCTACATCCCATATGAGTTTATCGTAAGGGGTATTGAAAACCTTATGGATGGCAACCGTGAGCTCAACAACACCCAGGCTGGCACCAAAATGGCCGGGATTAAGACTTACAGAATCGATGATGAACTGCCGTAATTCCCCACAAAGGGTTACCAACTCCTCCGGGTTCAACCTTTTCAGATCTTCCGGAGAATTAATCCCGGATAACAAGTCACCTGCTTTTAGGGCCATGTTGAATATGCTGTTGAAAATAAAACAGAGTTACAAAAATATAAAATTAAACGCTCAGGTGAAATTTAAACGGCAGGCAGAAAAACTTGAATTTCCTGTAAAAAAGTAACCCCTTCGTATAAAAAGGTTAAATAAAAACCGTAAAGATTAACTTACCCTGAAATACTATTCAGGCTTACTCAGAAACATTTCCAGGGTTTGTTCCTTAAAGTATTCCTTAAACTGCAAAGTAACATCTTTCACCAGGCCACCCATCAGGCATTTGTTGAAAGGACATATTTGCCTGTCCAGCGGACATTCCTGCACGTCAATTTTGCCTTCTATGGCCTCATAAATTTCCAGGATGGTTATTTCTGAAGGTTTTTTATTCAACACAAAACCTCCACTGGGTCCTCTTACCGACCGCAGGAAGTTATACTTTACCAGTTGTTGCAACACCTTGGCCAGGTGATTGCGGGAGGCACCCATTTTTTCTGCCAGTGTGTTAACGTTTACGTGTTTATCAGATTTTGCGATAAGTACCATTGCATGTAGTGCAAGGGAAGCAGCTTCTGAAAAGTGAACCAGTTTGGCCATAATTTTTCTATGTTTAATTTTTCTAGAATACCATTTTTTGAACCTTTGTCCCGTCAATGGCCCAAAGCTCATTTTCGAGGCGCATACATTCTTCCGGGTCTCCCATCAACTCGAGCAAAATCAAGCCGCAGTCCCTGCAGTGGTCCATATCCAGTTCATTAAGGCCCAGCCTGGTTTTGATGGTACAACCATATTTGGTTAAAACTTCCTGAACCTGAATGGCAGCTTTACTCCTTTCGGCAACCAATACCCCAAGAATTCTGATTTCGGACATAATTCAGTTTTTTTCGAGTAAATAATCAAATTTCATTTTCTGTATTTCTATTCCACCGATTTCTCCGAGGTCTTTTTCCAGTTGTTCCCATTTTTCTGGGTTTCCCTGCAATATTAGCAATATGGTGCCCACCCTGCTGCAAACGTCTTCGGACAACTCATGAAAACCCAGACGGGTGCGAATCACCCCGGCATGTTTTGTCAAAACTTTTTGAGTTTTTCCGGCTTCTTTGATCCGGTCAAAAACCAATATTCCAAGCATCATGGTTTTTTGCTGCATATTTGTTGTGTTTTAGAAATATAAATCTCTTTTGCCTTGTTTAACCTGTTGGATCTTTTCCTTGAGTTTATCGGTTTTTTGAGTTTTGGACAGATCTTTAACCTTATCTTCTATCAGCTTATAGCCTGCATTTTTGGTTTCTTCGGGTGCATAGTCTTCCAGGTATTCGGCAAGGGTAAGTAAAGCATTGGGAGAGCAATACCTTTTAATAAAACCCGGTACGGAAAACTCCATAAAATGTTCACCGGTGCGGCCCAGCCTGTAGCAAGCGGTGCAAAAAGAAGGAATGTAACCCGATTTGATCAGTTCGTCCATGATCTCGTTCAAAGAACGGGTATCGTTTATCTGGAACTGTTCTATACTCAGGTCCTGGTCGGGTTTTCTTTCTTTGGAATAACCGCCAAGCTCCAGATTGGTTCCTCCATCGATCTGGGAGACCCCGAAGCGCAGGATCTGGCTCCTGGTGTGGGCCGGCTCACGCGCAGTAAGGATCATACCGGTATAAGGTACCGCCAGGCGGAGAATGGCCACCAGTCTTATAAATTCCTCATCCTTAACAATGTTGGTTTTGTCAATGTCCAGCGACATGGCATTTTGTATCCTGGGAAAGGAAATGGTGTGGGGTCCCACGTTATAAACCGCCTCAAAATGATTGACATGCCTTACCAGGCTCATGACTTCAAACCGCCAGTCGTAAAGCCCAAACAATGCCCCGATGCCTACGTCATCAATTCCGGCTTCCTGCGCGCGGTCCAAAGAGGTAAGCCGCCACTCATAATTCCTTTTTACACCGCCCAGGTGAACTTTTGCATAAGTGGGTTCATGATAGGTTTCCTGGAATATCTGGTAAGTACCAATACCTGCATCCTTTATGGTACGGAAGCCCGGGATGTCAAAAGGAGCGGCATTGATATTCACCCTGCGTATCTCCCCTTTGTTGTGTTTGGCACTGTAGACAATTTTCACGGTTTCGGCAATGAACTCCGGTGAATATTTCGGATGCTCGCCATAAACCAGGATCAACCGCTTATGTCCCTGATCAATGAGTGCTTTGGTTTCGGTAAGCAGTTCCTCAGAACTAAGGGTTAATCTTTTGGTTTTTTTATTGGATGAACGAAATCCGCAATACTGGCAATTATTGGTGCACAGGTCGCCAACATAAAGGGGTGCAAACAGCACGATCCTTTCCCCGTAAACTTTTTCTTTCAGGGTGCGGGCACCCTCCTTAATTTCTTCAATTAAATCTGGATCGGTGGCATTAAGCAAAACGGCTGTTTCTTCCAGCGAAAGTCGTTTTTTATCAAGCGAGGCCCTGATCACTTCCCTGACCAGGGCCTTGTCGGCCCTGGTATTGTTAATGTAATCCCATATTTCACCGGGATCGATAAAAGGCTGCATTCGCCTGTCTTTAATGCGATATTGCTGAGGATAATATATCATTCTTAACAAATGTTTATATTACAAAATTACGGAAAGTTTTCAAGGTGAAAGCCTTAAATCCTCAAAAAAGTGCAATTCATAATTTAAATGCCTGAAATACTTAAATATCAATTTTCAGGCCGTCATATGCAAGGAAGATGTTCTCAGGCAGGGTTTCCTGGATTTGACTGTGAACGCCCATAAAATGGCTCAGGTGGGTAATATAGGCCTTCTTCGGTTCAATTTCCCTGATTTCCTGCAAAGCCTCTTCCAATGAAAAGTGGGAAATGTGTTTTGACTTTCGCAGGGCATTGATCACCAGTACTTCAGATCCGGATATTTTTTTCTTTTCTTTTTCAGGAATATGACTGGCATCGGTAATGTATGTAAAGTCGCCAATCCGAAAGCCAAATACAATCATTTTATGATGCAGCACTTCAATAGGCAAAATGGGCAAGCCGTTAATGGAAAATGGCTCGTTTTTAATGATATTGAATCTCAGCTGCGGGGCGCCAAAAAACCTTTTTTCGTGCAGGATATAGGGAAATTCTTTGTTAATGGAGTCTATTACGGCCTGAGTGGCATAAATATCTACAGTTTTGTTCAGTACATAATTGAATGCCCTCACATCATCCAGCCCTGCGATATGATCGCGGTGTCCGTGGGTAAAAAGAATAGCCGATATATCCTCCACCTTTTCCCGGATCATCTGATAGCGAAAATCAGGACCGCAATCAATAATCACTCTGTGGTCATTAACTTCTACCATCACAGAGGTTCTGAGCCGGTGATCGCGCTTGTCTTTGCTTGAGCAAACTTTACAATCGCATGCAACTACTGGAACCCCGGTGGAAGTACCGGTTCCAAGAAAAGTGACGGTAATTTTCTGTTTGTCGGACATCAGGAAAAGGCCTTTCTCATTTTTCAGTATATCAATTCTTCAATCATTTCCCGGGCTTCATTCACCTTTGTTCTGGAGACCTCCCCGTTATTTAAAGGGTTGCCGTCTGTGATCTTTTTATAGAAATATAAAGTGCCATGGTTAATTTTTTCATCGAAGGGATCATAAACCAGGGCAGATTCAACAAACCGTTTACCATGCTCATTTTCCAGCACAAAACTCATGGATTTGAGCCACTTTCCACCCTGCAATAAATTGGTGGCATAGATACCGGGAGGAGGAATGAGTTTTTCTTCTTCTGTAATTAAAGACCTTATGGTTTTTAATTCGTTCATTCCCGGTAAGCCTTGCCCGTTAATGAGCCCTGATGAAATAATGTATTGGTGGTCGAGATAGGCGTTGGCCCGTTGGATGTTCCCTTCAAGAAGAGCCTTCCGGATTTTTGTGGAGCTAACCGTTTCGTTTTCGATATCTTTTAGCGGGATTTCTTCCACCCCAAAACCATATTCTTTACTTAGGGCATGCAGGTAAGAATAATCACCCTTGCGGTTGTGCCCAAAATGATGATTGTGACCAATGACCACAATCCTGGCACCCAGTTCACCAATTAGGATTTCCGTGACAAAGTCATGGGAGGAGGTTTTACTGAATTCCACTGAAAACGGTATGACAATCAGGTTATCCAGCCCTGCCTTTGAAAGCAATTCAATTTTTTCTTCCTGGGAGTTGATCAGCTTCAGATCTTTTTGCTCAGGATAAAGGACTTTCCTTGGGTGGGGATGAAAGGTTATCAGAACCGATTCTCCGTCCTGATCTCTGGCCAGCTGGTTAAGCCGGTTGATAATGACTTTATGGCCAATGTGCACCCCGTCAAAGGAGCCGGTAGTGACAACGGCATTTTTTATTTTTCCGGTTGCCTTGCTTGTGCTGTTAAAAACTTTCATGAATGAATTTTTTTGGTAATTTGCTGCGATAATAGACTTAAAAGCAAAATTACAAGGGATTTCTATTTTTTTACCAGGAAAGCCAGTTTTTCCAGTGAAGTAACAATGTCATATTCTTCCAGATGTACATTTTCGGGAACGGTGAGCGGCACCGAAGTATAGTTTAAAATTCCTTTAATTTCAGCATCCAGCAGCATTTTTGCCACATTATGTGTTGCTTCCGGGGCTACGGTAAGTACCGCTATTTGGATGTTTTCCTTTTGAATGACTTCTTTTAACTGGTTCACGTGGTGACATGGAACACCGGAAATGATGCGGTCGGTTTTTTGAGGGTCATTGTCAAAAACGGCGGCAATGGAAAGTTTTTCCCTTTTACCGGTAAAGTAGCTGGTAATGGCGCGTCCGAGATTTCCCATACCGACAACGGCAATTTTCTCGCCTTCCTCGCTGTCAATGATTTGTCCAATCAGGGCGATAAGGTCTTTGATGACATAGCCTTTGCTCTGGCTTCCGGAATACCCGATCAGCATCAGGTCTCTTCTCACCTGCACGGGGGTAAGATTCATCATTTTGGCCAGTTCGTGGGAGTAAATGTTTGTTTTGCCCTCCTCAATACTATTATATAAAACTCTTCGGTATTGACTCAGCCTTTCAACGGTTTTTCCGGGGAGATCCGGGATTTTATTTTTTGCCATTTTTTTTGGTACTGGTTTTTTAAAATTACTCTTCTTTAAATTTGATGGTAAAGCAGCTGCCCCTGCCGGGCGTGCTTTCAACAGAAATTTCACCTTTATAAAAATCGGTTAGTTTTTTTACGATGGAAAGTCCCAGGCCGCTGCCACTGATATTTTTGGTTTCTTCACTTTTAATCCTCACAAAATCCTCAAAAAGTTTTTCTTTATCTTCAACTTCCATCCCGATTCCGGTGTCCTCCACGCTGATGATAATCTCATCATCCTCTTTGGAAAGGTTAACATCTACCCTTCCTCCCTGTTTGTTATACTTTATTGAGTTGGATATGAGGTTGTTAAAAATGATCTCCATTTCCTGCTTGTCGGCTTCCATTTTTATTTTTTCCGAACAATTCAGGTACACATCCACGTCTTTTTGTATGGATAGGGGTTGGAAAGAATCAATGCTTTGCCTGGCAACTTCGCAAAGAAGCAAAGGCTCGATATTGCGGGATTTTTTTCCGGATTCAATGCGGGTGAAATCCAGCATGTCAAGGATAAGGTTTCGCATGCCCTGGATCCTGAACAAAGCCCTGTCAATCATTTCCATGTAATCGTCAAGGTTATCCCCGGCTTTTTTCTCCTGCATCATTTTCAGGTAACCTTCCACTGCATTAATGGGAGATTTTAATTCATGTGAGAGTACTGAAAGGAATTGAAACCGCACCTGCCGGCCTTCAACATTGAGTTTTTGGGTCATGCGCTGAAGAAACAACTGCTTGGTAATGGTTTCGACCGATGTTCGCAATTCTTTTGGGGTAAACGGTTTGGGCACAAAATCATAGGCTCCCTGTTTGGTAGCTTTAACGGCCAGTTCAAGAGATGCATAAGAGGTGATCATGACCACAACAATATCCAGTTGTTTTTTATTGATGTATTCCAGCACATCAATGCCTTGAATTCCGGGTAGTTTGTTGTCAAGCAATACGATATCGTAGGGTTTCTTTTCAATAAGTTCCAAAGCCTCTTCTCCTGTTGCAGCTTCATCAATGCTAAATTCAAAATCTTCATCCATAAAGGGATAACTCACCGAAAAATTCTCCAGGATTCGCGTAACCCCTCCCCTGATCCCCGGTTCATCATCCACTACCAACAGGTTGAGTTTTTCCATGGTTAAATTTTTAAAAGTTTATTGATTTCTTTGTGCAATTGATCCATACGGATTCCTTTATCCAGAAAAAGGTCGGCTTTAATCCAGTCCTGTTCTTCCTGGGTTGTGACGTCAAAAAGCATCCCGGTTTCAGCGGTAACGGCCGAAGCAATGATGATGGGTACCTTGGGGTATTTATCCTTTATTTTGTGGCAAAGGATAAATCCGGTATCCTGATTTTCCATCATCAGGTCGAGAATGGCCAGATCAGGACGGGTTTTTTCGATAATGGCTTCAGCTTCTTTCTGGGTTTCTGCCGTAATAACCTCAAAACCCATATCCTGAACAGCTGCCTTCATCTGGAACAAATAATCTATGTCGTCATCAACAATCAGTATGGTCTTTTTCTCTTTTTTAAGCATGGCGTTTATATTTTATCTTCCTGATTATTTTTTTCAATGGATTCGGGTTTGCTATCCGATTTTCTTGGGAGGGTCAGAATAAATTTTGTTCCGGTTGGGCCGGCATTGGGATCATTATTGGATTCTACTTTAATACTTCCCCGGTGCATTTTTACTATACCATAGATGATCGGGAGGCCGAGACCGGTGCCTTTCCCGTTCTCCTTGGTGGTAAAAAACGGCTCAAACATCCTGTCCAGATTTTCTTTGGAAATGCCTGTGCCGGTATCCTCAATTTCAAATTTTATTTCATTGCCTGCAGCATGGTCTTCTGCGATAATGGTCAGTTCACCGCCCCCGGGCATGGCATCTATGGCATTCTTAAACAGGTTGGAAAAAACCTGCACCATTTGATCCTTGTCGCATTCAATTACAGGATTGGGTGTTTTTATCCTGGTATCCAGCTTTACATTTGCCGGCATGACAAAAGCTTTAAGCCCGTCTTTAATCAGTCGCTTGATGGGCACTTCACTAATGGTTACCTTACTTTTCCTGGCAAAGTTCAGCAATCCGCCCACGATTTTTTTACATCGGTTGGCCTGCTCCACAATCAGTTTAAGATCCTTGTAAATAGGAGAACTGTTATCTATTTCATCCAGAAGGATGTGACTGTACATGATAACCACACCCAGAGGGTTGTTTACCTCGTGGGCGATGCCGGCGGCCAGCTGCCCCATGGAAGCCAGTTTCTCGCTTTGCTTAAGGGCTGCCTGGGTTGAAGCCAGTTTTTGGTTTGAAATATCCAGTTCGTCAATGTATTTATGCAACTTGTCAATGGTATATGGCAGGCACATTTCGGTTTCGGCAATACCCTGCAGGATGGCAGCTGCATGCTCATAACAGGTATCATAACCACAGGCACCACAGTTCAACTCATCTTCAGGGACCTTTTTTCCAAGGTCTGCCAGCACCTTTCTGATTTCTTCGCTATCGGGTGGATCGGGAAAACGCTGATCATCAACCTGGAACTGGCGTGAAAGAGAAAGCTCCAGGAAAGTATCAAGATTTTTTTGCCATTGCTTCAGATCCAGACGGTCGAACTTGCGTTTGGCAAAATTCGAGATATTTTTTCTTTTGTGGAAAAACTGGTGTTTGTGGCTCATCCCAGGTCCGTTGATGCATCCGTTGCAACAAAGCAGGTCAAACATTTTCGCCTCCAGGTGGCCTTCCTCAAATTCCCGCAATACTTCAATGATATCATGGCGGCCTTCTGCCACCACGATCTCCCCTTTAATGAAGTCTTCTTCCAGGTCAACGGTTTGAAGCATACCGCCACTGATGGGAAAGACGGATCCTTTTCCGGCAATGGGGGGATCGAACTCCGAAGGACTTACATTGAATTCATTGATCCCTTTTTCAGAAAACATACGACGAAGTTCAATAAAAGAGATCACCACGTCAATAAAACCCTTGAATTGTTCGTTGGCCGCTTCTCCCTTTTTGGCAATGCAGGGACCGATAAAAACAATGCGAAGATCCTCGCCATGCATCTTTTTCAGGACTTTTGCAATAGCTACCATGGGAGAAACCACCGGGATAAGAGAGTCCACAATATTGGGATGGTGTTTCTCTACATAGCTAACAATGGAAGGACAACTTGTGGAAATGAAAGGGCGGTCGGAACCGGCCTGTAAAAGCTCTTTGTATTTATGGGCCACCAGTTCGGCGCCAAAAGCCACCTCGTTTACATAATCAAAACCCAGGGCTTTGATCATGCCAACAAAGTTGTGATAATCGGAAATGTCGGTAAATTCTCCGGCAATACTTGGGGCCACAATGGCCGCCACTTTTTCTCCCGATTGCAAATGTTTTTTCACCTGATCAATAGAAAAGGAAAACATTTTGGCGTCCCGGCTGCATACGCGCACGCAATTGCCGCAGGCAATACACCGGTTGCCAATGATCTCTGCCTGCCCGTTAATGATCTTAATGGCTTTGGCAGGGCATTCCCTAACGCAGGTATAGCAAACCTTGCATCGATCCTTTACGGTGTATATGAACTGATTTTGATCTTTTTTTTGCATGCTTTGTTTTTTGAGAAAAAACCTGCTACTTCATCACTTCTCTTTTACGGAAATGCGTATGGAACCAGTCTTTTATTTTTTCTGATCCTGGAGAAGCATCTTTATTTTTGTACAGATCCAATACAAATGGATTTTCACCGGCTGACTTAATGGGAGAAATTTTTACCATTTCCTGGCAAAACTTTTTACGGTTTTTAGGCTTTTCAGGATTACGGCTGATGGGTTGTCCACCGCCCCCGGCACAACCTCCAGGGCAGCCCATCACTTCAAGGTATTGGATATCGGTTCGGTTTTCTTCCAGGAGTTGTTGAAGGTAAGTATCGGCTTCTTCAATGCCACTGGTCCAGGCAAACCCAAATTCTTCATTTCCGGCCTTAAGCTTGGTTTCCTTTTTACCGGCAAGGTTTTTTGAAACCGAAAACTTAAATCCATCCTGGTTGCCATTGTTTTTCATTTTATACAACTCCAGGGCAATGGCCTCTGCTTTTCCTCCGGAATATCCCATCTTCCATGCAGAAGCGGATGATCTTTCAAAAGGGGTATCCAATTGCCCCGCCTTCAGACTTCTCAAATCGATTCCGAAGGTTCTCAGCAACCTGAAAAGTTCCCTTACGGTTAAAACGGCATCCACTTCCGAAATGCCCTGGTGGGTCATTTCTTCCCTGGAAGCTTCAAATTTTTTGCCAACACAAGGCATTACCGCCACGCTGAAAACCTGGTCGGGATTTAACTTTTGTGAATTGGTATAATGAGTTTTAAGCAAGTTACCAAAAATCTGTTGCGGAGATTTGGAACGAGCTAAAAAGGGGAGCCATTCGGTGCGAAATTCTTCAAGATATTGCACCCATGCCGGACAGCATGAAGAAATCATGGGCATGGAGGGATTTGTTGCCATGTGCTCATTTAGCAGGGCCGTTTCCTCAAGGATATTGATGTCGCAGGCAAAACCAAGGTTAAATACCTTGTTGACCCCGCATTTTTTCAGGGCGGTATTGATCATTCCGGTAACATCCTGTTGGCTTTTGAGCCCGACCTGCTCTGCAACGGAGGCAACTGTGGAGGGAGAAAGAAAAAACAAGACTTCCTTGTTATCGCTTTCCAGTTCAGCCTGAATTTTCTCAAGGTGAGAAATATCAAGCAAAGCCCCGGTGGGACAAACCATGATACATTGTCCGCAGTTGATGCAGCTGGAAACGTTCAACCCTTTGTGAAAAGCACTGTTTACTTTGGTTTGGTTTGCCCTGGAAATAAAATCAATGGCAGTAACTTTCTGCACTTCTTCACACATTCTCACACAGCGGCTGCACAATACACATTTGCCGGGATCGCGAAAAACGCTGGTGCTAGAGTGGTCGGGGTAGTCTGCATTTTTTTCACCAAAAAATTTTCTCTCCTTTACATTCATTTCTTCGGCAAGCCATTGCAATTCGCAATTTCCATTTCGCTGGCAGTAAAGGCAGTCGTCGGGGTGGTTGGAAAGCAATAATTCCACCAGGGCTTTCCTTGCTTTGATAACCCTTGGAGAATTGGTTTTTACTTTCATGTTTTTTTCCACAGGGTAGGAACAGGAAGTGATCAGATCCCGCTTTCCTTCCACTTCCACCACACAAAGCCTGCAGGCCCCGGTAGGAGAAAACCGGTTCATATGACACAGCGTAGGCACCTTAAAGCCATTGCGCCTAAGGGCCACCAGTAAGGTTTCTCCTTCATGAACACTGACCGGGTTATTATTTACTTCAATTTTAAAATCCATATAAATACTATTGATGATCTTATTTAATAATCACCGCATTGAACTTACAAACCTCGTAACAGGTTCCGCAACCAATACATTTTTCTTCCACAATAAAATGAGGGTAGCGCGGAGAGCCGATAATGGCATCTACCGGGCATTTTTTAAAGCAGGCTGCACAACCGGTGCATTGCTCCACATCTATCACGAAAATGCGCAAATCCCTGCAAACATTGGCCGGGCATTTTCTTTCAAAAATATGGGCATCAAATTCTTTTTTAAAATTTTTCAGGGTATTCAGGATCGCATTGGTTGAAGACTTACCAAGGGAGCATAATGAGGTGTCCTTAATTACTGAAGAAAGCCCTTTGAGTTGCATAACTCCCTTAAATCTTTCCAGAGGCTGGTGAGATTTTTTTCCAACAGGGCGACGGGTTGCTCCCTGCATAACTTCCAGCATTCTTGCAGTACCCTCACGGCATGGAATGCATTTTCCGCAACTTTCTTTCTGGAAAAAGGCGGTAAAAAATTTTGCAAGGTCAACCATGCAGGTGCTGTCATCTACAACCACACATGCACCGCTACCAAGGGCAGAACCGATTTTTCGCAGGGCCTCAAAATCAACTTGCACATCCAGGGTTTCCTCCACAATATAGCTTCCGCTGTTGATGCCCAGGACAATGGCTTTAAAGTTTTTCCCATTGCTCATTCCCCCTCCGATCTTATCAATGATCTCCCTGAATGTGATCCCCATTGGAACCTCAATGGTTCCGTAATTCTTTACCTTCCCCGAAAGGGTAAAAAGCTTGGTTCCCTTACTGCTCTCATTTCCGGTTTTCCGGAACCACTCTGCCCCGTTTTTTATGATCAGGGGAACATTGTAAAGAGTTTCCACATTGTTTACAATGGTGGGTTTGTTCCACAATCCTTTCACCGCCGGGTATGGGGGCTTGGAGGTGGGCATGGCCCTTTTGCCTTCTATGCTGTTGATCAGGGCGGTTTCTTCGCCGCAGACAAAAGCCCTCGCACCTTCTTTGACAATGATATCGATATTTACCCCGGAGTCAAAAATGTTGTGCCCGATCAGGCCGTATTCTTTGGCGTTTACGATGGCTTTTTTTAAGCGCTCGATAGCCAGCTTAAATTCTTTCCTGATAAAGATATAAGCTTTGGATGCACCTACAGCGTAAGCAGCCAAAAGGGCAGCTTCCACCAGCCCATGGGGATTGCTTTCGATGATGGCCCGGTTCATGTAGCTGCCGGGATCGCTTTCAACAGCATTGCATACGAAATATTTTTGCTCGCTGATGGCGTTCAGGGTGGCAGCCCACTTTTTCCCGGTAGAAAAACCACCCCCTCCGCGACCGGCCAGGCCACTTTTTTCAATTTCCCCACAAACCTGTGCTGGGGTTAAACGGGCAATGGCACTTGAAAATGCCTGGTATCCGCCCCTGGCAATGTACTGATCAACAGCTACCGGGTCAATAATGCCACAATTTTTCAGTAAAGTCTTTTGCTGGCCGGAAAAAAAGGGGTGCTCCTCAATAAATTTGACACCTTCCCAGGGTTGCTGAATATCACTTTGGTATTGTCCGATGATATTTAATTCCGGGAGGTGGTTATTCATTACCTCATCGAGCAGATGTTCAACCTGGTCTTCTGTTATGTTTGAAAAGGATAAGCGGGTCTTCCCGGGAAGCTGGATATCCACTATGGGTTCTGCCGAACAAAGCCCGACGCATCCCCCTTCGGTAAGCTGAACTTTAAGCTGGTGTTCGTTCAGGTAGTTTTTAATGGCCTCATAGGTTTTAGATGCACCCGCAGCCCTTCCACATGTGGCCATTCCAACATAAATAACAGGCTCATGAACCCTTTCCCTGCCGATATATGAAAGTTCCTTTTTAAGTTCGTGCGAAGGCTCATTAACAGGATCGGACAGCACCTGCTCTTTAAGTAGTTTTTTTATGTCTTCGCTGGTTTTAGCTTTCATAAGTATTTTGCTCTTTTTCCCGGAAATCTGCAAGGATGTCCTTTATTTTTTCCAGGTTCAGATGAGTAAAATATTCTTCATTGATTTCTAGCAGGGGCGCCAATCCACAGGCGCCGATACAGGAAACCACTTCCAGGCTGAACAATCCTTCTTTGTCGGTTTCACCTGGTTTGATGCGCAATTGCCTTTCCAGCTCCTGCAGGATGGTGGATGTACCCGCAACATGGCAGGCGGTTCCGTGGCATACCCTGATATGATAACGGCCAACCGGGCCAAAACGGAAGTTATCATAAAAGGTTGCTACCCCATAAATCTTGTTAATGCTTATATCCAGGTATTCTCCCACCCCGGTAATGATTTCTTTGGATAAAAATCCAAAATCATCCTGGATTTGCTGTAATAAGGGAATCAAATCTTCCCGCTGGCGGTTGGGGAATTTTTGGAAGATTTCTTCTAATTCAGGTTTCATGGATGGAAGTTGATATTTTTTTCACAATGATAAGGCCAATAATGTTTTTTAAGGAAAATTTCAGAGAAAAAACGTTGTTAACGGCCTGTATAATTGTAGTTTTGTTTTCCACAAAAATAATCAAAAATTTACGAATTAGCTAAGTAATTCCCATTAAAACAGAGGCTAAAACTCTTAATGTTATTTAGATTAATTCTTAAAAACGATTCTGTCTGCAAGATGTTAAGTTGTTAACTATTTTTTTCGGAAAGGATTCAGTATTTTTGTTTCCATAACGAAATAACTCACAGGAAAAAACCTTTGGTCATGAGTAGCCTAACCACTGAAATTATTATTTGCATGGGCAGTAGTTGTTTTTCTAGAGGCAATAAAAAAACCCTTCAGATTATTCAGGAGTATTTAAAAGAGAAAGGCCTGGAACATAAAGTTTTATTCAGGGGCTCCCATTGTTTTGGTGAGTGCGAGCATGGCCCCATTCTTAAAATTGGAGAAAAGATTTACCGAAAGGTTGATACAAATTCCGTTCAGGACATTCTGGACCAGTTATTGGTTGTATTGAGTTCCCAATGAAGTTTTGGTTTTAATGCTTGCTTTCTAATTGCTAAATACCAGATTAATAATTAACCCATCCAGGCAAAATGGAAGTCATAGAAATAGATCATTCCCGTTGTACCCAGACCTATGCCTGTATAAGGGCATGCCCGGTACATGCAATCGTTGCCCGCGACAGTGACGGAATGCCGGAGGTAAACCACCAACGATGCATTGGTTGTGGCAGCTGCCTATCGGTTTGTAGTGCGGATGCAGTTTCCTATGTCAGTTCGGTAAAAGAAACCATCAAACTGCTTGAATCCGGAGAGCAGGTTGCCGCCATAGTGGATCCCGCCATTAGCGGGGAATTTCCTGACATTACCGATTACCGGAAGTTTGTAGAGATGATCCGGACCATTGGCTTTGACTTTGTCAGTGAAGTATCTTTTGGGGTGGACCTGGTTGCCAGAAAATACCATGACCTGATCGGGAACTTTAAGGGAAAGTATTATTTGTTAGCCAATTGCCCCACTTTGGTAAGTTACGTTGAAAAGTTTTACCCTGAATTGACCGATAATCTTGCCCCCATTGTTACCCCCATGACTGCCACCGCCAAGGTAGTCAGAAAAGCATACGGCAAAGGGCTTAAAGTGGTTTTTATAGGACCGTGTTTATCCACAAAACATGAAGCCAAATTATTTGATGATGACGGGAAAGTGGATGCAGTGCTTACCTTCCAGGAGTTGCGCCAAATGTTCAGGCATTACAACATCAAGGAAAGCAAAGTGGAATATTCGGATTTTGACCCTCCAATCGGCAACCTTGGTTCACTTTATCCACTAAGCAGCGGTATTTTGTATGCTGCCGGCATTGATCAGGATTTGCTCAAAGGGATGGTGATCACTACCGAGGGCAAAAACAATATGCTGGAAGCAGTGGAAGAGTTTAATGAAAGCACTGAATTTATCCGAAAGCATTTCAATATTTTTTATAATGAAGGCTGCCTGATGGGGCCGGGTAATACCGATAAATCTAAAAAATTCCTCCGCAGAACCCTGGTTGTGGATTATGCCAATAAAAGGCTGAAAGATTTTGAGAAAGAGAAATGGGACGCCAATATGAAAGCATTTCTTTCCCTTGATTTTTCAAGGACTTTTAAGAAGGATGATCAGCGCCTGCCATACCCTGGAGACGACCGTGTTGAAGAAATCCTGAAAAGCCTTGGCAAAAGCCCGGATGAAAAAGCTTCCTGTAACGCCTGTGGATATAGAAGTTGTCGTGAATTTGCTGCTTCCATCAGCCAGGGATTGACCAAACCGGAGATGTGCCTTAATTACTCCCTGAAAAGCAAACAGGATTATATTAAAACCCTTAAAAACAAGAATGAAAAACTAAAAAAGCAAGTGGATGCCCTTAAGGAAACGGAAGGGACTCTTGCCAATGAAAACCAGAAAATAAAACTGGCCCTGGAAACCACTTCTGCCCTGCTTCAAAATCTTCCTTCGGCAGCGGTAATCGTTAATGAAAAATTAAAAGTAATAGAATCCAATGGCAGTTTTGTGAAAGTACTGGGAGAAGATGCAGAGATGGTCAATGAGGTGATTCCCGGGCTGAAAGGGGCCGATTTGAAAACCCTGCTGCCTTATAACATTTACAACCTGTTTACTTATGTGCTGGAAAATGATGAAAACATAACAGGTAAGGATGTGCAATATGGAGAAGGCCTGCTGAATGTCAGTGTTTATTCGCTTAAGCCCGGGAAAATTGTCGGGGCGGTATTCCGGGATATGTATGTTGCAGAAGTGCGGCAGGAAGAGATCATCAACCGGGTAAGCGAAGTAATTGATGAAAACCTGAAAATGGTTCAGAATATTGCCTTTTTGCTTGGAGAGGGCGCCAGCAATACCGAAAAAATGCTCAACTCCATTATAGAAACTTACAGCAAGATCAAAAAGCCCTGATATTTCCCATGAATGAGCTGTTTTACATAGAAGTCGGTTCCCAGCAAAAAAGCCATAGCGGAGAAAGAATTTGTGGGGATGTCTTTGTTTCCCAAAAGGTAAAAGAAGAGGGCCGAACTGTTGGGGTACTTTCTGACGGGATGGGTCATGGAGTAAAGGCAAACCTGCTGGCCTCTTTAACAGCGACCATGGCCCTGAACTTTACCAAAGAGCACAAAGACGCCCACAAAATTGCAGAAATAATTATGAATACACTGCCCGTCTGCAGTGAAAGAAAAATCAGTTATTCCACTTTTACCATAATCGATATTGAGCAATCGGGGCAAACTACCATTATTAATTATGACAATCCGGATAGTATTGTACTTCGGGGTGAAGATTTCTTTGAACCCGAATGGCAGGTTATCACGCTTGAAAACGGAGACAATGAAGGAAAGGAAATAAAAGCCTGTACTTTTAAAGCCCGGAAAGAAGACCGCATTTTATTGCTTTCCGACGGGATAACCCAGTCCGGCCTGGGAAAAGGAAAGTTTCTGCTTGGTTGGGGCCTGGAAAATGTTAGATCCCTTGTAAAAAAGAGTGTGGAGGACAATCCGGGGATTTCTGCTGATCGGCTGGCCGCTACCATCGTTAATAAAGCCCATTCCAATGATGGCTACCAGGCCAAAGATGACATCAGCACTGTGGTCTTTTATTTCAGAGAACCCCGCCGGTTGTTGCTTTGTTCGGGTCCGCCTTTTGAAAAGCAAAAGGATAAAGAACTGGCCCAGGTGGTAAAGGATTTCTCAGGGAAGAAAATTCTTTGTGGAGGTACTACAGCCGATATTGTATCAAGGGAGCTGGATATTCCCATTGAAGATTTCCTGGAATTTGACGACCCGGATCTACCCCCTGTTTCTCATATGGAGGGAATTGATCTGGTAACTGAAGGCATTTTAACCCTGAGTAAAGTGTCAGGAATTCTGGAAAAGCATAGTGACCGAACCGATCTTGGAAAAGGCCCTGCCGATCGTATTGTTAAAATGATACTCGACAGCGATGAAATCAGTATCTGGGTTGGAACAGCCATTAATGTTGCCCACCAGGACCCTAACCTGCCCGTAGAATTGGAAATTAGGCGAACTGTCATGAAAAAGATCGCCCGAATTTTGGAGGAAAAGTTCCTGAAAGAAGTCCGTTTGCAGTTTATTTAATTTTTTGCTGTTTATTTATCTATATTATAAATAAATATTGTCTTTCACTTCAAATTATATTTCACATAGACATTGTTTATTACCTATTATTAAAGTAGTTATAAAATCCTGAATAAACTTTGGGTTTGATTTTGTTCAAAAATATCCCTGCATTTCCCTTATTTAAAATTAGTCTAAATATAAATTTGTGTTTCCTGAACAGAAATTTGTTTTCAGAAGCTGTTGTTTTAGCCTGAAATTTAGCCTGTTGACGGAAAAAGTTTTTTAGTCTAACTTTTTCTTTAGTATGTCTAACCAAATTGCTTGGAAAACGATTATTATTTTGTATATTTGTGGCTGTAAATACTTGTTTGTCCGACAGGTCATAATGTTAAACTAAACCCATTGCGTGAAAAAACTTTTACTCTTTGTAATAAGTTGCTTAATTTTATACTGTTCCTTTTCCGAAACCCGCCCTGGGTTTCTCTCTGCTGAATATAAGGATCAGTCCCTGAATAAAAAGCAATCCCTCTTTTCAGATTCCGGAATTTTTACTGAGAAGAATAAGGAAGCTTATTTTCCTTTTTCCGGTACCTTGCCTGGTGAGCGTATTGCTTTTAAAGCAGGACTCTTTTCACCAATAAAAAATGCTACTGCATTTTCTCCGGAAGCACTGATGCTTCAAATAAAAGGTATTCCATTGGTCGCCGTATTTGATTTATTTGTAATCATGGTGCTGGTATTGGTGGTATTACTTGTGTTGCTGGGTTTTTTCATTATCAGGCAAAGCCTTTATGGAGGGAAAAAGCAGGGCAGCGAGCTTCGTTTTGAAGAAATGATGGATGCCTCCCCCACGGGGATGATCATTTTCCAGGATTACAATTTAAAATATGCCAACCAGGCCCTTGTAAAACTTACCGGTTTCAGCCGCGAAGAGTTGCTTTCGATGGAAATATGGGAACTCATTCACCCCCACAGCCTGAAGGAACTCAACACGGAAAACTGGTTTTTGAAGCGAAATGGTAAAGGGATGCGCCTGGAGTTTCAGTTAAAAACAAAATCCAACCGGGAAGTATGGGTAGATTTTGCTGCCCAGTTAATTGATTATCAAGGCAAATCTGCATATCTTGCCACTGCCCTGGATATCACCGAAAAAAAGAAGTTTGAACAGCAACTCATTGAAGCCGAAGAAAGGTATTCCTTGATTGTTTTGGCAACCAATGATGGGATTTCCGACCACAACCTTGAAAGGGATGAGATCTACCTCTCCCCCCAATGGAAGGAAATGCTGGGATTCAAAGATTCAGAGGTGCCCAACCGGCTCGATGCCTGGCTTGAACTGATCCATCCCGAAGACCAGGAAGTGATCCGGAACCTATTGGAAAAACTTCGCAAAGGAGAAGTTCCCAATTATGATACCGATCATCGCCTGAGGTGTAAAGACGGGAAGTACAAATGGATCCATTTGCGCCTGACCGTTATTTTTGATGCCGATTCCAGGCCGGTCAGGGTACTGGGAACCCATACCGATATTACCGAAAGGAAATACGCGGAGGAAATGCTTCGTGAGAGTGAGTACCGTTACAAAAGTCTTTTTTCAAAAAATTCAGCGGTGATGTTGATTTTGAATCCCGACAGCGGAAAAATCCAGGATGTCAACCAGGCTGCCTGCAATTATTACGGATATGCACCGGAAGAACTTAAAGGATTAAATTACAAGGACATCAATATTCTTACCCGGGAAGAAATGATCAGAGAAGAGCAACTGGCAAAACAGGAAGGCAGAAGCTTTCATTTGTTAAGGCACCGGTTGAAGAACGGAGAGATCAGGGATGTGGAAGTTTATAACAGCCACATTGAAATAAAGGGGAAAATGCTGGTTCACACTATTATTTACGATGTTACCCATCGAAAAAAGATGGAGAGTGAACTTAAGGTGGCAAAAGAAAAAGCTGAAGAGGCAACCAGGGCAAAATCCACATTTATCTCCAGCGTTAGTCATGAAATCCGCACTCCGCTCAATGCCATCATCGGGCTTACCGATCTTTTGATGCAGGAAACAGAACTGAGTCCCTACCTTGAAGAAAACCTCAAATCCATTAAATTTTCATCCGATCATTTGCTGGATATTCTTAATGATGTGCTTGATTTTTCTAAGTTGGAGGCCGGTCACCTTAAGCTGGACAAAAACGAATTTAACCTTGAAGACCTGGTAAAAGGTTCTGTAAAAGCTTTAGAATATAAAGCCCGAGAAAAACAAATTGACTTGAATTATAAAATCCATCCAGACATTCCCCC
>SKVW01000058.1 GCA_007129255.1 Bacteroidales bacterium
ATCGATCATTACTGCCGCATCAAGAATCTTCAGGAGCTTTACCTGAATCATGGCATTCAATTCAAAAAAAGCAACCGGAAAGTTTCAGAGCAAATGACCCTGATCCGCACCGACAAGTTTTTTTATTTGAAGCCGGTGGGACAGGGCTTGTTTCTTGATAATATTCAGGAAGAAAAGGGGTATTTTACCCTTCCCGGATATGTAGACTGGGAGGAGTTTAAAAAGCTGACCACGGAAGCCAGATATGACACCAGCCTTTTGTTTTTTGACGCTGCCCATGCGTACTTTTACGAAAACGGAAAAATTACCGACCTGGTGAGGATCTTCAAAGAGCAGTTAACCGTTGAAAAGCTTATGGCAATCCGCGACAGGTATTGGAAGCTGCTTGAATAAAGGGGTTGAATTTTTTGGTAATGATGGGCTAAAGGTTTTTGTCCTTCTGGGTTTTCAATACTGAAAAAAATGCTTTCACCCCTGGTTCTTCAGATTTAAGCGCTTTTTCTAAACTTCCTTCAAACACCGTCTTTCCCTCTTCAAGGAAAACAACACGGTCGGCAACCCGCATAATGCTGGCCACTTCATGGGTAACCAGCACTACCGACATGCCAAGCAGGCTTTTCAGGTTCAGGATCAGGTGATCCAGGGATTCCAGGGAAACGGGATCAAGCCCGGCACCGGGCTCATCACAAAACAACAGGGGAGGGTCCATGGCTATGGCCCTGGCCAGGGCCGCCCTTTTCAGCATCCCTCCACTGAGCTGCGAAGGGTATAAATGGTAAGCATATTCCAGGTTAACCAACCCAAGCTTCATGGTCACGATCTCTTCAATCAACTCCCGCGGAATTCTGCTATGCTGAACCAAAGGTAACCCAACGTTTTCCCCAACTGTAAGGGAATTGAGCAGGGCCCCACTCTGGTAAAAAACCCCCAGTTTCAGGTAAAGGTCCCGTTGCTCATCTTCTGTCAGGGTGCCAATATCCTTTCCCAGCACACTGATTTGGCCCTGGTGCAAAGTAAGTAACCCTAGCAAATGCCTCAATACGGTGGTTTTCCCTGATCCGCTTCCCCCAAGGATTACCGTTACCTCCCCTTTATTCGCCGAAAAGGAAACATCTGACAAAACCTCTTTGTCATCAAAAGAAGCTGTCAAACCTTTTACTTCTACCACTTTTTGAAGCTGCATAAAAAATTATTTAATAAAAGATCAAGCCAAGGATGCTGTCTGCCAAAATCACTAAGGAAATGGAGACCACCACGGCAATGGTGGTGACCTTACCCACTCCCTCGGCACTGTGAGCAACTCTGAAACCATAAAAAGTTCCCGTGAGTACGATGATACTGGCGTAAACCTGGCTTTTTACGAAAGCCGTAAGTAAGTCTTTGCCCTGCATCACATCTCTCATACGATTGATGAATATTTCCGGAGTAATATCCAGGTATACATAAGCAGCCACTCCTCCTCCGAAAATTCCGGAAACATTGGCAATGATGATCAGGAAAGGCATGGTAAGCAGTGCTGCATAAAGTTTTGGAACAACCACAAACCGGATAGGGTCCAAACCCATCGTTTTTAAGGCATCCAATTCGGCGGTTACTTTCATGGTGGCAATTTCCGCGGCAATGGCCGATCCGCTGCGACCGGCCACCAAAATGGCCGTGATCAGCGGACCCATTTGGCTCATGACAGCAATAACCGTAAGGTCTACAATAAAAATATTGGCTCCAAAAAGGCGTAGCTGTCCAGATGAATGCATTGCCAATACCAAGCCGATCACAAAGGACATAAACAACACGATCAAGGACGCATTGACGCCGATTAAAACCGCCTGGTTCACAAACTCACCCTTACGCCTGGACTTGGTGTTAAACAGATCGGCTAAGGACCAGTAAAAAACATTGGCAGCCAGTAATAGAAAGCCGTAAGCATAAGTTAAAAAAAACCGCTGAACCTGGGCTCCGAGAACCTCCGGGTAGCTCCTGTGCGGAGGTCGGGTGACTTTTTCAATGGCTTTGTGCCCAAATAGTTCCATTTTTTTTCGAACCTCTTCCGACCCCCCTTCAACCTCAACATGGGTTCCTTTTTCCGAGAGCTTATCCTTGACAAAGTGCAAGGCCATAACCCCGGAACTGTCAATGTCCTCAAGCCGGTCAAGATTCAGGGTAAGGGAAGAAGGATTTAAAGCACTCAGTTTTCTCAATACATTTCTGGCCAGGCGACCGGATTCCACCAGCTTAAGTTGCCCGTTTAAATGAAGGGTATTCCCTTCATATCGATAAGAATGCTTACCGTCATTGGAAATAAATTGTACCGGTTTTTCTTTCTTTTTGCGCTTCATTTCCCTGCCTGCCAGTTTTTATTGCGTATCTCAAAGGAAAATTTCTTTTCAGAAAAGCTTTGCCTTTGCACGGTTTAAGCCGGGATCCTTTCAAAGATCTGCTTCGCCAGCTCGTGGACCTCCTTAAGGAACATCTCATTGATGGCCCCGGCAAATAAATTCAGGTTTCTTTTTTCAAGCTCCCGAATCTGATCTGCACTATGACTTGCTACCACGACCGCGCTGCGGTTGTCAATGAGTTTAAACTCCAAATGGATCCTGGCCTGGTAGCGATTCCTTTCTTTGACCACCTCCAGTTGAAACACGGTGGTTTCCAAGGTGTAATCCGCAATTCGAGGGGTTTGCCTTGGAACCAGCTCCTGAAAAACCGGGTTAAAATGGAAAAAATCTTTCAGAAGAGTCGTAAGGCTGTTTCCCGGGCGGATAGCCCATTCATTAAAAGTGAAATAACGGATCTCATGGCTTTCCTCCCTTATGGCAATCTGGTGTGCGGAAAAAGCAGGATGAACTGATACGCTGGCAATTTCCAGGCTGGCCGGTAAAGGGGGATAGGCTTCTTGTTCCCAATATCTTTGGTCTGCGGGATACTCAAGCAGGTAAAAACGGTTTATTACCGACTCCGTTCCCCGGCATCCGGAAAACAAAACCGCAACCAACAGGGCTAATAAGTAAATTTTTTTCATAGGTTTTTTTTTCATCATGCGTTTTTTGCTATTCACAGGAATTGCACTAAATGGCAGAATCATTGACCTTGTAAACGACTGTCAGGGGTGTTTTTTGTCCGGGTTCCGCGGATAAGCACTGAAGGGTTGGAACTGATCTTGCGGGAGGCCTCATGGAGGTTTTCAAGGGTATGCTGCAGAAGTTTCAGGTTGTCGGTCAGCAGTTCCCCCCCTTGCTCAATGTCGGCATCCAGGCGCAATAAAAGTTGCTGGGTTTGCGTGCTGGCCTCTGCCAGGGTTTTTATCAGCTCATTCAGATCGGTATCCCGCAGTTGCAAGGAAATATCCCTTAAATTGCTTAGCACTTCGGTAATTTCTTCGCCTTGCATGATCTTATTGACTTCTTTGGAAGCGCTATAAAGTTCTTCGGAGGTCATTTCGAGCCGGCTAGACATTTTGTTAACCGCAGCCAGGGTTTCCCGCACATCCCGGCGGTTTTCTTCAAGCACCTCGTCGACCGTTGAAAAAGTGTATCCGATATTGTCTGAAAGCAGGGATACTTTCTCCACTGCCCCGGAAAACTTTTCCATGTTTTCAGGCCGGGTAAACTCCAGAAGGTTATTTAGCACATCCTCTACCTTATAGGTAATGACCTCTACCTGTCCGGAAATATCATCTACCAGTGAGGTTCCTGGCTTAATATACTCTCCTTCCTCCAGGAAATCAGCTTCCGGTGTACCGCCGCGTATTTCAATGGCCTTAAGCCCGGTAATGCCCATGGTCACAATCTCTGCCACGGCATCCTCTTTTACCGGGGTGTCCTCCCTGAGGGAAAGCCGCACATGGATGGTCCGGACATCCTCGGGGTCAATCCATATCTCGGAAATGGATCCAACATTGATGCCGAGAAATTTTACCGGACTGCCCACTTCCAGTCCACTTATCGATACACCATGGTAAGCAACATAATAGTGCTCTTTAGCCTCAAATAATCGTTGGGCTGTAAAATAGCCCAGCAGGATCAGCAAAAATAATCCGCTGATCATAACAAATAAGCCCAGTCTGATTTTTTGTGCCCTGCCTTTCATTGTATCTTGGCTTTTAAATGGATAGTTGCCTGTCTGTATGGATACGTAAATTTAACAAAAATGTCGGAGACAAATAAACCCCTGATGATTTTAATGATTTTTAAGAATGTTGATCTGCAAATTCTTTCCACTTTTCAAAGTTTTCTTCTTTCATAACCCTGGGCATTTTTACCTGCCCGCCTTTTTGCTGTTCTTTTTCATTCCAGGCATAAAACACCTCCGGGGAAACTACACTCACTTTTACATTTTTCAGGGCTTTGCTACGGGCCATCTTATAGGCTTTGTTCATCTCCTTTAAAAATTCATCCATGCTTTGGGCTAGTTTCTCTTCATCAGGCCTGCTTTCCGTGCCCAAATACCAATGGTGGATATAATCTTCTCCTTCCCGAACAGCTGAAACAGTAAATTCGGGAATCAGCAGGTTGTATTTATCCTCCATATGGCTGATGGCTTTGTTCATTTGTATTACCGATAATTGTGATCCCACAACGTTAAGAAAATGTTTGGTTCGTCCCGTAATGATGATCTCTGCTTTTTCTTTATTCGTAAAACGGATGGTATCCCCGATCATGAAACGCCAGGCACCGGCCACGGTAGAAACCACCAGAACATAATCCACCCCTTCTTCAACCTCACCAATGGTAAGGGATGGGGCGCCCTGTTTGACGCTACCGTTTTCATCAATATTTTCTTCCTTAAAGGGCACAAATTCAAAGAATATGCCGCTGTTGGTAGAGAGCATCATGGCCATGTCTTCAGTAGGCCTTGCCTGAAAAGCAATAAACCCTTCCGAAGCCAGATAGGTGTCAATAAAGGTGATGGGTTTGCCCAGCAAAGATTCGAAGGTTTTGCGGTATGGCCCAAATGCAACCCCGCCGGAGGCAAATACCTGTAAGTTCGGCCAGATTTCGTGGATGTTTTTGGCTTTGTGGTATTTGATGATCCTTTTCAGCATCAGCTCGTTCCAGGAGGGAATGCCTGCCATGGCGCCTACATCCCAGTTTTTGGCTTCCCGGGCAATGGCATCTACTTTTTCGTCCCAGTCACTGATGGCGGCAATTTTTTGGCCGGGCCGGTAAAACCGTTCAAACCAGGCCGGGATGTTTTTTGCAGAGATACCGGAGATCTCTCCCTCCTGGTAAAGGCCTTTGTCTTCCAGGTTGGTGGTGCTGCCAAGCATCATGATCTCTTTTTCAAAAAAATCGGCCGGCATATTAAAATTGGAAATGGCCAGTATTTGCAACATGCTGGTTTTGCGGATGGCCTCCAGCATATCTTCGGTGGCCGGTATCCGTTTACTTTGCGAACCGGTGGTTCCGGCACTCATTGCATAATATTTTGGCAGACCGGGCCAGGTAATATCTTCCTCCCCTTCCATTTGGCGCTTCCACCAGCGTTCATGCATATGATCATAATCATGGTAGGGGACCTTTTTGAAAAAAGCCTTTGCCTTGTTTCTTTTTTTTAAAATTTCAGAAAACCCGTACTCCTTACCAAATGCGGTTCCCCGGGCTTTTTTCAGCAGATGTTCCAACACTTCTTTTTGTTCTTTAACCGGGGAGGGCTCAGGAATGACCATATCCGTGAGTTCGAGCGCAGATTTTATAATGTTACCAAGAATCGCCATGTTGTTATATCCTATTTTTTATCAAAAAACAACTTACAAAGTTAATGGTTTCTATGCTAATTTGGTTCATTTCCCCGTGGCGATGGTTCGGTCATTTCTCGACCATTCGCTCCAGGAACCGGTATACAAAGCCGGAATTTTCATCCCCGCTTTGGCCATAGCCAG
>SKVW01000234.1 GCA_007129255.1 Bacteroidales bacterium
ACTTCAAATAACTGTCCCAACCCATATCTATTCGTTTTTCTCTATTCAACTCTTTTTAGAATTGACAGGTATGTTTGCTACTTTTTTGGCTTCCCAATTCTTTCAAAGATCGTTTCCCCCGTTTGGGGAGTGCAAAGGTAAAAATGTTTTTATTTAATCAAGCATGTTTTTATAAAAAAAAATCGCAAAAAAATGCATCACCCCTGCTAATCAGAAACTTCCGGATAAAAAAAACCGCCCCAAAAAAATTCCGGGGCGGGCAAACCAACACGAATTGTTATGAAAGCATTACTTTTTTGCCTGGGGTAAGTTCATCAAAGATTTGAAAATGGAGTCCAGGTCAATGTCAACGTCATCGGCATCTTCTTCGGGCTTGACAAGGTTGCTGATGTCCAGCTGACCGTAGGAACTGTTCCTGGTGTTTTCCATTTCAATTTCCCGCAGCACTTCAGAAAGATTGAACGGAAGGGTATCTACTGCTTCTTCACTTTTAACCGGCATTTCAAAAACGGTTCCATCGATTCCGAAAAATGGGATGGTGCGAAGGGGTTCTCCTGCAAAGGTGCCGGTGGAAAATACCAGCAAAAACAGGGTGGCAAGGGTTAATTTTTTAGTTTTCATGGCCTTATATTTTTTAAAGTTTTTTGGTTCCGTTTCCTTAAAATAATAGTCTATTTTTGTGCCAATACTTATAAAAACCTGATTGGTTGATAATTAGATAAAATCATTGGGGAGTCAAATAATTAAACAACTGTTCGATTTTCGGCTTTTTTTGTCCGGATATGGACATTAATTTCTTTCCGGCTACACATATGACGGCATTAACCACCGGTTGGTTACAAATTTTGGTTCATTTTCACGGATTTTGGCGATTAGCTTTCCAGGCAAGGGAAATATAAGATTCAAAAATCCGTTTTATCACAAAAAATTACGGGAATTGTTATTTTTGCACCACCAACAAAAAATAAAATAATTGACAATCAAACTCTTACAATTGTGAAAGCTTTGTTTCTCTGGATTTTTCTCACTCCTGTCTTTTTGTCTGCAACATCCAACAACCTCAGCTTCAATTTATCTTGCTGCAAAAGGGCAAAACCTGCATCTTTTGAAAAAATGAATGCAGCACCCATAAAATACCTTAAAGATACCCTTGAGGTGAAACAGGAAACCCAGGACTTCCCCGAAGAATTGAATAAAGATGAAGTGTTTTTCGAAATAGACTTTGATGAAGCCGAAGAAAAATCCTTACCCCCCGTGAAGTTTGAAGGAAACCGGATCCATGAAGTTTCCCTACGTATTGAAGAAACAGAATATTATTACCTGAGGGATGAACTTACTTACAATAATGAGAATTATTTGTTTTTCAGGGTAACGGCCAATCGGCCATCTGCCGAAGTAAGGGTATTTCCTGAAAAAGAAGGCAGGCCTGTCCCGGGATTGAGGCTTTTGCCATCCAGCGATTTTGAAATTACCGATACCCTGGTGTTTGTAAATGAGGAGCATTACCGCGGCCGTATCCGTTTCAGAGACCTGACCGAGGCCTCCAACCCGGGCCTGATTTTTCGTTATAAGGAAGCAGACGGCAGGGTTGTAAACCGCGAAATTAAGCTATTCCCATATTTTATTACCCGGCTGCATTACGATGGGCGCACCTTTGAGCTTTTCCAGGGAGAGGAAAAAACCATAGAGATACCCGGAAGCAACCTATTTAACCTTTACACAGAATCAGGATGGCAGGATAGTGAAAACCTGGAATACCGCATGAGCCGGTCAGGAAACAACCTGCGCATCAGCGTAAAAGCCAATGCCACCGGCAGGCAAACCCTTCGTATACCCTTGCAAACCATACGGCCATTTGTAAATATTGATGGGTCCCTCACCTTTCAGAAAGAACCCCTTGAATTAGAGTTCAATGTTAAGCCCAGTCGTTTGCCCTTTGTGAACACCGACAAGGATTATATCTTTTTTGACCCGGACAGAAGAGGAGAGGAAATCCGGCTGGACTACCACACAGGGTTTCGCGCCGGGCATACCTATCGCATAGAAAACCGGCAAGAAAGCGGCGGAAGACTTATTGCAGAATTATACATCAAATCCTTTACCACCGACAACCGGGTGGTGGCAGAAGTAACCACCTACGACCGTCACCGCACTTCCGATGGCTATCTTTACATAAAAGATGGAACCCACACACGGTTCATGACCAATTTTAACATTGTGAACCGGCCGGAAATCAGCAATATTGAGATTCTGAGACCGGGGCAGGACTGGACCACCAGCCAAAATGTACGTCCCGGTGAAAAAGTGGAAGTAAAGCTGGAAGGAGAAGGATTGCTGGATGTGGACATTCGTTTTGACGGCTGCATACAGAAGCAGGACAGTGTGCGTATGAGCGACCGGGCCTTGTTTTTTGAAGTGGAGGTGCCAAAAGATATTTCGCGCAACCGGGTGATGATCTTTAAAAACCGGGAAGCTACCCAGCATGAGCTACTGGTCAGGGAATTTCAAAGGCCTGCAGCATTTGATTTCATTAAGATCAACTACGGCACCCGCGATATTCCCCTTACGGATGAAGTTTTCAGCAAGCCTGTTTTTTATGATCAAACCATCAAAGACATCAACATCATTTTCGATCCGGACAAGATTGACCAACCCGAACGGTTTTACGGGAAACAATACCTTACCATTGAGGTGAGGGTGCTGGATGACAACAACAAACTCCTGGATCTGCAAACCATAAACAATGTGGTGGTTTGCCCGGGAGAAAGCAGCCCTCGTTTTGCTTTTTACGGAGAAGATGACTGCCGGCAGCAAACCATTCGCCTGAATGAACATTTGCTGCGCAACACATACATGCTGGACGCTTTTTCCCAGATCATCATTACGGTTAAGCACAACGAAAACCGCTACAACAGCCCCGGCAACTCAAGAAAGGTCACCATTTTTTCGGAAAGAAAAACCAGTTTCGACATCATGGTATCCTTTCCGGCGGGCCTGCTTGTAAAAGAATTCAGCCAGCCGGGGATCGGTAATTTATCGGGCATCAGCACCTCGGTGCTGGCAGAGATCAGTTTTTACGACCCCAACCGCATCGGGGCTAAACGGCCCTTTAAATTCGGTGCCGGATTTATTGCATTAAATGCTTTCAATTTCAGCGAAAGCGAAAACATCCGGCGCGATATCGGTGTGGTGGGCATTGCAGCCATTGAACCGGTAAGAACCAGTGCAAAATTCAGTGTGCCCATTTATTTTGGTGTGGGGTATTTGTTAAAAGAAAGCGATATGTTCGCTATCTTTGGTCCGGGTATTCGCCTGCAATTTTAGCCCGGCAGGTTTCACCAAACCCGGGAGCATGCTCAACAGATTTTTGGATTTTATCACAGAAAAGCGACTGGTTCCGCACAACGGGAAAGTGTTGCTGGCAGTCAGCGGTGGTATGGATTCCATGGTCATGACAGAATTGTTCCGGACCTCCCCCTTCCCTTTTGCCATTGCCCATTGTAATTTTCAGCTCCGGGGGCAGGAGTCGGAAAAAGATCAGGCCCTGGTTGAAATCACAGCCCGCAAGCTTGGTGTCCCCTTCTTTTCCAAAAAATTTGACACCCTTAAATATGCTGAAAAAACCGGTCAATCCGTTCAAATGGCTGCCCGCCGGTTGCGCTATGACTGGATGGAAGGGTTATTAACGCAAGAGGGCTATGACCTGGTTGCAACCGCCCACCACCTGGATGACAGCATTGAAACGTTGTTCATCAACATTGCGAGAGGAACAGGTCTAAGCGGGTTAAAAG
Organism: Bacteroidales bacterium; assembly: GCA_007129255.1. Taxonomy (GTDB): domain Bacteria; phylum Bacteroidota; class Bacteroidia; order Bacteroidales; family UBA7960; genus PUML01. The sequence continues at coordinate 3,792 of SKVW01000234.1, forward strand.
GAATACCCGTTAAAAACCGCGACATCATCAGGCCCCTGCTTTTTGCCACAAAAAAAGAAATCCACCAATATGCCCTTGATCATGGGTTAAGCTGGAAGGAAGACCAGTCCAACCGGGAAGATAAATACATCCGGAACAAACTGCGTCATCAGGTTATCCCTTTGCTTAGGGAGATCAACCCGGCATTGACTTCCACTCTCTCAGGTTTTTTTGAAAGGATGGATGCCGCTCACGAGATATTCAGGGCCATGGTAGCGCAGCAAAAAAAGGCCTGCCTCCGTTATGAAGGGAGAGAGGTGAAAGTACTTATTCCTTCCTTGCTCAGACTTCCCCGGTCGGAGACTTTTCTTTATGAATTTATCAGGGATTTTGGGTTTAGTCCGGCGGTATGCCATGAAGTTTTTCAAAGTCTGGAAGGGCAACCCGGCAAGGTTTTTGCCTCACCTACCCACATAGCAATAAAGGACCGCGACAACCTTTTGATCAGTCCGAAAGAAAGCCTGCCACCCATTGAGGAACATGAGATCCTTCCGGACACCGGGCATATTCAGTGCGGGCCGTTTTATTACCGGTTTGAGGTGTTGGAAAATACGGGTTTAACAGAATGGCCCCGGTCCAACGACATCTTGCTGGCAGATTTTAACAAACTTGAATTCCCGTTAAGGCTGAGGCCCTGGAAGGCCGGCGACCGCATCAACCCACTGGGAATGAAGGGCAGCAAGAAAGTAAGCGACTTGCTGGTGGATGAAAAGATCCCGCTTACCCGAAAAAAAAATGTTATGGTGCTGCTATCGGGGGGATCCATTGTATGGGTGTCTGGAGTTCGCAGCAGTGAACAGGTTCGGGTAATCCCTGAAACCAAAAATATTTTCCGGGCAAAAATTTATTAAGCTGTCAGGAATGTTTTAATTTTGCGTCAAAATTACATATATCTATATTTTTTAACTTGATTTAACAAGATTGTTATCAAACCAAAAAATTAAAAAAAACGTTAGCTAAAAAACTACCAGAAGTCAAATGACAAAAATTTTCAATTGCAAGCCATTGACCATATTGCTTTTCATGGTCATTTTCCCGGCCCTTTCAGGGGCGCAAATTCTGGATCCGGTATACTGGGATTTTTCCAAAGAAAAAATTTCCGAAAATGAATATGAGCTAAGGCTCCATGCCACCATGGACCAGGGCTGGTATATTTACGGGACCGACCTGGAACCGGGCGGCCCTATCCCTACCTCCGTGATCATTAACCCCGGAGAAGGTTTTGAGTTGGTCGGTGAGTTGCGCTACCCGGAGGCCGAAGTTAAATACGATCCCAACTTTGAAATGGACATTCCCATGTTTGGGGGATCTGTAACTTTTCGTCAAACCGTTAGAGTAACCTCGGCCTCTGCCGTAACTTTGGAAGGAGAGGTGGAATTCATGTCATGTGATGACACCCGTTGCCTTCCGCCGGACTTTTTGGAGTTTTCCTTTGAGCTGGAGGGTGCACCGGAAACTCTTGCTGAAGAGGCCCCAACTCCTCCTGTAGAGGAAGAACCCCGGGACCCGGAGCCTGGAACCGGTGAACCTGTTGAAGCCATGGAGTCGCTGATGGAAGAGGAAACAGCAGAGCAGGTTGAAGAAGCGGAACCAAGGCAGATCTATACCCCTGAAGAGGAAGAAGAAACCGGTTTGGGCTGGACCCTGATCATGGGCTTTCTTGGAGGGTTGCTGGCTTTGCTCACCCCCTGCGTTTTTCCAATGATCCCTTTAACGGTAAGCTTCTTTTTAAGAAATGCCGATAACCGGGGCAGGGCAGTCAGAGATGCTTTACTATACGGTTTCACCATCATATTCAGTTACGTAGTTTTGGGACTGGCCATCAGCATGATCTTCGGCCCTGCTACATTAAACGTATTGGCGACCAGTCCGGGATTCAACATCTTTTTCTTTGCTTTGCTGGTATTTTTTGCAGCATCCTTTTTCGGGGCTTTTGAACTGACCATGCCCGCCAGCTGGTCCAACAAGCTGGACAGCAAAGCGGACAAAACAGGCGGACTGATCGGCGTATTTCTGATGGGCCTGACCTTTGTGCTGGTTTCCTTTTCATGCACAGGTCCCATTGTAGGAACCCTATTGGTTGAAGCGGCCGTAAGCGGTAGTGTGTTTGCACCCGCCATCGGCATGCTGGGTTTCAGCCTGGCACTGGCCATCCCGTTCAGCCTGTTTGCAGTATTTCCTACGGCTCTTAAATCCCTGCCCAAATCCGGCGGATGGATGAATGCCGTGAAGGTCGTTCTCGGATTTATTGTACTGGCATTCTCCCTTAAGTTCCTCTCCATTGCCGACGCAGTAGGCCAATGGGGCATCCTTGACCGGGAAGTATTCCTGGCCCTTTGGATCGCTATCTTTTCGCTGATGGGTCTTTACCTGATAGGCAAAATAAAATTTGCCCACGACAGTGAGCTGCAATACCTGAGTGTGCCACGCCTGATGCTGGCCATCGCCACCTTTGCTTTCGTTTTTTACCTGATTCCCGGCTTATGGGGAGCTCCTTTGAGAGGCGTAAGCTCCTTCCTGCCCTCACCCATAACCCAGGATTTTGACCTGACCAGATTATCCACTGCCCCTGCTGCAGGAGCGGATACCGAAACCATTTACGTGGGGGAAAGCGTGCAGGAAGCCCCTCACGGGTTGATGACCTTTACCGATTATGAAGAAGGGATGGAGGCTGCTCGTGAGGCCGGAAAGCCGGTCTTTCTGGATTTCACTGGCCTGGGATGTGCCAACTGCCGCAAAATGGAGGCTTCAGTTTGGTCCGATCCACGGGTATTGCAAAGGCTACGCGATGATTTTGTCAAGATCTCCCTGTTTGTGGACGACCGCACCCGCCTGCCCGAAGAAGAGCAATTTGTAAGCGATGCCCTGGGAAGAGAGCGGACCATTCGCACCGTAGGCCAGAAATGGAGCACCTTCCAGGCAGAAAGGTATGGCGCCAACACCCAGCCCTATTATGTCATAATCGATCATGACGAAAACATGCTGGCCCCGTCATACGGCTACGATACCAATATTGAAAGATACATTGAATTCCTTGAAAAAGGAAAGAGGAATTTTGAACCCTGATCAACAGGTGTAAAATAAGCTTCACCCCCATTTAAAAAAACCTTTGGCTGCAAAAACCGGCCAAGGGTTTTTTTATACCCCATTACTTACTAGTCAATTCTTTCTGCAATGGTTAATATTAAATTAAAATTTAATTAACCTTTTTATAAGTAAACCTTAACATTGAAGAAACATCCTTTTGGGTGATAAATCCGAATTTCGCAGAAGAAATAAACTTAATCTTTATGCGATTGTTTTTTCTTGTTTTTGTTTTCTTTTTAATATCTGAAGCAACCGCGGGTGAGTCCCTTAAACTGGTTAACATTAATGGAAAAATATATGATGAATCCACCAGGGAGCCTTTAACAGGTGCTACAATAGTTCTGGAGGGAACCAGCCATTATGCAATAGCTGGGCTAGACGGTAGTTTCACCATCAGGGGAATCCCGCAAGGGGAGTACCGGGTAGAAATCTCTTTCATTTCTTATAAAAACCGCAAAGAAGAAGTTAGCCTTTCTGAAAGCAAAGAACTCTCTTTTGGTTTAAAACCTGAAGCAATGAACCTTGGGGCGGTTGTGGTAAGTACTACCAGGTTAAGAAATACCGAGGCCAGTGCCCGGGCAAAAGAAAGAAATGCCTTAAACACGGTCAATGCGATTTCTGCTTCGGCCATTGAGCTTTCTCCCGACCTTACTGTTGCCAATGTTGTCCAGCGTGTTTCCGGCCTTACCACCGAAAGGGGAAGCAGCGGAGATGCCCAATATGCCATTGTAAGGGGCATGGACAAAAGATACAATTATACCCTGGTAAATGGGATAAAAATTCCTTCACCCGACAATGAAAACCGGTTTGTTCCCCTGGATATTTTTCCGGCAGAACTGCTGGACCGTTTGGTTGTATCCAAATCCCTGACTCCTTCCATGGAAGGGGATGCAATTGGCGGGGTTGTAGACATGGAAATGCGAAGTGCCCATTCAAGGAAGATTGTCTCCGCCAATTTTTCTGCGGGTTATGGTGAACTATTTTTTAACCGCGATTTTGATTCTTTTGACTATGGTGCGGTTAACAAAACGCCCCCTATGCAACGCCTGGAAAATGGCGACCCTGTTGCAGGTTCCATGGATTACTACAGTTCAGGAAATTTCAATTACACCAAAGAAACCCCCACCCCTGACCACAATGCCTCCCTGGCTTTGGGAGACCGTTATTTTAACGAACGCCTCGGAGTTATCCTGGCTGCAACCTATCAACGTTCATCCAGGGGAACGGATCGCACTCAGTTTAGGATATCGGAAAACAGGGGCCCGGAAAACCTGCCCTACATCTCAAGTTACCAAGAAAGAAGGTATTCCACTGCCCAAAACAGGATTGGCATTCACAACAAAATAGATTATGTAATCAATCCCGGCCATACCATCAGTTTATATAATGTTTGGTTGAACCTGCAAAGAAACCAGACAAGGGTGGTATGGGAAGACGGCCTGAGAGGAATAAATGAACCTACACTGGAAAACAATTTTCGCTCCCAGATAAATATTCAAAGAATCTTCAACTCTACCTTGCAGGGAAAACACCGTTTACTGCCAAACCTTGAAGCTGACTGGTCGCTGGTTTATTCCCTGGCCAATCAAAATGTACCGGATAATTCGCAACTGATCACCGTATCCAATTACGAAACCCCGGGAAGGGAGCTAAGATGGCTGATTCATGAAAACCAGATCCGGATTTGGGAAGAGAATGCAGACAGGGATTATGCCGTTTATTACAACCTGACTTACCATCCGTTCGCAAACAACGAAGCCTTCCAGGTAAAAACCGGTGGGTTGTACCGTACAAAAAGCCGGGAAAACCACTTTGACCTTTACACCTTTAAGCCTCAGCCGGGCATCCAGGAATATGTTCCTTATGAAACCAATTATGCAAACCTGAACTGGAGGATAACCGGTGGGGCAGGAACTCCAACCCATGCCTTGAATTACCAATCTCATGAAAATATTTTTGCCCAATACCTGGAAATTAAATTTCCCTGGCAAGGGTTTAATTTTCTCGGGGGGATCAGGACCGAACATACCGATCAGGGGTTTTCCACAGCCAACAACCTGGTGGAAGACGGAGCGCAGACTTATTGGAGCTTCCTGCCCAGTGTGCATTTAAAATACCAGTTAACAGCCAATAGCCATGTGCGGACTTCCTATTTTAAATCTGTTTCCCGTCCCGGATTTCTGGAAATCATACCTTACACCCGGCCCTCAACTGAAGATATTTACGTAAGCGGGGGAAATCCAACTTTAAGGCCAGTTGTAGCACACAACTTTGACTTACGCTATGAGCTTTTCCCAAACACTACCGACCAGATTTTACTTGGTGCTTTTTATAAAAACATTTATGACCCCATTGAGTTGGCCGTGATGACGCAGACCGACCCCAACTTTCAGCCCCACTTCCCTTCCAATACCACAGTGATCACCCCTGTTAACTTTGAAATGGCAGTAAATATGGGATTGGAAGCAGATGTTATTAAATACTTTAACCGCTTTGGAATCAGGGGGAATTACACCTTTACCTCGTCCGACATAGAGTCCATCAAGCGCACCTGGACCGAGATCACTCAGGAGAATTACCATCAGTTAACAACCCTGCAACAGCAAAATCTTAGCATTGGAGACAGTACTTTTTTAAATGTAACACAGATGCGTCCTTTACAAGGACAATCCCGCCACCTTGGAAATTTATCTTTCTTGTATAAAGACCTGAGAAATGGATTTGATGCACAGCTTTCAGCGGTTTATACCGGAGAAAGGATTGCTGTGGTCTCAACGGGTTTTGAAACCGATTGGTGGCAAAAAAGTTTTATTCAGCTCGACTTTTCGGCTGAAAAACGAATCCTTGAAAAATTTGTGGTTTTTGCCAAAATCAACAATATTATCAATACCCCTTATAAGTTGTTTATTAAAAAACCCCATTACCCTTCCTCAAGAATTGAAGCCATGCAACCCAACAGCCGGGAAGAAACCCTGGTAAGGGAAGAATTTTACGGAAGGACATTTCTGTTTGGAATCAAATACAACCTTTAATAATCCTTTTAATCAAAACCAACTAAAAACACTAAAAATGAGAAAACTAGAAAAAAAGATGAAATCAATTGGTACATTTTCTTTGGCGATTATTTTTTCCCTTGCCTTTATGGCCTGCGAAAAAGATGATGATAACGGTCCTGACAATGGCGATAACGGAGACAATGGCAACGGAGAAACTTTGTCTGGTGAGATTTCCGGCACTCTTGAAAAAGGCACTTACATAATAAGCGGTGACCTTTTAATTCCTGAAGGAGAAGAGCTGATCCTTGAACCCGGAGTAATTCTTGCCTTCGATGGAGATGGGCTTTCCCCCGAAACCAGCCCCGAAATCCAGCTTTTTGGAAATCTGGTAGCAATTGGGACCCCCGAAGAACCAATTATGTTTACAGTTGTTGAAGAAAGAAGAGACCCCTCCAATGCCTATGAAGGTCTTTGGGGAGGTATCCAGGCCATGTCTTCCTGTGAGCACCTGATCTTAAAGCATACCATTATAGAGTATTCCGGCGGCCCGGCCAGGCAATCGGAAGCTTATGACGCAGGTGACCCCCGGTATACCATTCACTTTGCCAATCCTGAAGGGGTACTGGTATTTAAAAACAGCATCATGCGTAACCTTGCCGATGACGGCATCCGCCCGCAGGGTGGTGGTCAAATGGCCATTGTAAACAATATCTTTTACAATATCGGCGAAACAGGCGGTGAAGGGATAAATATCAAGGACGGTTCTGTAGGCGTAGTAGCTTACAACCTTTTTTATGCGATGGCAACCAATGGAAGCAAGCCCGCCGGTGAAGGTGACGGGGTACCCCAAACCGATATTGACACTTACAACAACACTTTTATCAACAATGGCTTCAGGAGGGCACAATCCGGCCGTGGTGGATCTATCAATTATGAGCAGGGGGCAAAAGGCCAGATATTCAACAACCTTATCGTAAATTGTCGCTTTGGTATCAGGATGAGGGGCGACCGCCTTCCCGACATGGATAATATTGAGTACGACTATACCCATTATTATGCATATGACGAAACTGACCAGGAAAACTTCTGGCCCACTACCGATGTGGACGATGATGGAAACCCCCTTACTTATGAAAAACCTGGTGACATAATCCAGATGGATCCCCTTTTTGTTAATTATGACGTAAACACCGACAAGATGACCGCCATTCCCGACGAATCATGGAACTTCCACCTTACTGAGGATTCTCCTGGTCTTACAGCAGGTTCCACAGATTTCGAGCCCGTTATTTCAAGCCTGAGTGCCGGTGGAGTATCCATCAGCATCCCCGGACCTTCAGCATTTATTGGTGCATACGGAACAGAATAATTTCCTAATACTAAGGGGAAATAATGCAAAGCAGGTTGGATACCATACGGACTTCCAACCTGCTTTGTTTTAAAATCCAAAAAAATTCACATAATGAAAAGTTTAATCACTCTGCACCTCACAGCATTAGCCCTACTGGCAATGGTTTTGTCAGGATGTAAGAAAGACGCCATAGAAAAAACATACGAGAACAAGGAATACATTGCCGGCTATACCCGTCATGACCCTGAGGAAAGCGATGCTTTTCATTTATTTAATAAAAACCTGCTTACTTATCCCTTACCTGAAGCCTCCGGCCTGGTTTCAGGAAGAAAAAACCCCGGCTTAATATATATTCATGAGGATTCGGGAAACCGGCCGGTGGTTTTTGTTTACGACACCCTGGGCACCTTTTTGGGGGAAATTGTTTTGGCAGGAGTCAATAACCGCGATTGGGAAGATATTGCCATTGGCCCTGGGCCCGAAACAGATGTCAGCTATATTTATGTTGGCGATATAGGAGACAACAAAAGTGTAAGGGAGGAGCTAATGATCCATCGTTTCCCTGAACCGGATATAATCCTGGTTCCCGACAGTTTGCCTTTTAAAATCATCCTTACCGGATTCAGCACCATTAAGTACCGGTATCCGGACGGACCAAGGGATGCCGAAACCTTGATGATCGACCCGGCAACCAAAGACCTGATCATAATCACCAAAAGGGAAGTCAATGTGCATGTATACAGGCTGCTTTACCCACAGGCTGTGGATAATTATACCCCGGTTTTCTTTAAAGGCAAATTACCTTTCCGCACCATAGTAGGGGGAGATATTTCCCCGGACGGAAAAGAGATCCTGATAAAAGATTATGGCCGAATATATCACTGGAAAGTCAGCGATGATATCATGGGTACGCTTTTTTGGCAAACCCCGTCCATGGTAGCCTATATCCCTGAAGTGCAAGGCGAAGCAATAGGCTGGACTGCCGATGGTACCGGCTATTTCACCACTACGGAAACCGATAAACACCAGGCAGACCCAATCCTGTATCATTATCGGAGAAGATAGGCATTAACCAATGAATGGCATAAAAGAAACACCGATCGCTAAAAAGAATTTACCGGTTACAAAGGCAGGGAAAAATAATTGAAAGAATTTTATGTCTTGAAAACGGACCCGAAGTTTTTATTCTGTAATCAAAACATATTGAAAGATCTTTTCCTCATCCCTGCCGGTCACATAAATGATTGAATAGTCGGAATTGAGGCTAAGCCCCCTTCCCTGCAGGGTTTGTTCACTCACGTCAAAAGTATTGACCAGGGTAGCAGTGGAGATATCATAGGGAGTATGCAGGTTGTATTGTAAAATTTCGTTCCTTCCGGTATCCATCAGCAGCATGATGCTTCCATCCCTGATCATTTCCAGGCCTCTGACTTCTTTTTGTTCATGGCTGATATCCAAAGTATAAATCAGGTTGCCGCTGGAAACATCCCATGGAGTGGCAAGAACCACGGCAAATACCGCCCCGGTGTTCCGGTCGTCGATAAACAGGGTATCTCCTTCGGGGGTAAAGTCAAAATCATGGCCCCGCTCCACAAAATCACTCAGGTCGGTGTTTTCTCCTTCTGAAATACTGGTGATGTCCCAGGGAGATGCCAGGTCAAAAGACCAGATGCTGGTGCGATCAAAAACCCACATCTTAAGGCCGTCATGGCGCAGGTACAAACCATGCTGAAACTCACCGGGAACTTTTACATCATGTTTGAATGAGGCGGTTGAAAGGTCCCAGGGGGTGGCCACCTCGTAAGCCGCCACATTGTCGGAATAACGCCCGGTAATAAAAACCATTGACCCGTCAGGTTTCCATGAAGTAGCACGGGCATTCAGGCTTTCTTCAGAAATATCCAGGAATTTCCCGCTATAGGAAAAATGGTTCAGGAAGTAAGCGTTTTCAATTTCTGCTTTCCCGGGATTCTCCCTGGTAACAACCTCGCATGCGTTAATAACAAGCAGAATCAGCAATAAAATGCCGGGTAAGGCAATAAAACCATTGGATTTTTGACGTATCATCTTTTTTTGTTTTTGAAAAATTAATTTCAAAGATGCATCAAAATGTTCATCCAAAGGTTAAGGCAATATTAAGAATTTAATGATTACTCCGATTTAAGTTTTTTCTCCATTTCTTTCAATGCTACCCATGCCATAAGGCCCATTCCGGTTTCCAGGGCGGCTTCATCCACATCAAAAGTGGAAGTGTGAAGGTTGGAGGTTATTCCCAGTTCAATGTTTCGGATGCCCAGGCGATAAAAGCAGGCAGGGATGCGCTGTGAATAATAGGCAAAATCTTCGGCCGTCATGGAAAGATCCAGTTCTTCCACGTTTTCTTTGCCCAGGTATTCCGAAGCATATTCCCGGAAACTGCCGGCCAGCCTCTCATCATTTACCAGAAAGGGATAGCCTTTGTCAATATAGACTTCACAGTCGCCGCCCATCCCCTGGGCCACAAACACGGCAGTTTCCCTGATGCGCAGGTGGGCTTTCTGACGCCACTCCTCATCGAAAGTGCGCAGGGTGCCTTCAAGCTTTACTTCGTCGGGGATCACATTGGTTTGCCCTTCTCCGCATATCCGGCCAAAGGACAATACCGTAGGGATATAGGGTTTTGCATTTCGGCTGACTATCTGCTGCAGGGCAAGCACCACATGGGAAGCAATTACTATGGGATCCACATTCAGGTGGGGGGTTGCCGCATGTCCGCCTTTCCCTTTAACGGTAATAAACACTTCATCCGTAGAAGCCATGTACCGGCCACTGCGAATGCCCACCTTACCTGCAGGAAGGCCGGGAAAAACATGCTGGCCGAAAATCGACTGGGGTTTGGGGTTTTCCAGCACCCCTTCCTGTATCATCAGGCTGGCGCCGCCGGGGTATTTTTCTTCAGAAGGCTGAAAGATCAGTTTTACGGTGCCTTTCCATTCCTTTTTCAGGGATTGCAAAATTTTTGCAGATCCCAGCAGGCTGGCCATGTGCACATCGTGTCCGCAGGCATGCATCACCCCGGGAGTTCCGGAACGATAATCCACCCGGTTTTCTTCCTGAATGGGCAGGGCGTCCATATCGGCCCTCAGGGCCACCACGGCAGAGGAAGGGTCCTGCCCTTCTATTGTTGCCACAATCCCCGTTTCGGCAACCCCTTCTTCAAAGGCAATGTCCATATCTTTCAGGCGGGAAGCAATATAGGCAGCTGTTTTATGCTCCTGCATGGACAATTCAGGGGTCGTATGAAAATGCCTGCGAAAAAAAACCACCTCATCAAAGTATTCTTTTGACAAAGTTTTTATCTGATCCATCAAACTCATAAAAGAAAAATATTGGTTTCTATCGCTAATTTACAGTTTTTTCTGACTACCGAAGATTTTAAAAAAAATCATTTCACAGATTTTATCAACAGCTGAAAAACCCTTCAACAGTGGTTTTTGGTAAACGTTTCCTTTTAATTTTTAATAACAAGTGAAGAAAAACCAGCCAAAACTTTTGTACCTTTGGCTAAATGGCAGTTTTATAAGCCGCAATTCAACGCCATGGATGGTCTTCCCGGTTGCTGCCTGCCAGATCATTGAGCATTTTAAATCAAGAAAAAATGATCCAGATAAAAACTTTTGTTTTTAACCCATTCCAGGTTAATTGTTACGTGTTGTATGACGAAACCGGCGCCTGCGCCATCATTGATCCCTCCTGCTATGAAAAGCATGAGGAGAAGGAACTGGCCGGTTTTATTGAAGAAGCAGGGTTAAAACCCGAATGCATCCTGTTTACCCATTGCCATATCGATCATATACTGGGTAGTCGCTTTGTTTCCAAAAAATACAAACTAAAGCCCCTTACCCATAAAGACAGCCTGTTGTTTCTGGAAAACAGCAAGGAATATGGAAAAAGTTTTGGGTTTGATGTTTCCCGCCCCATCATGCCGGAAAAATTCCTGGAAGATGGTGACGCGGTAAAATTCGGCAACCAGGAGCTAAAGGTATTGCATGCCCCTGGCCATGCTGACGGCAGCCTTTGCTATTACCACGAGAAAGCCGGGTTTGTGGTGGTGGGGGATGTGCTCTTCAACAATGGGATCGGACGCACCGACCTGCCCACCGGAGATTACGACACCCTGATCAAATCTATTTTTGAAAAACTGATGGATCTGCCCGAAGAGGTGACCGTTTATCCCGGCCATGGTCCTTCCACCTCCATTGGCTACGAGAAAAAATCCAACCCTTTCCTTACAGGAGTATATTGATCATTCCGGCTTTTATAGACAGAGAGTACACAAGAAAAAACAGGTAGCGTTTACACTTCTTTCTCAAGAGACGTGTGCTGCATGATCTGCAAGGCGGTGTTCACGATCCGGTCCTCATCTATTTTCATCATGCAGTCAAAATGCTTTTGGGGGCATCTGTTGTATCCTATTTTGCTGCAGGGGCGGCAGGAGAGGCCCTTTACCTGTACGATGTGGGAGTTGTCCTGATTTTGAGGCATATAGGGATACATGCCAAACTCAGGGATGGTATTTCCCCAGATGGAAATAACCGGTTTGTTGAAGGCAGCCGCCACGTGCATCAATCCGGTATCATGGGTGATCACTACCCTGGATTTTTTTACCAGGTAGGCCGACTGGTTAAGGGGAAACATGCCGCAGGCGTTAAAAACCAGCGGTGTACACGCCGAGGCAATGGCTGCACCATTTGGCGCATCATCCTTTCCGCCGAGCAAAATCACAGGAACATTCAGTTTGCGACAAATGGAAATGATTTTTTCATTGGGCAGACGTTTGGTGGCATGCTTACCGCCAATTACAAAAGTCATGAATCCGTTTCCAAAAGCCGAAGGCAGGGCTTCCGGGGCCACACGGGCATCCTCCGGAAGAAAATAATCAAGGCCTTCCCCATCGTTTTTTACGTCGAGGGATTTGGCAGCTTCCAGGTAGCGGTCAACAATATGCACATCTGGCAGGCGGTTGATCTTAAGGCGCGTCAGAAACCACTTTTCGGGATTAAGTTTCCTGAAAGCCGATGAAGGCCTGCCTAAAGAAAGCTTAATGATCGCCGAACGAATGTTATGATGCAAATCAATGATGTAATCGAATTGCTCTTTTCTCAAAAGCCTGATCAGGCAAAACAAGCTACCATCCAGCACATACACTTTGTGGATGTAAGGGTTGCTGTTCAATACACCCAAAAAATCTTTTTTTGTGACATAATGCACCTCAATATCTTTTCCCGGTACCTTGCCAAGGCATCTTACCACCGGGGTGGTAAGCACAATATCCCCAATGGAGCTGAAACGTATAATCAGGACTTTTTTCTTAGAAGCCATTGCACGGAAAAGTAAAAGGCAAAAGTAAGGACTATAAAATAAAATTAAAAGCTCCTTAAAAATTTCCTTTCATCATAAAAAAACCAGCCTGTCCGAAAAACCTACAAACTATCGAAATCGGCCTCAATAGGCCGGTTATTTAAAAAGTCGTAATGGGTCAGACGTCTTATTTCGTAAAATCCTCTCCAGTAATTCCTCAATGCGCTAAGGTATCGCTGTTTTGAGCGGTCTTTTTCTTCCAGGGCCAGGTTAAGTTCAATAATGTCAATCCTGCCAATCATAAATCGCTGCCTGGTAACATCATATCGTCTCTCAGCGATATCATCAGCTTTTCTGGCAATTTCGAGCTGGTCTTCCAGCATGTTGAATTCCATCACCTTTAAAAAAACTTCCTGTTCAAAGTCGACTTTGGCTTGGTTTACGTTAGTTTCCACCAACTCACGGTTGGATTCGGCCATTTTAACTTTTCCCCTGGAAACCCCCCAGTCAAGAATAGGGATCTGCACCCCTATGGTAAGTTGCTGCTGATCCAGGGGATTGCGATAGGCATCCACGAATTCATCGGCACTTTGCGTAAGCCCATAAACGGCATAAAGGCTGGCATTGAATCTGCTTTCGGATCTGGCGCGGTTTACTTCCCTTTCGGCTTCGATCAACTCGCGTTCACGGGAAAGCATATCGGGCCGGTTACGCCTGGCTTCGGCAAGAGCTGCACTTACATCTACCCTTAGATCATAAACCTCTTCAGGAGGTATCAGCTCCAGGGGGGTGGCGTCATCAAAGCCTAAAAAAGAACGGAAGCGAAACAGGGCTGCCTCGTAATCAATGCGGGATTGTTCCAGCAGGGCTTCGGAGTTCAGCACATTCAATTCCATTTGCAAAAGTTCATTTTCGGCGATGCGCCCCAGGGAGTGCCGGCCCTTTGCAATCTGGTAAAGGGTATCATTGCTTTCCAGGTTTATCTGGTTGATTTCAATGTTGATCTGTGCAAGCAGCAGGTCAAAAAACAGGTTGGTGGCCCTGATGGATAGGGTTTCCATTTCTCCCACATACCTTCGGCGGGCTTCCTGGTAACGAAGCGGCTCCACTTTCCTTTCCCACCGGTAGGGGTTAAACGCAAAAATGGGTTGGCTAAAGCCAATGTTTACCGGTGTAGCCAGGTAGGAGACCAAGGTTTCGTCATCCCTGATAAGGTCGATGCGCTGCAAGCCGGAAGTGACAAAAAGCTGCCCGCCGGTGGGCCCCACCGTTTGGCTAAGGGAAAGGTTCCCGGAAGAAGTGGCCAGGCTTCTCCTGACAAAAACATCGCTTCCATCGGGCTGGGTCACCGGAGAAATAGTCCGGTTAAGGCTAGGAATGGTGGCATCAAGCCTCATATGAGGGAGGTAACCTGCCCGGAAACTCCGATGCTGCCAGTAGCTCCCCCGATAACGGTGGCGGGCCACCAGGGCATCCGGCGATTGCTCCCGGGCAAGGGCAATTACCTGATCAAGGTCAAGGTGCCGGGTTTCGGACGCACCCGAATAAAGCGGTAACCATCCTGAAAAACCCAGAAAAAAAATCACGGAAAAAATAATGGATCGGCTCATGCTATTCGCAAAAGGTTTGATTTTAAAAAGATAGGTTCCTGTTATTCCTGTTTCCTGAAAAAACAGGGTAAATATAACAAAATAAACAATTGTTATATATCATATAAAGATAGACTATCAGAAAAATGTTTTTGCTTGTCTGCTTCAGGAAAGCAAAACATGTCCGGTTGATCTTCAAGGGACAATGCCAATTTTAAAATTTTATTGTATTATTGCCTGAAAATCTGCATACTTTGATCTTTTCTTTTATCGTCCATGGTCAACGGCAAAAAAATAGTGGTGGTAATGCCGGCCTATAATGCGGCCAAAACTTTGAAAAACACCTTTGGTGAAATTCCATTCCCCCTGGTGGATGAGGTATTGGTGGTGGATGATTTCAGCAGTGACCACACCCTGGAAGTGGCCCGGGACCTGGGAATAAAAAACATTATCCGCCATCCCAGCAACAAAGGATACGGGGCCAACCAGAAAACCTGCTACGACCATGCCCTGAAAATGGGTGCAGACATTGTGGTAATGCTCCATCCCGATTATCAATACAACCCTAGACTGATCCCCGCCATGGTACACGTTATTTCGGAAGGAATTTACCCGGTGGTAATGGGATCGCGTATCCTTGGGAATGGTGCCATAAAAGGCGGTATGCCGGGGTATAAATATGTTGCCAACCGCATCCTGACTTTCTTCCAAAACCTGGTTATCGGACAGAAGCTTTCCGAATACCACTCAGGCTACCGGGCATTTTCCAAAGAGGTGCTTTTATCCATCAACTACCGGGAAAACTCCGACGACTTTTTATTTGACAACCAGATACT
>SKVW01000112.1 GCA_007129255.1 Bacteroidales bacterium
TCGGTAAAGGTTTTACGCCAACCGATATTGTATCCTATCCTGAAATCATTCTCAAAAGTATAGTGAACGCCAAAACCCATTGGGATTGATGGCTGGAAATGACTGAATGAGGGTTCGTCATAGCTGTCGGGATCTGGAACCCGCAAGTCAGGATCGTGGTAAAACAGTGCAAGCCCCGCATATCCGTAAATATCAAAGGGTACATTGAGCAGGTATTTGGGAAGGTAAACCTCTCCTTTGAAGGCCAACTCATAAATTTGGTTGTCAAAGCAATACCCTCTTCCATAGCGGCCAGAGGTCTCGGGAGATAAAGTATCGGCTCCGCTTAATTCGCCATAATTGAACTCTGCTTTAAAGGCATACATTTCTGAAAAACGATACCGGCCAAAAGCCCCAAAATTCAATCCTGAGGCATCCAGCTGGGTGTCCAATAGCGATATTCGGGAGTGATCCCTTGTGCCCCCTATATCGGTTAACGCATGGGAAGTTCCCAGGGCAAAACCAACATCCCAGCCGATGTGGCGGTACATTAACTGATCGCGCAAACTGGGAAACCCCTGTCGGATACCATTGGTCGGAGGATCGGAATAACGCGGCTGACTAATAGTGTCAGGCAATGCAAAAAACGCAACAAGCAAACTGAGTATCAATAATTTTTTCATAGCAACGGAGGTTTATAAATTTCTTGTTTTTTAATTTACCGGCAATCTCTTGCTAACAGAATTACCAGGAATTTTTTACGGCTTAAATCCGACTGCAAATTACAAAAAAGCAAAAAATAGGCATCGTTTATATACCTAGTGGTTTTCACCCCTTTTTTTACAGGCAAAAAACCAAAGAGAAAAACCTTGCCTGAAAAAAACATTCCTCAATGGAAAAGAAATTTTCCAAAATATATTTCACATTTTTGAAAAAATCCTGGTTTTTGGCAAAGTTTTAGAAGAATAAACTTAACATTTGTGGTAACATGTGTTAAATTTGTAAAAGCACATTTATAATACAGGCCTTACATCAGCATAAAAAAATTGACATTCATTATACAAAAATTTTCAAAAGGATGAAACGATTGAGATTATGGACACCGGCACTGGCAGGGCTTCTCTTATTGGGAAGTTGCAGCACCCAGGAACAAGTTAAAATGGAAGAAAAAATGGATGAAGAAACCCTGAAAATGATACAGCGACCCTTACCACAGCGCAACAATCAGTTTGCATTTGACCTGATGCGCCACCTGCCCGAATATGAAGAAAATTTTGTCATTGCTCCTTTCAGCATCTCTTCGGCATTGGCCATGACCTATGCCGGTGCAAGAGGAGAAACGGAAAAACAAATGGCCACCACCCTTTACTTTGACCCGGCACAGGGCCGCTTTCACTCAGGTTTTGGCGGATACCTGGATAAACTGGGTGAACTCACCGGGGAAGGCCTGGAATTGAACATTGCCAACAGCTTGTGGGCACAGGAAGATTACCCCTTCCGGGATGCTTTTTTTAACCGCATAGAAGAACATTACGGTTCCCTGCTTTACAAAGTGGACTTTGTCCATAACCGGGAACAGGTCAGAGAAGACATCAACGACTGGGTGTTTGAAGAAACCCGTGAAAAGATCCGCGACCTGATCGCGCCCGGGGTTTTTACCGATGATACCCGCCTGGTGCTGGTCAATGCCGTTCACTTCTTCGGCCCCTGGATGGTGGAGTTTGACAAGGAACTTACCCGTGAAATGCCCTTCCATACTCACGAAGGGGATAGGGTAATGACCGATTTTATGTTCCGCACAGAGGAACTAAATTATTTCCAGGATGATAACATGCAGGCCCTGGAAATCCCCTATGCCGGGGGAAATTTTTCCATGATGCTGATGCTGCCTGCCGAAGGCAAAACACTAAAAGATATTGAACAGCAACTTGGTGCTTTGAAGCTCCTGGAAGTAATTAACGGCATGTCCAAAGTGGAGGTTGATGTTATGCTGCCGCGTTTTGAAGCAGAAACCAAAACCGACCTTGAAGACGTGCTGGCCGAAATGGGTATGCCTATCGCATTTTCCGACCGGGCAGACTTTTCACGGATGACGGGCGAAAAAGACCTGAAAATTGACAAGGTGATCCATCAGGCCATGATCGAAGTGGCCGAGGAAGGCACCGAAGCCGCCGCTGCAACCGCCGTGGTGATCATCCGTAAAACAGCCATTGATCCCGAAGAAGAAAAGATCATCTTCCGGGCCGACCGTCCTTTCCTTTTTATGGTCAAAGACAATTTCTACGACAGCATTCTGTTTATGGGCCGGGTTAATAAGCCCTGATATACAGCATTTAACTATTTGCAAAAAGGCCGGGGACCTCCCGGCCTTTTTTTACATCCATTGCCTATTGCTTCAGGAATTTCTTCGGACAACCTGCCTTGGGTGTTTTTATTCTGCCATGCAGGTTAAGCAGCTTCCCGGATAAAAAAAATCCTGTGTTTTTTTTATTTTTGTTTTGAAAGAGCAGGGCTAATAAGCAGTTTATCAAGGTATATAAGTTGATCGGGAATAAAAACCCGGCTGACCAATCGGCATAATACTTGCAACTGCTTATTGTTTTCCGGCCCAACCCGGTTTGCCATGAAAAATTCAATTTACCCATGAAAGCCACCAATCGCAGGGAATTTTTGAAAAAAGCCGCTTTGGGAAGCGCAGCAGCAGTTTCAGCAGGATGGCTGTGGTTTAACGGACAGCTTCTTTGGAATGGGTTTTTTATCCCCGCTTCCAAAGCATTGGGGTATTCTGGTTATGCCCATGCCAGCCGGGGCAAGGAAGCCATGTTTTTTCATAAAAATGCCAACCGTAGCGTCAACTGCCTGCTTTGCCCCCATGCATGCCGGCTGAATGAGGGACAAACCGGGATTTGCAGGGTTCGAACCAATCGTAACGGTACCCTTTTTAGTATGGTTTATGGCAAACCTTGCTCTGTAAATGTCGGCCCCATTGAAAAAGCCCCGATTTACCATTTTTATCCCGGACATGAACGCCTGTGTGTAGCAACGGTTGGCTGCAACCTGCGTTGCAAATACTGCCACAACTGGCAAATATCCCAGAGCCGTCCGGGGCAGGTCAGGGAATACGATATGCCTCCCGAACAAATTGTTGGAGAAGCCTTGCGGCAAAACCTGAAATCCATTTCTTTCACCTATACAGAACCCACGGTTTTTTACGAGTACATATACGACATCAGCAAAATGGCCCGTGAACAGGGCTTAAAAACCAGCATTGTGTCCAATGGGTATATAAATCCACAGCCGTTGCGAAAACTCTTAAAACATCTGGATGCGGTAAAGATTGACCTAAAGGCATTCAATGACGACTTTTACCGGGAAATTGCCTCTGCCAGGCTGAACCCCGTAAAACAAACCCTGGAGGTGCTCAGGGATGAAGGAGCTTTTTTTGAAATCGTGAACCTGGTGGTACCCGGGCTCAATGACGACCCTGGGGAAATAAAAAAAATGTGTGTCTGGATCAGGGAAAACCTGGGAGCAGAAACTCCCATCCATTTCAGCAGGTTCTCTCCTACTTACAAACTGACCAATTTGTCGCCAACCCCGGTCAGCACCCTGGATAAAGCCATAGAGATTGCAAAAGATGCCGGATTAAAATACGTTTATATTGGCAATGTGCCCGGCCATAGAAACAACTCCACCTTTTGCCCGGGATGTAAGCAACGCCTGGTGCACCGTATGCATTTTTCGGTGTTGGAACAAAAAATAAAAAACGGGAATTGTGCTGCATGCGGGCTTGCAATACCCGGGATTTGGGAAACCTGAAAAACCATTTAATTATGCACCACACCAATAGAAGGGAATTCCTGAAAAAATTACTGAGCGGAGGAGCGGCCATCGCTTCGGTCGGCTGCCCTCCTTTTCTTTGTCAGCAGGGACTCTCCATGTTTTCACCCGGAGCTTCAGGAAAAGCCCCGGGGAGCTCTTTTAACAAAATAAACTTGCCCGATATGGAAGCAATGTATTACCGTCAGCTGGCAGGAAACCGGGTAAGGTGCGAGCTTTGTCATCAGAATTGCACCATCAGCAACCGCCGCAGAGGCAACTGTAAAAACCGGGAAAACCGGCAGGGAAAACTTTATTCCCTGGTATATTCCCGCCCGTCTGCCATCAATATCGACCCTATCGAAAAAGAACCCCAGCACCACATGCTGCCGGGCCAGCAAATGATCTGTGTGGGCACGGCCGGATGCAACTTTCGCTGCCGGCACTGCCACAACTGGCACCTCTCCCAGCGATCCATTGAAGAAATCGGTACCCATTTTCACTACACCCCGGCAGATATCGTTCAGGCCGCAAAAGAAAACGGGCTGCCGGCCATTTCTGCCACCTACAATGAGCCCACCATTTTTTATGAATATGTGCTGGACATTGCCAAACTCGCACAGAAAGAAGGGATTCGCATCCTCTGGCACTCCAATGCCTATATGCATACCGAACCTTTGAAAGAACTCCTGAAATATACCGATTCGGTAACCATCGACCTGAAAGGTTTTTCTCAGCAAGCTTACGAAAACTCTGCAGGAAAGCTTGAACCCGTGCTCAACAATCTTAAAACCATCCACAAAAGCGGGGTTTGGCTGGAAGTGGTAAACCTTATCATCCCAACCATTAACGATTCTGTAGAGGAGATAAAGGCCATGTGCCAATGGGTGAAGCAGGAATTATCTCCGGAAGTACCCCTGCATTTTTCCAGGTTTTTTCCCAGCTATAAACTCACCCAAATCTCCCCCACTCCTTTGGAAACCCTTGAAAAAGCACATGACATTGCAAGGAAAGCCGGACTGCATTACGTAACCCTGGGCAACGTTCCGGGCCACCGCCTCAACTCCACCTTCTGCCCTGAATGCGATAAAGTGCTTATCCGGCGAGTTCATTTCACGGTTACAGAAAACAATATTCGCAACGGAAGTTGTGCAGAATGTAATCACCCCATACCCGGCATCTGGAACTAAACCCTGAACCCATGCAAAAAAAACTGGTGGTTGCGGTCGTATTGATGGGTTTTAGCGGAATCATTGCAGAAATCGTGCTTTTGCGCGAACTGATGGTGGCATTCCATGGCAATGAACTCTCCATTGGGGTTGTCCTGGCCAACTGGCTCATTCTGGAATCCGCCGGGGCCTATCTATTAGGGAAAAAAATATCGGAAGCCAAAAACAAGCTCGGGTGGTTCATACTGGTGACTGTTCTTTTTTCGGTATTTTTCCTGGCTTCCATTTACGGGGTCCGGACCTTCAGGGAATTCACCGGCGCCCTGCCCGGGGAAGGACTGGGCATTGTATCCATGTTTGCCATCTCTTTTGTACTGTTGTTGCCCGTAAGCCTCCTGCATGGGGCCTTGTTTACCTCATCCTGCAACCTTTATGCAATTTTTACCGGGGCCGGTCAGGCCCCCCACCCCGAAAATAACAATGAAGGGGCTTCCAGTATTGCCAGGGTGTATATATTGGAAACCTTTGGCACCATTGCCGGTGGACTGATCCTCACTTATCTTTTTATCCCCTGGTTGCATTCGGTGCAAACCGCCCTGGTGGTTGCCCTGGCAAACCTGCTCATCTGTGGCCTGCTGATTTTATCCCCCGGCATTTTTTCCGCTTCATGGCAAACCAAAGCTGCCGGCATTTTTGTTTGGCTGTTGGTGCCCCTAACCCTGTTTTTGCTGACGGGCCCGGGAGCCGACCGAATTCACCGGTTCTCAGTAGAACGACAGTGGAAAAACCAGGAGGTGTTGCATTATCAAAACACCCCTTACGGGAATATTGTGGTGACCCAGAGAGAACAGGAATACACTTTCTTTTCCGATGGCTTGCCCGTAATAACCA
>SKVW01000150.1 GCA_007129255.1 Bacteroidales bacterium
ACATAGGCGTTTTTTGCAAGCATTACCACATTGGGCATCCAGTGGGTATCGGGGGTGAATTGTTCATGTTCCTCATAATCCCTGGCGGAATCCTTAATATAGTCAAATCCCGATTTTCCCAAAAGCAACCCTTCCCCTTCCATTGTTCCTTTATAGCGCGGTGCACGGGTGGGTGGGGGGCCTCCCCCCGGTTCGCCAAGTCTGACATCTTCTTTCATCAGATCCTTACCCCGGAGGATGCGCAGTATGAATTTTTCGGAAATAACCTTTCCCCATTTTTTTTGAATAAAATCCAGCTGGGCATTCAGGTCGTCGGGCGAGTCCATTATAGGGGCTTTCAGGAAGGTGAACACATCCTGGTTGTCGGGCCCAAAAAAGGGTTGTTCCTTAAAAAAGTCGTCCAGTTCCCGGATGTATTTTTCAAATATCCGGGTGTTTTTTAGGTAGTTCAGGTCAAAAAGCTCTTTTAATTTTTTATTGGCGGGATTGAAATTGTTCAGATAAAGCATCAAGGCCTCCTCCATGGCGATGAGGATGTTGGGGCGCCCATCGGTATGTCCTGCCAGGTAATCGGCAGCCGACATTTTACCCTGGTGAACAGCCTGGGGTGGGAATTTTTCGGTAAAGTCCAGCATGAGGTCCTGAAGCTCTTTTCTTCCCAGGCGCTCAAGCATCCATCCGGCGGCTTTTTCAAAGACCTCCGGGTCAACTTCCTCTTCATACCGGCGCAATAAAAAATGGAAGATCTCATCCAAAAGTCCGGCAGCATTGAGTTCTCCCGGATAAATATGATTTTTTGGGGTTCTATGCCGGTTGAGCTGGTGTGCCAGCTTTCTTACCGCATTGAAATCCACAAAAACCAGGTTGCCCCGAATGGAGAAAAGCAGGTCATCGGTCTCGTATTTTTTCCTTACTGATCCTGCAATGTGTAGCTCATATTGTCCTTTTCTGAAAAAACTGTAATGTTCACCCATATTTATCTCCGCTTGTTTTTCAATAAAGAATAAAATTAAGGATTTTTTTGCTTGGAACAAGGCAAAGGCAAAGGTTTTAGCTTTTGGAAGGATATCTTAACCCGGAACGCTTAAGGTCTTATGACCCGGTATCTTCTGTAGCAGGATACGATGGCCTGGTAAACCTGGTATTCTTTGGAATCGGTAATAAAGTCGAAACTCAGGTTGCAATAATTCAGGAACCTGTCGATTTCCTGTTCATCCTCCAGGTCGGTAAGGCCTCTTACCACGTTATAATTTACCCTTTCATTAACCAGGGCAAATTTCCTTTCCTCCTCCATTATCCGGCGGTACTCCCGTCTTTCTCTTCCGCTGCGGCTAAATTGTTCATACAACATGGTGATGGGCCCGTCAATGGTTATTCCTGCCCCCCGGTTTCTTGGGAAAAGAAATCCTATATCGGGCAGCTCAAAATCATCCAGGTAGGTGGGCACGGTGTCTTTAAAGTGGATAAAGGCATGTTTGAACTCCGAAAAGGTTGCGTAGGGAAACACTTCCACTCCGGTAAGTTCGTAAGCTTTTGGGGTCATTTTGATCAATACCCGGTCGGTCATACGGTATAACTCTTCGGTAATTTCCAGGGTATCGTTATGGAAACCGAGTGCCTGGAAAAAAACCGTGTCGCCTTTCATGATGCTGATGGTAAAGGTACCTTCCTGCTGGGTTGTGGCGCCCCTTCCCTGCGAGAGGTTTATTACATGCGCATTGGAAATGGCGGTAGAGTCTTTCTGGTTGATTACACGACCACTCAGCCGTTGGCCATATAAACCATCGGTGGGAGCCAAAGTCATAAAAAGCAATACCAGCAAGGGGAGTGGTCTTATCAGTCGGTAAAATATCATTGGGTTGCTATTATCCTTTTCAAAGGAAACAAAAATACCATAATAAATAAAGATTTTTATCCCTAACCCTGAGGGCTTTTATAAATAATTAACAGAAACTTATCTGGTTATATTTTTAATGCAGAACAACAAAAACGGTTCCAAAGAAAAGTTCTTAATTCTCAGGTTTCACAAACCTGGCGGCAACCCATCCGGTAATTTTGGTTTCCACCCGGTACCAGCCGTTTTCCTTGCCGAGTATCTTTAATGGGGTGTTGCGGGTTAATGCAGGAGCAACGGTTTCACGCTGGGCTGAGGGGCCCGAACGTATGTTCAGGGCAGTGGCATTTACCACCCCTTTTTCCGGGGTTTTTTCTTCCGCGGGGGTGTCGTCCTTGCGGCTTCCGGAAAGCAGTTTTTCCCTGAGCTTGTCCAGGGGGAATGCAGGTCCGGGATCAATCTTACGTCCCGGAGAGATTTCTTCATGACCTACAATGTATTTGATGGGATAGGTCGCAATCAGAACTTTGCATAAGCGAAAAACAGAATCTATCTGTGCCTCGGTAAACTGCTCCCACCAGCCTGCCTCGCTTTCATTGCGATGGGTGGCCTGAATGGCCTCTTCTTCCGGGTATTTTCGCCCAAACCAGGAAACAAAACTTTTTCCGGCAGGAGTGAGCCGCCCGGCGTTGACCACTTCAATGCCAATGGAATAGCGGTTCAGGCCGGTTCTATCAAGGTGGGTGCTGCGACCGGCATGCCAGGCAACTTTATTAAATGGGACCATTTGGGTCAATTGGCCGTTTTTATCCACCAGCACATGGGCAGAGGCACTCACTGAAGGATCCAGAAAGGTACTGACGGCCGACTCCAGGTTGCCGCTGCCGGTGTAATGGATCACCAGGATGTCGGGCCGGCCTGCTTTGAAATTTCCGCTGGTTTTTTTGGTTTCAATAAATGCGGCGTGTTCTTTTTCCAGCTTGTGAGAAATTATTTTCATGGGCGTTTGTTTCAATGGGGCAAATGATGCTTTTCAGGAGCAAAAGCATTGAGTTTTGATATAAAGATAGGTGGTTTTTTGTTTTTTGAAAGCCAATACAAGACAAAACCAATTAAACTCGAAGAGTTTTAAAAGATATGTTAGCCTTTGTTATTTGTTTTAAATAAACCTTCTCCAAATATCCAGATTATGAATTGGATTATGGGAGGCCTTTTCTTCTTATAATCAAAACTTTTCTATTTCCCAGGTACAGATAAATTGTGCGCCTGCAGAAATGAAAGTTTATCCCAATATCCGCGCTGGTGTTCAATTTTCCCGTTGATCACCTGGAAAAATCCGCATCCCCTTAATCCTATCGGGTCGATCCACTCCAGAATGGCCCAGTGGCCGTCTTCGAAAATGTTTTCCACAATGCAGGTCATTTTTGTCTGCGAAAATTCTTTGCGGAACATCTCCCGGATGGCTTCCTTTCCTGTTACCGGTTCATTGGGGATTTGATGATTCACTGCATTTTCAGCATAAAAAGCGGCCAGGCCATCCGCATCGGCCTGGTTAAAAACATCTACCCATTTTTCAATCAACTCTTTTGGTTTCATCTGTATATTACTTTACAACCAGTTGATTATAGGTGCTTTGCAAACGCATTCCGGGTTCCGAAAGGAGGGTAGAGGATAGAAAGCATAAGGTGGATGGTGGATTTTCTTTTTTTTTACCCACTATTTTCTATCCTCTACCCTCCATCTTCTTCCTTCAAGCTTCAATAATCATCCTGGTGTGAGTTTAAAGTTAATTATGGATGTTTCATGTTTTTCTTTTTTCAAAATCCGGGATGAAGTTCATTAAACAAAACGGAAATGTTGGTCCTTATTCCTGATCACCTCTTCTTCTCCATGCCAGGCAAACAAAATCAATGCCGGCTCCCCGGAAGTCTTTAATTCATGAACCCCAAATTGATCAATGAATTTCAAATAACCCGCAGGCAGGGATTCCTGGTTGATATAGACCTTTCCATGAATTGCCAGGTAAATCTCTTCAATATTGTTGTGTTTATGAGCCGGATAATCGCAATGGGGACCCAGCAGTATAACCCCGGCAATAACCTCTTTTGAATGCACCAGGCCTTCAGGCCCCAGGATTTCGGTATATGCGTAATTTTCGGAAAGCTCGCCGGGAAGTGTATGCTCCGGGTATCCGTATTTCCATTCCAGCTGGTCTTGCATTTCTATCAACATTCGGGGAAATTGCTTCGGTTCGGTCAGGTTTTCCAATATGACTGGCAGATAGCTGCAAACAGGCTTCCGGCAGGGTTTGTCATGCCAGCCGGCAATGGCAGTAGATTTTTTCCTTTCAATTTCAGCGATTATTCTCCTTACCAATGCATTGATGGAAGCTTCTGAAACTTCTTTTCTTGTTGAGGGAACAAGGCCGGCACCTGATAAACTTTCACTAAAAAGGGTAAGCAGGTTTTCAATATTTTTTTCCATAAACTGTTGGTAATCCTTTTTTGAACCGGGATAAAATATTCCCGGAAAAATTTATTTTTTCTGGTTTTCAAAAGCATAAATATATCAAATCCTTATGGAAAGGCCTAAAAACCAACGCATGATCTTTTAATTCTTTGAAAAGTTTAACATTTGCCGGAAGGAACGAAATTGATTATTTGTTTTATAGTTCGCTGCAATTCTGCGATTAACGCATTATCTGAATAATCTAAAACCGGGGTTACAGTACGTTTCAGAATTTTTTTTGCGGGAAAACCAAATTTTGAGGTTGCAAAATTACGGGTTATCAAAATTTGCTTTAACGGAAAGCCCTTCAATTTGGAAGATACTTTGGTTATTCAATCCTGGAACCGCAAATCCTGCAGAAATTGGCTTCCGGCGAATGGTTTGGTTCATCACAATACTGGCACACTTTCCCCTTTTCGGCCTTGTCGCTCCAGGTGCGGGAAATCTCTACCGAAACAATCCCCGTGGGAATGGCAATGATGCTGTAACCAAGCAGCATGATGAAGGTAGCAATAAACTTTCCCAGGTCTGTCACCGGTACGATGTCTCCGTATCCCACCGTAGTCAGTGTTATCACGGCCCAGTAAATGCTCAGGGGAATGCTGTAAAAACCGTTTTTGGCATCTTCCACCACGTACATAATGCTTCCCAGCATGATCACCAGGATCAGGATAAACATCATAAAGATCAGGATTTTGCGCAGGCTGTTGCGCAGGGACAACAGCAAAAGGTTTCCTGCTCTTACAAAGCGGTAAAGCTTCAGGATACGGTAAATTCTTAACAGCCTGATGCCCCGGATCACGATCAGGGGTTGGGCTTCGGGAACGGCAAAAGCAATATAGGTAGGGATGATGGCCAAAAAGTCAACTACCCCCAGAAAACTGAAAATATATTTTTTGGGTTGGGGAGCACTGAGAATGCGCAAAAAATATTCCACAGAAAAGGCAAGGGTGAAAAATAGTTCGGCATCGTTTAATGCAGGGCCGTACCTGGCCCTTACCTCCGACATGCTTTCCAGCATGACTACCGCAATACTCAGCAGTATCATTGCAAGCAAAATCTCGTCAAACAGCTTACCGTAGAAGGTGTCCGATTCGAAAATGACCTGGTAAACTTTTTTCTGCCAGGCTTTTTGCTTCTTGTTGGATTGGGGCTTCATCATCCTTTAAACCAATTTTACCAGTTAAATGCAACTTACGAATGTACAAAAACCCGAAATTGGATTTTAAAACAGGATAAAATTTCTTTAATGAATGACTTAAAGCAAAAGCCACTCCCTTTTACCGGCAGTGGCTTTTGCTTTTAAAAAATGGATTGCTTTTAAAAAACAAACAACTCGTCACGGTCCAGTTTAATTACCGGTCCGAAATGTTTTTCAACCTCTTCAAAATTTAACATGTTTTCATTGCCAAGGATAACATAGGTTTTTGGCTGTCCCTGGATGAAACGTTGATTAAATTCACTTATATCTTCCAGGGTCATTCCCGGAATTTCCTCATAAA
>SKVW01000185.1 GCA_007129255.1 Bacteroidales bacterium
ACGAAAGCAACATATGCTATGATGTAATTGCCAATATGCAACTTGGAGTTTTGGTTTTTGGGCTTGCCAATACAGAGGATGAAAGCAGCCTGATTCTGTTATCTTCCAATGAAGCGGCAGAAAAGCTTACCGGAATCCGTTTCAGGGACAATATTGGCAATCCTGCCGGCCACTTCAATAGTTTTTTGGGGCAGTTTGATCTTTCCCATAAACTTGCCGGGGTGATCAGCGAAAACAAACCCCTGGAAATGGAAAACCTTTTTTTTATCAACCAGATTGAAGGTACCGGCCGGTTTTTCAACATCAAGATCTTTCCGCTTCAAAACTACAGGGTCTCATTAATAATTGAGGATGTCAGTAACCGCATGCAAACGGAGAGTATTCTCAAAATGACCCGTTTTGGGCTGGAGCATGCCTCCGATGCCATTTTCTGGACCGACCAGTCCGGTCGGTTGTTTTTTGCCAACATTACCGCATGCGATAAACTGGGCTACACCGAAGAAGAAATCCTGAATAAATCCATGCCGGATATTGACACCAGTTTGGATCAAAAACAGTGGAAGGAACTGGTAAAGGTTCTGGATAAAAAAGGAACCCTCACCTTTGAAACCGCATACAAAGCCAAAAACAAGAAAGCGTTTGATGTGGAAGTTGCCCTGAACCGTTTCGTTTTTAATGGCAAGAAAGTTTATTTTGCCTTTGTAAGGGATATCGGTAACCGGAAAAAGAATGAAGATCTTGAACGCAGAATTGAACTGGCCAAACATTCCGTGGCCTTAAAGCAGCAATTCCTGGCCAACATGAGTCATGAGATTCGCACCCCTTTGACCAGTATTATGGGGATGGTAAGCCTGTTAAATAAAACCTCCCTTAATGATGATCAGAAGCAATACCTTGAAAATCTGAAGATCTCCTCCGATAACCTGTTGAATATCATCAATGACATCCTGGATTTGAGCAAAATTGAAGCGGGCAAGATGGAACTTAAATCTGAGCCTGTTGATCTGGAAAAATTTGCATCTGAATTTCGTGAATTTTTTGCCATGGTAATATCTCAAAAGGAACTTGACTTTCAAATTGAGGTTGATCCTTTTCTTCCAGGCAAGATCCTGGTGGATGGATTGCGTTTGCGTCAGATTGTGAACAACCTGCTTTCCAACGCTTTTAAGTTTACCCATGAGGGGTTTGTTAAATTAAAATTTAATTTGGATAAGCAGGCCGGAACAAATTTGCTTGTTCGTGTGGAAGTGCATGATTCGGGTATTGGGATCGATAAAATTAACCAAAAGAAGATTTTTGAAAAATTTACCCAGCTGGATACCTCCAATATCCGACCTTTTGAAGGGAGTGGCCTTGGGTTGGCCATTTGTCGAGAGCTTGCCCATTTAATGGGAGGCGAGATTGGAGTTGAAAGTCATTCCGGAAAAGGAAGTATTTTCTATTTTACCTTTACTGCAGATGCCGACCCTGCAGAAAAAACGGGTGCCTCTAAAAAACCCGAAACCCATTTTCAGCAAATCGGTTTGAATGTGTTGCTGGTTGATGACAAGCGACTCAATCAAAAAGTGATTCGGCTTATGCTGGAAAATGCCGGTTGTAAGGTTGTATGCGCCAACAACGGTTTGGAAGCACTTAATGCTTATAAACCCGGAAAGTTTGACCTTATTATTATGGATATTCAAATGCCGGTAATGGATGGGATCGCAGCGACTAAAGAACTTAGAAAACGCCACAAGGATCTTCCCCCGGTAATCGGGCTAAGCGCTAATGTGCTCAAAGGAGACGAAGGGTTTTATCTTAAAGAAGGCCTTGACGATTATATTCCAAAGCCATTTAACTCAGAAAAACTGATCAGCATTATCAATAAGTGGAAATAGGAATTTCCCTTAATGCCTGCTACCGGCTTTCTTTCTCAATTTGTTTCATATACCAAAAGCAGATCACGGCATTAAAGCTATTAAACTTTCGGAAAGGACGGATCCCTTCTTTTTTTAATTGGTCTTCCAGTATTCGGGTGAATTCAAAATAGCAGATATTGTCGTTTTCAATCAGCCTGCGCTTGCGAATTTTCCACGGCACAAGAGGCAGCAAAAGCCTTTTAACCTTCAGTTTTAAAAGATCCCCGGGTTTTACCTTCATTTCTTGCTTTTCAAAAAAAACACCGAAGGGTTTGAAGTATTCATTTTCCAATACCTGGTCATACAATAGTTTGTGCTGCCTGAACCGGAAAGGAAGCTGTCGGAAAAACCCTCTTAACTCTTTATCCCATAAGGGGAAATAAAAGGGATAACCAAAAAATGGAAATACCAGTGAGGAGTTGAATATAAACCGGGAGCGTTTTGCTTTAATGTCCCAGTCTTCATTTATGGGAAACGTTTCATTCCCTTCTGGCAGAAAGTTTTTTATGCAGGGTTTGAGACTCCATGCAATTCTTTTTTTTAGTTTTTTACGTGCTTTTCTTTTCAGGAAAATAAAATCAAAATAGTTTTTTAAAATTTTGCGCGGAAGTTTTTTTATGGGTGTATTGCGTCCGATGGATTTTATCAGATGCTTTCCGGCCAGGAAGTCGCCGGGGTGCCCGGGTAAAATAACCGAATCTTCCGGGATGAGCTTTTTTTCTTTCAGAAATTTGGCAGCGAAATATTCCTGGAGGTAGGGCATGGAAGCTGCATTTCCGCCGAAATCGCACCATTTTTTGAATTCAGGATCCTCCGGAAAATTTCCGGGATCAGCTTCTTCGTAATTGATAAAAACCCATGGAAAATCCAGTTTTTCGGCGGTTTGTCTGCTTAATTGGGTTTCCCATCCCTCCCGGCCGTATGTAAAGCAAATTACATTGGCGTATCCCGCTTTTTTGAGCATACATGCAATCAGGCGGGAATCATATCCCCCGCTAAGGGGGATTACAGCAGTTCGCCCATTCAGGAATTTGAGCAGGCGGTTGGTTGCATTGCTTAACTTATAAAGAAGCTTAACCTTTAATTCGGGTAAAGTAATGGAGTAGATCTTTTTGGGAAAGAAATAGTGGTAAAAATGCCTGGTAGCACCGCCATCTTTTTTCAGGTAAATAATCTCACCCGGGCGGATTCTGAAAATTCCCTCAAAAAGGGTTTCATCTTCAAGAACATATCCACCTGCAAGAAATTCTGTTCTTGCCTGTTCATTAAATTCTGCCAGCGGGTTTAAATTTTTAAGGGTTTTTGCGTCATCCGAAACATTCCAGTCATTTTGGATTTTGGTGTAATACAGCGAAAAGATGCCAATGGGGTCGGTTGCCAGGATAAATCCTTTTTCTGTTTTTTTTACGATGGTAAATATACCGTTGAGCGGCTTGAGTATTTCTTCCATTTCCGATATGGAGGAGGCATTTTTGAAAAAACCGGCAGCCTCGGATCCCTGCCAGAGTTTTTCCTTTTGATCAAAGAAATAACCCTTAAAAAAAACGGTTTGGTACTGAACCCACCGAAATCCCTCGTTATAGATTAACTGAAGATCGTTCATGGCTATTCTTTTTTATTTAGTACCTCCCGGTATAAATTTAAGTATTTTCGGGCCACTGCTTCTCTGCCAAAACTGGAGGAAGTGATCTCCTTTATTGTTGTGGCATCGTAGTTTGCGTAATTTTTTTGCATGGATTTCATCGCATCGGCCAGTTTTTCAGGGTTCTCGGGTTCGGTAATGATCCCTGTTTCCGGGGTTATGAAGGTTTCGGGGCCTCCGGCTTTCGCAGCGATTACAGGAAGCCCGCAGGCCATGGCTTCGATGTAAACCACGCCAAAGGCCTCGAACCGGCTTGGCAGCACAAAGGCATGGGCGTTTTGCATTTGCGTTCTTATTTCTTCTTTGTTAAGGTGACCGGTAAAGGTCACTTTCCCTTCCAGACCAAGTTGTTTTTTCAGACCCAGCAACTGCTGCATCTGGCTTCCATTGCCGCCAACAACCAATCTGTATTTTCCGGGTTGATGCTTTTCAAGCTTGGCAAAGGCTTTAAGTAAAATGTCGATCCCCTTCACAGGCTCAAGATGGGCCAATGAAAAAAAAGTAAAAGGATGCTGCGGTTTCTCAATTCCTGTTTTTCCAAAAAAACCGGTATCCACCATATTGGGGATGCTCAGCATTTTACTTTCAGATTTTGGGGATATTTCCGCGATCTTTTCCTGAAGTGAAGGGCTTACTGTTACCACGCGGCTGGCTCCTTCAAAGGCTTTTTCAAGGTAGGGATGATACCATTTCCGGAACATTTTCCTGGCTTCGGGGGTGTTGTATACAAATCGGCTGCGGTGTTCAGTCAGCACATAAGGGATGTTGTGTTTTTTCCGGATCTTTTCAGCTGCCACTCCTCCCCAAATGCTGCTGTGAACTTGTATGATATCCGGGGGATCATTTTTCTCCAGGGCAGATTCAACCAAATTGATAACCTGGTTTATCCATCGCATATAGTTGGGCCTTTCAACAAATGGGATTATGGTCAGCTTCCGGGTAATTTCTTTTATTCCGCCTTCGTGGTTGGTTTTAACCGGGTTTCCCAGGATTATATTTTTTAAAGGTATTTTTTTCAGGCTGGTATAGATCCCTGCCAATACAGTAACTTCGGCTCCCTCATGGGCCAGGGCCTGGCTGTGTTCGCGAAAAAAGGAGCCCCCGTTGGGAGGATACCAGGAGGGAATAACCCATATGCGAAGGGAGTTATCTGTCATTTTTATTTGATTTGTTCATCAATACATTTTGGTGTTGACGTGCCAGTTGCAGGTACCAGAAAAGGTTGTAGCCTACAACAAGGGTGCTTACACCTGAAAATAAGATCATAGCCAGCATTACCTCTTTTTGCCAGATGCCGGCCGCCAGGGCAAAGAAACGCAAAACCAGGTAAATGATGTCAATGACCATGGCCTTTTTTTGCCGGAAAAACAATTCAGGAATGAATGAAAGAGGGGCGGTCAGGAAAACCATAAAAAGCCAGGGACATAATATTTGCAGGTATCTCCCCGCCGGAGCATACTCTTCCGAAAAAACAAAAGAAAAAATGGAAGGGGCCCAGACGGCAATGATCAGAAAAGGAATTATACCCATGATAAAAAAGCGGCTAACCAGCTTTTTTAGGGCAGGATAGATCTCCCTTCCTTTATGAAAATTTTCAATGATCTTTTGTGACAACACCTGCAGGGTAGATTGCGAAAAAAGGCTGAGGGGCCTGAAAACAAAGGTGTATCCAAAAGCATAAAACCCGGCAATCTCTGCCGAAAAGCCCCAGGTAAACATGAATATGGGCAGGCTGCCCGAAATGTTGTTGCTCAGATTAAGCATCATGTTGTATTTGGGATATCCCTTGTATGTCCTTGCCTGCGATTTTATGGCTTCCAGTGACACTTCCCGGCGTAATTTACTGAGGGGTGCAAAAACTTTTTTAATAATAAACAGGGTGGAAACCAGCTGTGCAACAAGTTGCCCTGCCACCAGCCCGTTGAAGGAGGCTTTGACCCATCCCGCCAGTACCCTTGCCCCGTTAAGAAAAGTATATTGTACAATGGTGCTTTGGGCAATGATGCCAAAACGTTTGGTGCGGTTGGCATAAAAAGTGGCGGATTGAAAAACCCCGTGAAAAAGAATGCTCAGCGGAAGGAAATATAACCAGGGACCAATTGAGGGATTCCCTGACAGGATGGCAATGGGCCGGTTAAAAAAGATGGCCGCAAGGGCTGTAATAAATGCTACCCCCAAAGTAATGATCAGTACCAGCCAGAAAATATTAACCGCATCCCCTTCTTTTTTGGGCAGCATGATGGCCTGCTCATATTTGGCGGTTGCAATTACCGATAATA
>SKVW01000229.1 GCA_007129255.1 Bacteroidales bacterium
ACCATGGCCAGAAAAACCAGGAAAGGGAAACCGGATGGGGGCCAGCTCAGCCATAATAATATTCCGCTGCCAAGGCTGTATAGAAGCAGGCAGGTATTGCCAAAAAAATTGCGCATAAAACGGTTATTTCTTTGCAGGCAAAATTAACCAAAAAAGCACTGATAATCACAGCCAAACAATAAGTTAAATTAAATTTAAAAAGTCGTTTAAAACCCGGTTTAAAACATTTATTTTTCTAATTTTGCGCAAAACAGAGAATCTATGGCAAAAAATAAAAATACTGAACAAAAGATATTTGATGCGGCTACCGAGCTTTTTCTGGAAAAAGGGGTTGACCGTACCAGTGTGCGCGAAATTGCCGCCAAAGCCGGCATTAACCTGGCACTGATGAATTATTACTTCCGCTCTAAAGAAAATTTGTTTGATACCATTTTTTCCGAGCTGGTGGTAAAAAATACCAAAAAGCTGATCCAGATTTTGGACAGTGATCAATCCCTGGAAGAAAAGATCAGGCAGTATGTTGCGGCATATATCGACATGCTTTCAGAAAATCCCTTGCTGGTGTCGTTTGTGATGTCTATTTTGCACCGGAGCCAGGATAAGATCACCGAAAAAAAGGCTGTAAGCAACCTTTACAGCACCGACAAATTTACCCAGCAAATTATTGAGGAAGGGAAAAAGGGAAATATCCGCAAAACGAATCCCACACAATTTTTTGTGGATATGCTTTCGCTCATTGCTTTTCCTTTTGCCATCAAACTGTTGATAATGGATAAAAACCAATTCGGAGAAGCGGATTTCCGGGAATTTGTCCGGGAACGCAAAACCAGGGTCCCTGAAATGTTGATCTCCAACCTTAAGCCCGAATAAACTTTACCGGGTAGTCTCCCCGGGGTAGAGATCCTGTGTGGGGTCGCTCTGAAACACCCCGCCGGTTTCTATTTCCAGCATGCTCAGCGGTTGGCCCCATCCTGCACCTGTATCCATGAGCACCACTTCGCAAAGCTGAAGAGGAACTGCTGAGTCGAACCTAAGGGTGGGCGTGTGGCCTACAAATACTTTTTCATACCCGGTGATGGAAGTTCCGGGATCGTCTTTTCTGAATGCTTCCATCACCAGTTCACGGTCCCATACCAGGGTGCTCAAAGGCTGATCTTCCAGTTTAATTGCGGGGTCAATGCCCCCATGTACAAAAACCATGTTGTTAAGAAGATGGTAACCTTTGGCGTTTTTTAAAATGGCGAGGTGATCAGGATCCACACCGTTATTGTATTGCGAGATTGTCTTACTGCCACCCTGGAAAAGCCAAACATCCGGTTTGCGCCCGTTTTGGCCCCACTCCAGGAACCATTGGTCGTGGTTACCTAAAATGTAAACCAGGTTTTTTATACTTTTTAAGGTGTCAAAACACTGGGGTATTTCGCTGTATCCGTCGGCCACATCCCCTAAGCAGATCAATAGATCCTTATCCCGGTCAAAGCCTGATTGCTCAAAGCATTGTAAAAGGGCCTTGTGGGCGCCGTGAATATCTCCTATGACAAATTTTCTCATCCTGAAGCGATTACTGACACCACTAAATTAAGATTTTTGGGTGGCAGGAGCAAATGAAGTATTTTCTATGTTTCCTGAAAAGCAATGTTGTGCATGAGTTTTTCAAACTTAACCCGGGCAATGGGGGAGTGGTTTTTTTTGACTTCCCGGTTATAGGTTGGCTTATCCATGGCTTTCCAGTCCTTGTCGTTCCAGCTTTTTATGAAAGGGAGGGGCTTAAGGGATTCTTCACGGTGGGGGTATGCAAAGCGGTTAAAGGGGCATACATCCTGGCAGATATCGCAACCAAAGATCCATCCTTTGGTTTTGTTTTTAAACTCAGGCGGGATGGGCTCTTTTAATTCAATGGTGAGATAAGAGATACAACGGCGGGCATCAATCTCTCCGGGGGCGATGATGGCCCCGGTGGGGCAGGCCTCCATGCAGCGGGTGCAATTTCCGCAGTGTTCTTTCAGGAAAGGCTCATCGGCTTTCAGGGGAGCGGTGGTAAGGATCTCCCCGATGAAAAAAAAACTGCCCTCTTTGGGGAGGATCAGGCAGGCATTTTTTCCGGTCCATCCCAATCCTGCCCTTTGTGCCCATGACCTTTCCATTATAGGGGCAGAGTCGGTAAACTCCCTGCTGCGGCTTTGGGGATCCTTATCGGCGATCCGCCGGATCAGCTTTCTCAGTTTTTCCTTTATTATAAAATGATAGTCTTTACCATAAGCATACTTTGAAACTTTAAGGCGGCTATCCGGAGGTTGTTTTTCTGCCGGGTAGTAGTTCAGGGCGACAACGATCATCGATTTTGCCCCGGGAAGCAACTTGCGGGGATCTATTCGCTTCTCAAAATGATTGGCCATGTATCCCATTTTGCCATGATGGCCTTTTTCCAGCCAATGCGAAAAATGTTCCCGGTCTGCCTGCAATGGGGCGGCATGGGCAATGCCGCAGGCATCAAACCCAAGGGCTGCAGCTTCCTGCTTAATGGCTTCGCTCAGATGATAGCTGTTTTGGGGCATGGTTGGTTTTAATCAAACAGGGAGTTCTGTCCCGGGGTTTTAACCCTTCCAAGGTGTTTGTAGGCAGTTTCAGTGGCTTCCCTGCCTCTTGGGGTGCGCATGATGTATCCTTCCTGGATCAGGTAGGGTTCGTAAACTTCCTCAATGGTGCCGGCATCTTCTCCAACCGAGGTGGCAATGTTTGACAGGCCCACGGGTCCGCCTTTAAATTTATCGATGATGGTGGAAAGGATCTTGTTGTCCATTTCATCCAGGCCGTACTTGTCCACGTTAAGGGCTTCCAGCCCGTAAAGGGCAATGTCCAGGTCAATATCCCCGTTGCCTTTGATCTGGGCAAAATCCCTTACCCTGCGCAAGAGGGCATTGGCAATGCGCGGGGTGCCACGACTGCGCCGCGATATTTCGGTGGCAGCTTCTTCGGTAAGTTGGACTTTCAAAATACCTGCCGAACGCTTGATGATCTTTTTCAGCAGGCTGGCATCGTAATAATTGAGTCTGGAATTGATCCCAAACCTGGCCCGCAGGGGCGCGGTAAGCAGTCCTGAACGTGTGGTAGCCCCGATCAGGGTAAAGGGATTCAGGGTTAACTGCACGCTGCGGGCGTTGGGCCCCGTCTCGATCATAATGTCAATCTTGAAATCCTCCATGGCCGAATAAAGGTATTCTTCCACCACAGAACTAAGCCGGTGTATCTCGTCAATGAAGATCACATCATGGGGTTCCAGATTGGTGAGCAGGCCGGCCAGATCGCCGGGCTTGTCAAGCACCGGACCAGAAGTTACCTTAATCCCCACACCCATTTCATTGGCAATAATGTGGGCAAGGGTGGTTTTTCCCAAACCCGGCGGGCCATGCAGCAACACATGGTCAAGGGCTTCCTCCCGCATGCGGGCTGCCCCAACAAAAACCTTTAGGTTATCCACTACCTTATACTGACCAGTAAAGCTGGAAAAACTGCCGGGGCGCAGCACCTGCTCAAAAGCCTTTTCGGCCGGAGTCAACTTATCGGGATGGGGGTCAAGGTTCTCGTTCATGCAGTTCCGGAATTAAAATGATGGATTGCTGTTGCAAATTTAACGATTTCAAACCGATTCTAACGGACTTATGTCTGTCAAAAAAAGCCGGACTGAAAATCCGTTTTAACTATTTTTTAAAATGCATGAAACAATTAATGTGGCACATCAACGATAAAAAAACACAAACAAAAAACAAAAAAACAACAACTTAGCAAAAAAATTATTAAATTTATATAAGTGATTGTGTTTTACGTAAAAATTATCTAACCATGAAAAATATACTGGTTGCCATTGACTTTTCTGCTTCCTCCATGAATGCCCTGCGCATTGCTGCAAACACAGCGAACCTTTTCGATGCGGACATTTTGATGGTCAATGTTTGTAAGCCATGCAGTAATGATGCCCTTTATCCCGTGACCCGGGAAATGCATCGCAAAGAAGCCAGAAAGCGCCTTGAAAAACTGGTGGAGAAATTCCAGAATAAGCTTAAGGGAAAAATTGAGTACAAGATCAGGAATGGGCACGTATACGAGGAAATTGTTAATCAGGCAAAATATTCCGATTCCGACCTGATTATTGCCGGAACCCACGGCATTAGCGGTTTGGAAGAGTTTTTTATGGGCAGTAACGCCTTCCGGATCGTGACCACCTCCCATTGTCCCACCCTTACCATCCGTGAAGATTACAAAGGAGACACCTTTTCTTCCATCCTGTTGCCTCTTGACGCCTCCCGGGATACCCGGCAAAAGATCACTTTCTCTTCCCGCCTGGCCAAAGCGTTTGGTTCCAAAGTGCATATCTTGGGAATTTACCAGAATACCAATCAGAAAGATCAACACAAGATCAACATCTACTGCAAACAAGCCAAAGACTATCTTGACCGGCACGGGGTAGAAAACGAAACCCATTATACCCAAAGCCGGAAAGTCGCAGATGCTGCCATTGAGTTTGCCAAAAAGCTGGAAACAAACCTTATCAGCATTATGTCAGAAATCGATAGTTCGGCTTTTAGCCGGGTGCTTGGCAACCAGGCCCAGCGGATCGTGAACCATTCCGGATCACCGGTATTGTGCGTGCATGCCAAATCCCTTTTCAACTACCAGACCACATTTAAGGGAGTATAATGTCCCGGGGTTTTTGCGGAGTCGGAAAATATCCACTGAGTTTTCCTTTTAACGGGTTGGGAAAATAATTTTACCTTTATGTATTCCATCAGAATATTTTTAAAGGTATGCCTGCCCGTTTTCTCGAAAAAGCTGTGTTTTCTGAAAAAGCCATCCGGGATTTTGATTCCCTGGCATTGGAGAACTTTGCTTTCCAGTATGAAAAAAATCCGGTTTACCAGGCATTTTGCAAAGCATTGAACCGAACCCCTGCCCATGTGCGGCAGCTTACTGACATCCCTTTTATCCCCATTTCTTTTTTTAAAAATCATAAAGTAACTTCCTTTTCCGGAAAAGCCGCTCATGTTTTCACCAGTTCAGGCACAATCGGCAGTGTCCCCTCAAGGCATTATGTTTTTAAAATGCAGCTTTATGAGAGGAGTTTTTTAAATGCTTTCCGCATGTTTTACGGTGGTCCGAAGGAATACTGTGTTCTTGCGCTTTTGCCTGGCTACCTGGAAAGAAGCGGCTCTTCCCTGGTGTATATGGCCCGGCGCCTGATGGAAGAAAGCCATCATAAGCTTGGCGGGTTTTTTCTGAATGACCTCTCAGGGTTGAAGAAAAACCTTCAGATCCTTGAGGAAAAAGAAGATAAGGTATTGCTGCTGGGAGTCAGCTTTGCTTTGCTGGATATGGCGGAGCAATATCCCGGTGCATTGAAAAACACCATTGTGATGGAAACCGGGGGGATGAAAGGGAGACGCAGGGAACTGGTAAGGGAAGAACTCCACGACATATTAAGGAATGCTTTTAAAGTACCTGCCATTCATTCAGAATACGGGATGACGGAACTTTTTTCCCAGGCCTACTCCAAAGGAGAAGGACTTTTTGAATGTCCGCCCTGGATGAAGGTGCTTATCCGCGATCCTAACGATCCGCTCAGTTTTTCAGCCAACCCGGGTTCAGGCGGCATCAATATGATTGACCTGGCCAATATTTATTCCTGCAGTTTTATCGCCACACAGGATCTTGGGCGGCTCCATGCCGGGGGCCAGTTTGAGGTGCTGGGTCGCTTCGATCACAGCGACACCCGCGGCTGCAACCTGATGGTAGAATAAAA
>SKVW01000105.1 GCA_007129255.1 Bacteroidales bacterium
CATCGATCAAAACACCTATATAGGCTTCAGAGCGCTTCAAAACAAACGGCTCTTCTTTTTTTAATTTAAGATGGGCGTTAATCCCTGCCATCAAACCCTGCCCTGCGGCCTCTTCATACCCTGTAGTTCCGTTTACCTGCCCGGCAAAAAATAAATTTTCAACTTTTTTTGATTCAAGGTTAAAATCGATCTGAACGGGTGGGAAAAAATCATACTCAATGGCGTATCCCGGTTTAAGGATACGGGCATTTTCAAACCCAGGAATCCTACGCAAAGCCTTAAATTGAATTTCTTCAGGCAGACTGGAAGAAAAACCATTGATGTAATATTCATTGCTATCCCATCCTTCTGGTTCCACAAAAAGCTGATGCCGGTCCCTGGAGACGAACCTTTCTATTTTATCTTCAATAGAAGGACAATACCTTGGGCCGCTCCCTTGGATCCTGCCAGAGAAAAGCGGTGAATCGTCAAATCCCTTTCTTAGGATATCATGGACCTCTCCATTGGTATAAGTCAGAAAACAACTCATTTGCTTTTTAAGGGCGGGGCTATCCAAAAAAGAAAATTTGCCCGGATTGAAATCCCCTTTTTGCTCTTCCATTTTGGAAAAATTTATAGATCTTCCATCTACCCGAACAGGAGTACCTGTTTTTAACCGGTCAGATAAAATTCCAAACTTTTTCAGGTTGGAAGTAAGCCCGGTTGCGTTTGCCTCCCCCAGCCGGCCTCCTGCAAAGTTCTTCTTGCCAATATGAATTTTCCCATTCAAAAAAGTGCCGCTGGTGATGATAACAGCATTTGCGGAAATGATTCCTCCAAACTGTGTTTTCACACCTTGTACTTTCCCCTTTTTTTCAGTTACTTCCATAACCATGTCCTGCCAGAAATGCAGGTTGGGAATTTTTTCAAGAATTTCTCTCCACTTCAGGGAAAACAACACCCTGTCGCTTTGCGCTCTGGGGCTCCACATGGCAGGACCTTTGCTCCGGTTCAGCATGCGAAACTGAACCATGGTATGATCGGTTACAATTCCGGAATACCCACCCAAAGCATCAATTTCCCTTACAATTTGCCCTTTGGCAATTCCACCCATAGCAGGATTGCACGACATTTGTGCAAAAACATTCAGGTTCATGGTGATCAACAAAACCCTGGACCCCATGCGGGCAGAAGCAGCAGCAGCCTCACAACCGGCATGCCCCCCTCCTACCACAATTATATCGTAGTGTTCAAACATTTCTTAATCGGGATAATTTCAGAAAAGCAAAGTTAAATAATAATTTTCTTTGGATCGCATCACCCTTTGTTCCTTTTCGGTTGCATCACCATATCCAAGAAGATGCAATACGCCATGTAAAATAACACGGTGCAGCTCTTCCAAAAAACCTGAAGAATATTTTTCTGCATTTTCCCTGACTCTGGGCAGGCTGATGAAAATATCACCACTAATGCCTTCCATTTCCTGGCAATAATCAAAAGTGATAATATCGGTAAGGGTATCGTGGTTTAGAAAAGTGCGATTCATTTCCAGCAAATAATCATCATCACAGAAAATGAACTGAAGTGTACCTGCCTTTTTTTCTTCCTGTTTTATGGTTTTCAAAACCAGATCGCGGACTTTGTCTTCATCAAAGGAATCAATCCTGACATTCAGGTAGTAAAATTCTATGATGTAATTTTCTGCCAATCAGGTGGTGGGTTTTTTAACTTTAAGGTTTTCAAAATACTGATCCAGTAATTTTATACGATCCTGGGTGAGGTGTTCATTGATACTGGAAATATAGAAAACCATTTCCATGGTTTCTTCTTCTGCGTTAAAGTTAATTTCATCGCTCAGCATGCGAATGGTAAGCAATGCTTTTTCTGTTTCGCTAAGGTGATCGGATTTGAGTTCTTCTTCGGGATCTTTTTCAAAAAAGGCAGCAATTTCAAGAAACCGATCTCCTAAAAAAATCTTAAATACCAACCCATGTGGTCTGGATTCGAACCATATATCTACATGTTTGCGTTTTTTCCCTGTTCTTTCAATTGCAAATTCAAAAGCCTGGGAAACGCTGTACAATATATTTCCATAGTAGGAATGAAAAATATTGTAATCGTCACAAATTTTTTCCACAAAGGCTTCGATTTCATGGATGGCGTCAATTCGCGCGGCAACCGACAGGTGTTTCTCTTTCTCAACCATAGGTCAGATTTATTCAACGTTAAGAAAATAGGTTTCTACAAGAGACCGGTAGTAAGGCTTTAGTCCGGGAGGCAGGCTCCTGAGCATCTCCAGTTCGCGGTTTCTTATCCTATTATACTCAAAAATTTCCTCAGGGTTACTAATTTCATAATCTTTTGCAGTAGTCCCTTCCCGGCGTTCCTCTCGCTCCCTTTCTTTTTCAGCTCTTTCATGCTCCAGAAGCCGGGTAAGAATTCTTTCCTGTCGTTGCATGGTTTGCCTGGAAATATCCTTTCTTAGCATATCCAGTTCACTCCTTTCCATATCCCTGCGAAGCTGTTCCAGATCGGAAGCACCGTCGAGGCCCAGTGAACGCATTTCTTCGGCAAGTTCATTCAGTTTATTTCTTATGGCCTCCTGTTCGGCGGCCATTCTGGCCATCCTTTCACTCATGGACATGCCATCCAGGGGTTGTTCCCCAGGTAAAGGCTGGTGTCCCTGTTGAATATTCTCCAACATCTGGTTGAGTTCTTCCTGCATCTGCCGCATATTCTGGAAGGAAGGCATACCTTCTCCATTGCTATCCTCAGGCATTCCCATGCCCTGTTGCATAGCCATCTGGTTTTGCATATTCTGAAGGCTTTCATTTAAAAGCAAGGCCAGGTTGTTGATATGGGTCATAACAAATTGTTGCCTGCTGGCAGCATTGTATCTCCTCCGGTTAACCAGCATATCAATTCCCTGATCAA
Source organism: Bacteroidales bacterium (assembly GCA_007129255.1). Lineage (GTDB taxonomy): Bacteria > Bacteroidota > Bacteroidia > Bacteroidales > UBA7960 > PUML01. The sequence goes on from SKVW01000105.1 coordinate 2,914, forward strand.
GGTTAAGATTGATTTCTGCAATTTCGCGATTTACAAAAGACTGGATCTGGATTTGCCTATTGCTTAGTGCAACCAGTGAGTCTTCTATCATTTTTAAATCATCTTTAATTTTTCGCTGATCCTGCACCAGTTCAACATATCTGGGATCGTTTACATTAATACCACGGGTTTCGGTCATCAGGTTCTCCTGTGAAAAACTGCTTTTTAGAAGGTTTTCAAGGATCTGACGAAGTGCCCGCGCATCTTCTGCAAGTTTATCCTGAAACATATTCTGCTGCATTCCTTCCAATGCACTGAACAATTCGCCCATCTTCTCCTGGGAATCTTTTTGAAATGGAAGCGATTCTCCGGATTGATCCATTTTTAATTGTTCAAGGGCATTTTGAATATCTTCAAGAATAGAATCTTCCATCATACTTGTATCATCAATATTAAAAGGCCTGCTAAGGTTTTCATTTTTTTCCCGAAACTCCTCCAACAACTCTTTAATCATCTCAAAATCTTCTTTCAACTTCTCTTGTTTTTGTGCAAGATCTTCATTTTCAGCACCTTGTTCGGTTTCTTCTGCAATATTTCCTTGTTCTTCTTCTAATTGGCCAAGTTGGTCCATACTATCCTGAAGAATCCTTTCCAGCTCCAGCTGACGGAATAATTCCAATGCCCGGTCCATTCTTAATTCCAGATCGCGAAATTCGAATTCCATTTGTTCAAGCATTTCAAACATGCTGTTCCGATCAAGATTTTCAAGCTCCTCCCTGATTTTATCAAAAAGGTCCTTCAGTTCATCAGAAAGTACTTCTTCAAAAAGTCTTTCAAGTTCCTGTTGCTTATCTTTGATTCTTTCATTGGTTTCCTTAAACTGTTCCTGTCTAACTTCGCTTTCTTTTTTAAATTCTTTCAGTTGCTCAAAGTTTTCCTGGATCTCCTGCTGCCGATCCAGAAGATTTTTAACGCTTTCTCGTTGCTCCCATCCTATTCTTTCAGAATCAATCAGATCACGTTTTAAGTCCTCAATGTCATCCTGGGCCTGACGGGATTGCCCAACACCCTGGCTTAGTTCTTCCTTAACCCTTTCCTGATCTTTTTGGCTCTGGGCCAGCATTTCCCTTTCTGAGGGCACGTAATAGGAAAAAATCCTGCTTCGGGTGCTTTTGGGACCATTGATGGCATCATTGTCATAAACTACAAAAAAATATTCAACGGTTTCACCAGGTTGAATGTAAATGGATTGCAAATCAAAGTGGTGATGAAATACCTGGTTTCTTAATAAGGGATCAAAGTCGAGATTCTCACTAATAAATGAAGTTTCATCGTCCTTGTCATACTGCTGTTCCTCTAGAATACGGTATTTGAACTCCAGCCCTGAAAAACCATAATCATCCTGGATGGTTCCACGGTAAAACAAATGGGCAAGCAAAACCGAATCACGATGTTCTTCCACCTGTATTTGCGGATAGGCATCTGGTTTTACCTGAACAAAATATTGAAGGGAATCTCCTTTTCCTACTTCTTCATTGTAAGCAAATACTTTATAGGAAAAAGACTCAAAAGCGTCATAATCAAAGGCAAAAACTCCTTCCCGCTTTTCAATGACATCTTTCTTTTGACCTTCTACAAAAACCTGCACATTTCCTGAACCCAAAGTATTGAACTCCCATTCAATCTGGCTTCCTGCGGCAACATTAATATCGCCTATATTGGAATAACTGTCATCGGGGAGTCCTGTATAAGCAGGATAATTTACCTTCACATTAAAATGGCTGAATGTGGGTTTTTGAACAACCTGAATATGAAAGGGTCCGAAATTAAAGCCTCCTGAGCGAACAAAAAAATCAAATGATTCCTGAAGGTTTCGGGCAGTATGGGAAAAAACCCCTTTTTCAACAGAATTCATCCGGTAAGTTTCCCCCTTGTAAAAAATTTCAACACCGGAAGGTAAAACATCTCCACGGCTTTTTAACAAGATATCCAGGTTTTCATTCCGGAAGCCCTGCTCAGAACTGACCTTTTCAAAAGTAAAAGGAGCAGGTTTTTCAAAAAAAGTTTCGTATTTAACGATCCGGCTTGCTGGTTCTAAAATAAAGGCAGGTTGCAACAGTAAAAAGCCAATAACAAATAACAGGGGAATGATAAAAAATGGTAAAAACCTGAAATTTCCTTTAAGATCAATGGCTGATTGAAACGGGACAACCAAAGAGCCTGAAGCCTTCTGATCAATTCCGGCCATGATCAATTCGGCATTTTCAGGATTTTGATCCAGGTAATTTTTTAGCTGCAGGGTATTGGTGATCTTATCACTTATCTCCTTATGAAAAAATTTCCCAATGATTCTTCCTGCATCTTCAGGCCCTATTCTTTTGCCAATTTTTAACAACCCAAAAAAGGGGATTAAAACGAAGCGCAAAAGAACGAATCCGTTAAAACCTAAAAAACCGTAAAACAATATAAACCTGATGTTGGATCCGAAATATCCGAAATACTCCAGGGTGATAAAAACCAAAAAAAGCAAAAGTAAGGAGGATCCAAAAAGTAATCCTCCTTTAATCAACAAATTAAAGTAATACCGTCGAATAAACCGATCAAGTTTATCAATTAAAAGGTCATAACTCCTGGTCATAAAAACCTGTTTTTTTGAGAATCATAAATTTAATAAAAAAAAGGCCCTTAAAATTTTAAAATTCCTTAAATTGCAGATATGCTGTTAATGAGGATAAATTAAACTTCCTCTTTTTATTATATTAAGAACGTATTTTGTAAACCAATCATGCATATGGCAAAAAAGAAAAACGAAATTAAGCAAGAATTACAGGACAAAATTTTTAATTATTTCCTTTCCAACCCGCAGGCAATAAATAACTACAAACAGGTTGCCAAAGCACTGGGCGATGAAGGACAGGAAAACAAAAAATTCATCTCCGGTATTTTGTACAAGATGGCCAAAGAAGGCCTCCTCATTGAGGTTTACAAAGGAAAGTTCAAAGTGAATCCTCTTCACCTTGAAAAACAAAAAAAATTAGGGCCTTTCATTACCGGCAGGGTGGATATGAAGCAAACAGGAAAAGCCTATATTATTACCGAAGATATTCTGGAAGATGTTTTGGTAGAGTCCAATGACACGGGTTACGCCCTTCACAACGACCTGGTAAAAGTGCGGCTTTTTCCTAAAAGAAAAAACCACAAAACCGAGGGTGAGATCATTGAGGTTTTAGAGCGCCCAAAAACCAAATGGGTAGGCATCCTTCAGAGAAGCAAAAATTTTGCTTTTCTTGTTCCAGACAACAAATCCATGCCGGTAGACATTTTTATTCCCCTTGACAAGATAAAAGGGGCCAAAGAGGGCCAAAAAGTTATCGGTGAAATAACCGAATGGGAGCCCCCGGCAAAAAACCCTTTCGGAAAAATAGTGGAAGTTCTGGGAGATCCCGGAGACAACGAAGTGGAAATGCACTCCATACTTGCTGAACACGGCTTGCCGGCAAAATTTGATAAGTCACTGGAAAAAGAGGCAGAAAAAATACCTGAAAAAATAGGTAAAGAAGAAATACAATCCCGGCGTGATTTCAGAAAAGAAACCACTTTTACTATTGATCCGGCAGATGCCAAAGACTTTGACGATGCTTTGTCAGTAAAAAAAATCGATGATGAGCATTGGGAGATCGGGATCCATATAGCAGACGTAACCCATTATGTAAAAACCGGTTCCAAACTGGACAAAGAGGCCTTAAATCGTGCTACCTCCATTTACCTGGTAGACCGTACCATACCAATGTTACCTGAAAAACTTTCCAACATGGTGTGCTCTCTCAGGCCAAATGAAGATAAACTCACTTTTTCGGTAGTGCTTACCATGAATGGGAAAGGAAAGATTACCAAAAGCTGGATAGGTAAAACCATTATTAATTCCGACAAAAGATTTACTTATGAGGAAGTACAGGCTATAATAGAAAAAGAAAAGGGAGATTTCCTGAAAGAGATTACCACTTTAAATTCCATGGCAAAAATCTGGAGAAAAAAAAGAATGAAAGATGGTGCCATTGATTTTGACCGCCAGGAAGTTAAATTTAATCTGGACAAAAAAGGCAAACCGCTGGGTGTTTATTTTAAGGAGCAAAAAGATGCCCACAAACTCATTGAAGAATTTATGCTGCTTGCCAACCGGACGGTGGCTGAAAAAGTTGGAAAGCCTTCCGGAAGAAAAAAACCAAAACTTTTTGTCTACCGCATTCACGACATTCCCAACATGGAGAAACTAAACAGTTTATCAAATTTTGTTTCCAAACTGGGATATAAATTAAAAACGGATACCAGGGAAAACATAGCAAATTCATTTAATAATATCCTGAAGCAATCTCAGGGAAAAGGCGAAGAAAATCTGATTGAAACCCTCACCATCCGTTCAATGGCAAAGGCGGTATATTCCACAAAAAATATTGGCCATTACGGTTTGGCATTTGATTATTATACCCATTTCACTTCTCCCATCAGGCGATATCCTGACATGCTGGTACATCGGCTTTTATTCACTTATGAAAAAGATCAAAACCCGGGTTCTCAAAAAGAATATGAGGACATGTGCAAACAATCATCTGATATGGAAAAAAAGGCCCAGGAGGCCGAACGCGATTCCATAAAATTAAAGCAGGTTGAATTTATGGCCGACAAAATAGGAGAAGAATACGAAGGCCTTATATCCGGGGTAAGCAAGTGGGGCATTTACGTTGAAATAAAAGAAAACAAATGCGAAGGAATGGTTAGACTGAGTGATATGGATGACGATTTTTATTTTCTGGATGAAGAAAATTACCAGGTGATCGGGCAAAACAAGAAAAAGAAATACAAGCTTGGCAGCCCGGTGAGGATAATAATTAAAAGGGCCAACTTTCTTAAGAAAGAGCTGGATTTTGAACTGTTGGAATAGAACCTGAAGAGCATTGAATTCAAATAAAAAAGCCCCGGAAAGGGGCTTTTTTATTTGAATTATTCATCCTTAAATCAGGTTAAGCCGGCTGTAAAGCTCTTTGCGATAAAGCCCGCCAATGGGCAATACCTTCATTTTTCCTTCAATCACCAAGTCAGGATACTTAATAGAGAAAATCTTATTGAGGTTTACAATAAAGGAACGATGGATCCTTACAAAATCTTTGGAAGGAAGGATGCGAACCATTTCCTTCATGGTGGTGTGTGTGGTATAACTATTGTCTGAGGTGTTGATAACCACATAATCTTTCAAGGCTTCCACATAATAAATATCATCAAAATTAATTTTGTTTAAGCGATAATCAGCCCGCACAAAAATGGAATCTTTTGATTCTTTGTTCTCAATGATCGAATGATACAAATTACGTTCGGTTTTAACTGCTTCATCCTTCTCATGCTTGTACATGGCCATTTCGATGGTGGTTTGAAGCTCTTTCTCCTTAAACGGCTTGATAATATAACCGTAAGGTTCAGTAATTTTGGCTTTGCTCAGGGTATTTTCATCAGCATAGGCCGTAAGGAAAATAACTGGGCAACCAAACCTTTCCTTGATCACATTGGCGGCATCAATACCGGTCATCTGCCCTTTAAGCATTATGTCCATCAAAACCAGGTCCGGCCGGTTTTCTTCAATTTCTTCAATGGCTTTTTCACCACTGCTAACCGTTGTGGGAACCTGATACCCAAGTTTTTTCAGCGAATTTTGAATATCCTTGGCAACAATGCTTTCATCCTCTACAACTAAAATTTTGACTTTTGCCATATAATTTAAAGTTAAAATTACAACATATGTTTAGTTTTAAGTTTTTCTCAACTTAAAACCAACGTTTACTTAAAAAACTGGAAAAATTGAATTTTTACAATCATCAAATTTACAATTTTTTTTTGATTACCACAATCCTGAATTAAAACGAAACCCAATTAAATATTTTAAGCAAGGATTTTTTATCATTTTGTTAAATTCATAATAAATATTAATTTTTAAAAACTATTATTATTGTTTTTTATCCTGTTAGCATTGTTTAATTTAATTTTCAAAAAAAGTTGACTTTTTGTTTTTTGAAATTTTATTAACAGCAAAAGGAAGAGATTTTAATATTAAAACACGTACAATCAATAATTTTATTTATTATTAACACACTACTTATTTTGAGTTTTGTTTAAAAAATCCTAAATATTAACATGCTTTTTTAATTAATTTTTTGTTAAGATTTTGTTGGAATTTTATAAAAAAAAGGGAAGTAAATTTGAAGATAATTCAGAAAAATTTTTAAGCAATTTACTTTTGGAAAAAGGCAAAAATTTTTGCCACAATTTTTGATTTGGTTTCAGGGGGTTTTTAACAAAGAAATGTTAAAAAAGTGCAAAAAATTGATTTTTAACCCATCCCTAATTATCTAAAGATGTTGTTGCATTCTTTTTTTTTTACGTAAAGCGTTAAAAATAAAATTTGTAGAATTTCTTCGTAGTTTTGCCTTGAAAAGACTTTAAAAATAATTATTAACAATGGAAGATCGTAATCAAAAAATTGCTATAGGAAGTGACCATGCCGGGTATCCTTTAAAAATTAAAATAAAGGAATTCCTTTTGGGAAAGGGCTATGAGGTAGAAGACTACGGAACCCATTCGGAGGAAAGTACGGATTATCCGGATTATGTCCACCCTTTGGCTTCAGACATTGAAAAAAGGGTTTTTCCCAAAGGTATAGTAATCTGTGGTAGCGGAAACGGTGTAAACATGACCGTAAACAAGCACCAGGGAATTCGTTCTGCCCTATGCTGGAATGTTGAAATTACCCGCCTGGCCCGCCGGCATAACGATGCCAACATACTGGCTTTAGCGGGTCGCTTTACAGGTGAAAAAGAGGCCATTGAAATGGTGGAAGTTTTTCTGAATACCTCATTTGAAGGAGGAAGGCACCAGAGAAGGCTGGATAAAATCCCCTGCCCCTGATTGCTGTTTCCGGATTTGAAAAACATTTTTAAAGAAATTTTATGGAGCCCATACCTCAGAAATTTGCCAGGAAAAGTGAACAAAAGGCCTTTGATTTGAAGCACCGCTCAACCATTGCTTTCAACATAGGCAGGTATGATCAGGCCGTGGGTATTGGAAAAAAACAATTTAAAAACCTGGATCTTGCCCGCCGGCGGGCCGCCATGAAAAAACACCGGGTTATTGAAAACCTTGAAAATTACCTGAAAGACTTTGAACATCACTTCACAGGCAGGGGTGGAAAAGTAATATGGGCCCAGGATAAGGAAGAAGCCAGGAAAGCTGTTTTGGAGGTGCTGGAAAAAAACTACGTTAAACTGGTGGTCAAATCCAAATCCATGATCACCGAAGAAATTGGGCTTACAGAATTCCTTGAGAAAAACGGGATAGAATCTGTGGAAACAGATCTTGGGGAGTTTATTGTTCAGATATCGGAAGATAAACCCTATCATATTGTCACTCCCGTAATGCATAAGACCGCAAAAGAAATTGCAGAGATTTTTCATGATAAATTTGGGCTTTCCTTTGATGCCACCCCCGGGCAGATAACGGAATTTGTGCGACAAACCCTGAGGGAAAAATTCCTTCACGCACATGCCGGGATCACAGGTGCGAACTTTCTTGCAGCAGACACCGGCTCAGTTGTTTTAACTGAAAACGAAGGAAATGGGGTCCTTTCGGTATCCATGCCCAAAATTCATATTGTCATTGCCGGCATAGAAAAAGTTATCCCTTCCATGGAGGACCTTTCTTTGTTCTGGCCATTGCTGGCAACCCATGGAACAGGACAGCAAATCACGGCATATAATTCGCTTATAAACGGTCCGGCAGCCCCCGGAGAGGCAGACGGTCCTAACCAGATGGTGGTGATTTTGGTGGACAACGGTCGAAGCCAATTGCTTTCCGCCATCCCGCAGCGCAGAGCCCTTGCCTGTATTCGTTGCGGGGCCTGTTTAAATGCCTGCCCGGTTTACCGGAACATTGGCGGGCACTCCTACGCCACGGTTTATTCCGGCCCCATTGGGGCCGTAATCACCCCGCACCTGTCAGGCTTTCAGGCTTATAAACATCTGAGCTACGCATCCTCTTTATGCGGAAAGTGCACGGAAGTTTGTCCTGTAAACATTGATTTGCACCACCAGCTGCTTCAAAACCGGAATATGGCTGTCAGAAACAAAATGATAACCAAGGTTGAGAAATACAGCATGGTTGGATTTAAAAAAATGATGAGCAAAAGAAAATGGATGGACCTGGCCCCTGGTAAAATAAAAAACTTTTTTTTCAGAGCCACCATGCGCAAAGCCTGGGGACCAAGGCGTGAATTGCCCGAGATTGCCGGTAAAAGTTTTTCGCGCCAGTGGAAAGAACATTAAAAAAGCCCGCAAAAAATAACTTTCGCGGGCTTTGGGTGGAGAATATCGGGCTCGAACCGATGACCTCTTGGCTGCCAGCCAAACGCTCTAGCCAACTGAGCTAATTCCCCGTTTTCTGGTTTGCAAAATTAACAGGTTTTATTAAATTGGCAAAATAATTTTTCATTTATGAAAAGACTTTTTTGTGCTGTAAAAATACCTCCTGTTGAGGAAATTACCGAAACACTTGAAGTTTTCCAACGCGAACTTGGCACAGAAGCCATAAAATGGGTGGCACCTCAAAACCTGCACATTACCCTGAAGTTTTTCGGGGAAACTCCCAACCGCCAGGTTCAACCGATTGTGGAAGCCCTTCACCGTGCTGCAGCAGCCGTTCCTCCATTTGGCTTTTCTGTTGAAGGATGCGGTACTTTTGGCAACCCGCAGATGCCAAGAGTGATCTGGCTTGGTATTAAAGACGCATCCGGTCTTTCCGAACTTTATCATGAGGTAAACCATCAATTGGAACCACTGGGCTTCCAGCCGGATAAAAAGCTTTTTACCCCTCACCTGACCATTGGCCGAATCAAAAAGAATATCAAGGATATTCACGCACTCAATGCCCTGGAAACAGAATTTTCGGAAAAGCCCTTTTACCAGGTAAGGGTTAATGAATTTTACCTGATTGAGAGCTTCCTGCAACCCGTGGGGCCTGTGTACAAAGTTTTGAATACATTTAAACCCGGTGAGGGTCACCGGGCCTGAATATGAAAGAAAAAAAACTTTTTTTTATGTTGCCAAAGCCTGTTGAAACTGCTTTTTTTGAAGTTATAGAAAAACATTTTGATAATTTAACCATTTCCCGGGTAACCCCCTGCAGTGGAGGGTGCATAAACAGCTCCTATTACGTGGCTACTTCCCGGGGTACTTTTTTCCTGAAATACAATTATTCGTCACGCTTTCCTGAAATGTTTGAAAAGGAAGCCCTTGGCCTGGAAATTCTAGGCGATGCAGGCAAGCTGAGAGTGCCGTTAGTATATGGTAACGCTGAGGCAAAGGATCAGGCTGTGCTTGTGCTCGAAAACATTGAAGAGGGCAGTCCCTTAGCAAACTTCTGGGAAGATTTTGGAAAGGGTTTGGCCCGTTTACATAAAACCTTTGGAAAGAATTTCGGTCTGGATCATGACAATTATATTGGCAGTCTTTTTCAGGCGAATAAGCCGGCCGCTAACTGGATCGATTTTTTTGTGGAGCAGCGCCTGGAGGCACAAATTAAGCTGGCCAGCGATACCGGAAAGGCCGGGCCGGAACTGGGGCGTTTATTCCGCGGGCTTTATCCCTACCTTTCCGAATTTTTTCCCGAAGAACCTCCTGCACTACTCCATGGGGACCTCTGGAGCGGAAATTACATGACCGCTGAAGACGGGCAAGCAGTAATTATTGATCCTGCAGTTTATTACGGGCATCGCTATATGGACCTGGGTATGTCGAAACTATTTGGGGGATATGCTCCAGGCTTTTATCAGGCCTACAAGGAAGAATATCCCATGGAAAAAGGATGGGAAAAAAGCATGGAGATTGCCAACCTTTATCCCTTAATGGTTCATGTTAACCTATTTGGGGGAGGCTACCTGGGAAGCGTAAAAAGCATTCTGGGTAAATTCAGGTAGGCGGTAAATAAGCTGCTCCGTTTGTTTGGACTAAAGAAATGAGTGTTTTGGGATTTTATCTCTTTTTCCCGTTTTCATCTTCATTCTCAATGGCAGGGTCTTTCAACCTGAACCAAACATGTTTTTCGTTCTGTCCCATTTCAATCAGGCCGGCGATCATTAGATTAACAATTATATTTTCGGCCAGATATTTTGGTATTCCTGCCAGGCGGCAGTATTTGCCAATGGTGATGAAGGGATGGACATTCAGGAAGTCCAGCAATATTTTTTCGTTATCTGAGTAGCGGATTATGGTCCCCTTGGGGCTGTTTTTCCGGTTCCAGTATTTGATCATGATGGTGCTGGCCAGGATGTTCTGATCGTGAACGCGGATGTAAGCCATCCATTTTCCGTTCTCTGCCATTGCAAAGCAAGGTTTAAGCTGTGCCATAGGCACATCCACTTCCAGCACTTTTTTTCCGTCAATGTTCCAATGGCGAAAAGCAAAATCGATCTCCGGTTTGCAATACATGCCGGCAGCAGCCTCTATCATATGGTACTCTTCTTCGGTGCGAATGCCGGCGATCACCCCGTTGTCTTTGACACCGATCAGTAATTTTCCCCCATCGGTATTGGCAAAGGCCACCAGGGTCCTTGCAATTTTTTTTGAATCATTTACCTGGAATTTGAAGTCTTGCTGCTGGTGTTCCCCTTGTAAAACAAGCTTTTGAATATATTGGGACATGGTTTTAAAATTCAAAAGATTAAGCCGCGAAAAAGGGCTGAATAGCCGGGTTGTCCGGTAAAAATCAGTAAGCCCTCTGGTTGCGCCCTTCAATGTAGTTAATAAACGAACGGTTTGCCACTTTGTTTCCCCCGGGAGTTGGGTAGTTGCCGGTGAAGTACCAGTCGCCGGTATGTGCAGGGCAAGCGGCATGGAGATCCTCAATGGTCTGATAAATTATTTCCAATTGTGCTTTTACGTGAGGAGGATGCAGCAAATCGGAAATTTTACGGGAGATCTCCTCCGGTTCAAATGGCCGGTATATATCCTTCACACAGTTTCTTACTTTTTCCAGTGGTAAGTGCTCCTGTGCTTTACAGCTTTTAAAAACTTCATTGATAATGCCTGCCTGCCCGGTATCCTTGAGCAATTCAAGGGCCGCCCTAAAGGCGATGAAATCCCCCAGCTTGTTCATATCTATTCCATAGCAATCGGGATACCTGATCTGCGGGGCAGAGGAAACGATCACGATTTTTTTGGGCCCGAGGCGATCCAGCATGCGCACGATACTTTGCTTTAGGGTGGTTCCCCTTACAATGCTGTCGTCAATCACTACCAGGTTGTCTTCGCCCCTTTTAACCACACCGTAAGTAACATCATACACATGGGTTACCAGCTCATCCCGCTTAATGTCTTCGGTAATGAAAGTACGCAGTTTGGCATCTTTCACAGCGATCTGCTCTACCCGGGGCCGGAGGGAAAGGATTTCTTTCAGCTTTTTTTCATCCATCTTCCCCTGCATTTCTATGATGCGTTCCTTTTTTACCCGGTCACAAAAGTCGTTCAGGCCTTCATTCATTCCTTTGAAGGCCGATATGGCAGTATTGGGGATATAGGAAAAGATGGTGTTGCTCAGGTCAAAATTGATGGCTTTCAGGATGCGTGGCACCAGCTGCCTTCCAAGCTGTTTTCTTTCCTGGTAAATATCGGCATCAGTTCCCCTTGAGAAATAGATGCGCTCAAAGGAGCAGGAGGCGATTTTGCGAGGCTCCTGACACCTTGTTTCCAGGGCCATCCCATCACGTTTAATAATCAGGGCGTGGCCTGGTGTGAGCTCCCTGATGCGTTCTTTGGGCAGGTTAAAGGCGGTTTGAATAACCGGGCGTTCGCTGGCGGCTACAATCACTTCATCGTTCTGGTAATAAAAGGCGGGCCTTATTCCGGATGGGTCGCGCATGATAAAAGAATCCCCATGGCCCAGGGTTCCGGCAACCACATAGCCCCCATCCCAGTATTTGCTGGCATTAAACAACACATTTTGCAAATCCAGGTGTTTGGCAATCATGGGCGACACATCCTTTTTGCTATATCCCGCCTTTTTAAACCTGCGGTAAAGATCCTCGTTTTCATCATCCAGAAAGTGGCCCATTTTTTCCAGTATGGTAACCGTATCGCTGGTTTCATTGGGATGCTGCCCGATATTCACCAGGCTGTCAAAAAGTTCATCCACATTGGTGAGGTTAAAATTGCCGGCGATCATCAGGTTTTTTGACATCCAGTTGTTTTCCCTGAGAAAGGGGTGGCAGTATTCCAGGCCATTGCGTCCGAAAGTTCCGTAGCGAAGGTGTCCAAGGAAAAGCTCACCGGTAAAATCCAGGTTGTTTTTTAACCAGTTGACATCTTTAAGTCTTTCCGGATGGTTTTCCGTGGTAATGGCAATTTGTTTGTGAATGCGGTCAAAAACATCTTTGATGGGGTTCGCATTGTTGCTGCGTATGCGTTCCATGTAACGGGTACCCGGGGCCATTCCAAACTTGATGCAGCCAATGCCGGCACCATCCTGCCCCCGGTTGTGCTGTTTTTCCATCAGCAGGTAAAGCTTGTCAAGGCCGTAAAACGCAGTACCATAGTGTGAAACGTAATACTCCAGGGGTTTTAACAGCCGCAGCAGCACAACGCCACATTCGTGTTTTATCTGATCGCTCATGAGGAGGGGGGTATTAAAGTGCAAAGGTAAAGAAAAAAAATTGCCACTTCTGAAAACAAAAGTGGCAAAAAGCATTCAGGTGTCTTTGGTTTGTCTGGGCTGGGAAAGCAAAACAAATCAATTATTCTTTCCTTATCAGCAGCCAGGTATCATCATATTCCGGGAAGTTGGTGCGGATATTATGTACCCTTAACCTGGCCTCTCTTTCATCGGTGTAGGAATCCACACATACCCTGTGAAATCCGGTTTCTGAAAGCAGAATCACCGGTTTGAACCCTTTGTTGGTTAAAGTATTCTTAAACCCGTGGGCGTTTTCATTGCTACGAAAACTGCCCATGATCACGAAAAATTCATTGGGGTCGTGATCGGCCTTATCTTCTGTTTTTTCAAAGGTGAACCGCTCTTCAAGGGTGGGAATGTTGTCCAGTTCGGGCCTGGCCACTTCGGTGGCCTCCCTGCGGTGTTCAACCGGTGTGCGCTCAGGGGCAGGGCGGGTCATTTCTTTGGATTTACAACCGGTCAGGATTATGGGCAAAGCAAAAAGTATCAGAAAGAGTTTTCTCATGGCGTGAATAAAATTTGAAAGTTGATTTTTGAATAAATTTTCCCGCTGCCAGGTATTTTGGGCGTAAAAGAACTGCAGCATTTTTTTTAACGGAATAAAATTAATCAAATTTTACTTCAGGATAATTTTTGTTTTATTTTTATCCAAGTATTTTCCATTTAAAAATCCAGGATTATTTTTCGAACCAAATAAATATGGATAAACCCGGCAAAAAATTTTCTTTAAGCGATCTGATCATCAGGGATTACCGCCCCTCTGACTATGAAAACATCATGAAACTATGGGAGCAGACCGGATTGGGAAGTGCCTGGAGGGGCGATGACCGAAAAATCATTGAACAAAGTATTGAAATGGGGGGCAAACTTCTGGTGGTTGAAGACAAGGCCGGCATGCTGCTGGCTACCTCATGGATGACTTTTGACGGCAGAAGGCTGCTCCTGCATCATTTTGGCGTAAAGCCGGAATACCAGCGCATGGGTATAGGAAAGTTGCTGACCATTGAATCCATTCGTTTTGGAAAGGAAAAAGGCTACAAAATGAAACTGGAGGTTCATCAGACAAACCAAGCTGCCATTGAGCTTTATAAAGGACTGGGCTTTCAATACCTTGGCGATTATGACGTATATATCCTACTTGATTATAACAAGGCCGGAATTTAATTTAAGCAAATTGGTTCCTGAAAACGGAAGTAAATAATTTTTTCTTACCAGTTTCATTTGCTTGTTTAGCTCCCCCTGAACCCCGGCTTTCTCTAAAAATGTCTACAACTTTAAACCAAGGTTAATCCTAAAAAACCCTAAATTTAAACAGGGGTTATACGGGGCATAAAAATTTTTCGATAAATTAGCTGATATTTTTATTAACAAAAATCTTAATCATGAAAACAAGAACTATGATTGTGCTGCTATGCAGCTTGGTTATGATGATTGCCTTACCCAATCAGACAATTGCTGATGTGCCGCCCCTTTTGGATCGTGAACTTTTTTTTGGAGACCCTGAGATTTCGGGGGGCCAATTATCACCTGACGGGGCTTACATTTCATTTATGCGGCCATACGAAGGCACCCGCAACCTCTGGATAAAGGAGCGTGACGCCGATTTTGCTGATGCCCTGCCGGTTACCGATCGTACCGACCGGCCCATTATGGGCTACTTCTGGTCGCGGGATGGCAAATACCTGCTTTTTGTCATGGACCAGGGAGGAGATGAAAACTTCAACATTTACGCCCTTGATCCTTCAGAGGCCAGGCAAGGGGTGATTCCTACTGCCCGCAACCTTACCCACCTGGAAGAGGTCAGGGCGCAGATCTATCACATTTCCCGCAAAGATCCCGACCTCATATTTGTGGGGCTGAACGAAAGAGATGCAGCCTGGCATGACCTTTACAAGCTTCGTATTTCAACAGGAGAGCTAACCAGACTCCGGGAAAATACCAACCGTTACACCTCATGGGTTTTTGATCACGACGACAACCTTCGGTTGGCCTCCCGCTCCAAAGAAAACGGGGACAATGAACTTTGGCGCATGGAGTCAGACGGCACCGAAACCCTCCTGTATGAATGGAACATCACGGAAACCGCTTACCCATACTTTTTCCATGAGAACAATAAAATGGTTTATTTTGTTACCAACAAAGGAGACCTGGATAAAACCAAGTTGTTTATGATGAATGTCCGCGATGGTGAAAAAACCCTGGTGGAAAAAGACCCTGAAAATCGCGTTGATTTTGGAGGAATGTGGGTCTCAGAAAAAACCCTGCGGCCCATTGCCACTTTTTATGTGGACGACCGCACAAGAGTATATTTCAAAGATGATGATTTTGAAAAGCATTACAGTCATATTAAACGGCAGCTGGGCGATGTGGAAGTGAGGTTTGGTTCTGCAACCCATGAAGAAGACTTCTTTTTGATCATTGCTTTTTCTGATGTAAGCCCCTCCTCCGTTTACCTTTATGATATGAAAACCATGGAACTTACTTATCAGTATTCACCCCGGAAAGAACTTCCTTCGGAATACATGGCATCCATGCAGTCCATTCGATATCCCTCTTCTGATGGGTTGGAAATTCAGGCCTACCTGACCCTTCCCAAAGGGTTTGGGGAAAGCAACCTTCCATTGGTAGTGGTTCCCCATGGAGGCCCATGGGCTCGCGACACATGGGGTTTTGACACCTATGCACAATTCCTTTCCAACCGGGGATATGCGGTATTGCAACCCAATTTCCGGGGAAGTACCGGATTTGGAAAAGCTTTTCTTAATGCAGGCAACCTGGAGTGGGGCGACCTGATGCAGGACGACATCACCTGGGGTGTAAAATACCTGATTGAGCAGGGCATTGCAGACCCGGAACGCGTAGGGATCTTTGGTGGTTCCTATGGAGGTTATGCTACCCTGGCGGGTCTTGCGTTTACCCCGGATCTTTATGCCTGCGGTATTTCCTTTGTTGGTCCTTCAAACCTTTTGACCCTGCTCAGCTCCATCCCCCCATACTGGGAAGCGGCAAGAAGTGTTTTCCACGAACGCATGGGAGACCCCTCCACCGAGGAAGGCAAACAAAGACTCATCCGTCAGTCACCACTGTTTTCAGC
>SKVW01000054.1 GCA_007129255.1 Bacteroidales bacterium
AGCCGGTTCATGGCTTTGCGAAGCAGGGGCTCCCCAAAACCGGGAAAGGGTATTGAAATGGTTTTTTCCGGGGGAAGATCAGCCAATGTTTCACCCATTAGATTATCTTCCCTGGTAAATTCTGATTGAACCCTGATATGGGGTTGAAAGTTTTTCAGGGCAGGAAAATTTGCCAACAAGCCATTGCCGTTAATTTCCTTTTGAGGTTTTTTGCCTGGTAAGTCTTTCCTGGATGGGGTTATTTCCTTCTTTTTTCGGGGGTTGGCGGGCTTGATGCCGATGCTTACCAGGGCTGTGTTCAGTTCCCTGATATAGGAAGGGTTGGTTGGGCTGTGATAGTAAAGCACTTCCCCAATGCGGAGATCATTACCGGGAACATTATCGTATTTTCTTTTATCAGTAGGTAAGCCCACTTCAAATCCAAAAGGGCAATACCTGGCACCCCGTCCGATGAGCTGGGCTTCCGACATGGTAGTGGCAGACGGCTTTGATTTAGCGGACTGCCGGGTTTCGTAAAGTCTTACAATATCAAAAAGATTGAGTACATCCCATCCCTCGTTGAGCTTATCCACGGCAAAGATGCCCCGGTATGGGTTGTTCGGATCTTCCAGGGTGTTTACGGCCAGCTGCTTTCGCTGGCTGTCCTGAAGGCTGTTGACTACCATCAGTTTGTCCGGAGAAAAATCTTCCTTCAGCTCAAAAGCAAGGTTTTCAAGAGAGATTCCTTCCCTGTTAAGAAATACAAAAAATCTATTCAGCACTGAATCCTGTTGTCCGGCTTTTATTTTCCGGAGTGTTGAAGCATCCAGATTTTTTATCCGCTCATTAAATTCCCGGTAAAACTCCTGACTTTCCTTAATGGTTCTGTTTTTAAAAAGAATTACCGGTTTGATAAAAAGACCGTGCTTCTCAAAGACTTTCTGCCTGAACTGGCTTAGCAGCGCACCCTGTAAGGCCCTTTCAAAGGGTGGAAGGTCCGACTGCAACACCTTTACTTCCTTGGAATACCCATCCATGCGAAACTGCTTCAACGAATAATCAAACAGGATCTTGCCTGCATACTTTTCCCTTATGAACGGATTGTTCATATCAATCGTGGCCGTGAAATCCAGCAGAATGTTTTCGTTATGGGCATGCAGGATCTTTTTAACCGATTGTTCCCAGCTCAGCATTTCTTTTTCCAGGCTGTTCAGTTGCTCAAAATCTTCTTCAGCCGGCAATTGACTGAAGTTTTTTTTGGTATCGGCATTGATGTGGTGGGCCTCATCAGAGATCATCACGATTTTTTCCTGTTGAAAATCTTCCGCGGTAAGGCTGTTTTCGCGGGGGTTGTTCAGGCGCACATGCAGCCCCTGTATGGTGGAAAAAACCAGGTTGATGTCATCGGGATGGGCTGCCTGGAAGTTTTCCACTTCCCGGATGCGGATCACCCGGCCATTTAATTGCACGGTTTCGGCAAAAAGGTATTTCAGGCATCCCGGGTTCAAAAAATTGTCCCGGGTTTTATCGATGATGTTGGTGCTGTTGACAAAAAACAAAAAGTTGCGGTAGCCTTTCTGATACAGGTAAAGGATCAGCCCGGCCATGATCATGGTTTTTCCGCTTCCTGTGGCCATGTGAAACAACAGCTGATCAGGGCCTTTGCCTTTCATAGCTGTCATCTCTTTCCAGAAATAATCAAAACGCCCGAAGGCTTCCATCTGGTAGGCCCGTTTTCCAAATCCCTCACGCAGGTTGGGATAAAGCCAGGAAGGCACCCTGGAGGTAAAAAAATCTCCTCCTTTTTCCATGAGCATCTTGTCCAGTTTTTGTGAAAGGATTTCCATGGCTCAGAGGGTGTTGATGTGTGTTACCAGTTGGGGCAGGGAGAAGGCGTCTTTTATGGGACAACGATAATAGATCCGTTTTGTGCGGGGAAAGCCCCAGGTATGGGGCTTCAGGGTCCGGGTAAAGCGGATGATGTTTTCGCGTTGGTTCCAGCCAAAAAACATGGGCTCATTAAAACGTGAGCTGACCAGAATGTGGTGCAGGGCATTCTCATCCCTCTCCAGATCCTGGTAAAGCAATTCAAAATCTTTGTAAACACTCCGGTTGGACTTTGTATAAAAATATACCTGTACGTGGATTTCGCTTTCAATATCTTCAGGCTTAATCCAGGTTTTTCCATTGTTGTGACTGGCAGTAATTTTGATATCCCGCAATCGGATGATCTCTTCCGGGGTCTCCTGGTTTGGGGGAATAGAGGATTTTACCTCAAGCTTTACCTGTGCTTCACCCACCTTTATATCCCAGCCGGGATCAGGCAACAGGAAACGATCGCTGCGCACTTCGTCGAAATCGGTAATGGTATGGGTGCAACGCGGACGCAGGTATTCCAGCAGGGCATTTTTAGCCAGATCACCCATGTAGAGGTTTTCAAGCAGCTCCACCGGCGTTCTCTGATACATCATGGTGGCGTAGGTGTGTTTGTATTTCTTCACCACATTGGATGCAGTCTTTTCCCTGGTGTAAAGGCTGAAAGGCAATATGGTTACCTGGTCGATGTTCATCGCTTTATATTATAAAATCCCAGGTTGAGCTTTTTACAGGTCAAGGATATCTTGTGATCCTCATCTTCTATTTCTGAAAGGTTGAGGTAAAGCTGGTTTTTGTCCAGCATATCCATGATCAGGCGTTTTCTTTCGGGAAGGTCCAGGCTCAGAAAGTGCTTTTCCAGTTTATGCAGGGGCATCGCGCCAAAGCGGTAATTGGCAAAAGGAGAGAAGGCCACTTCCCGGAAAAGTTTTTCAAGTGAGGCGGAGGTATCGGCAGTATTCAGCCGGTCAATGTATTGCATGTTGAGTTTTTTCAACTCCATATATACAAAATTTCCGCCTCCACTCCATCCTGCCTCCGGGCTGATGCCTCCTTTCTCTCCTTCAATTACCTTTTGCAGGCGCTTAACGGCCACGGATTCGATGTAGTTCATCTGCTCAATGCCAATGTACTTCCTCCCGGTTTTATGGGCAACTGCAGGGGTGGTGCCGCTGCCCATGAAAAAATCCAGCACCCGCTCACCCGGATTGGAAGACAATTCAATGATCCTTTTAAGCAGCTTCTCGGGTTTGGGGGTTGAAAAAGCAAACTCCCCGAAAAGCTTCAGGATCTCAGACCGGGAAACCTGGTTATGCCCTACCTCATCGTAGGTCCATATGCTTTTGCAAACCATGCCCTGTTGCACTTCCGACAAAAACTGCTTTAGCTGTGGTTTGGAGTCTCCCCGGGGTCCGAAATAAATGCGGTTGTCGGCCAGTTTTTTCAGGTAGCTTTCCCTGGAAGTCTGCCAGCAACTGCCTTTTGGGGGATAAACAACTTTTCCCGAAGGGGTTTCGATGGGATAGTCGTAATCTTTGGAATAGGTTTTTACCGAAAAGCCGCCCGGCTTCCAGGGTCCCCTGGGGTCGTTGTCGGGATTGGCATAGCGTTGGTTCATGGCCTCCGAACGGGGAAGCAGGTTGGGACGAAAAAGCTCCTTGTTTTTGGCAAATACCAGGATGTGGTCGTGGTTGTCGCTGAACCAGCGGGCATCATTGGCCGGGGAATACTTTTTCTGCCAGATGAAGTTGATGACAAAATTCTCCCTTCCAAACAGTTCATCGCACAACACCTTCAGGTAATGGCTCTCCCCGTCGTCAATGTTGATCCAGATGCTGCCGTCATCGCTCAAAAGATCGCGGGCAACCTCCAGGCGGTTTTTCATAAAAGTGAGCCAGCTGGAATGATTGAAACGGTCGTTGTAACCAAAACCATCGTTGCCGGTGTTGTATGGAGGGTCAATGTATATGAGTTTAATGCGGCCTGCAAAAACCTTTTTTATGGAATGCAGGGCAACCAGGTTGTTGCCTTTGATGATCAGGTTATCAGAAGCGCTGAGGTGTTCCGCCTTTTTTTGACCTGAAGCTGTATATCGTTTAAAGTTGCAAAAAACCTTAGGGGCCAGCAGGGTATCAATTTCCGAAGCAGCCAGCACTTCATGCCAGAATACTTCTCCCCGGCTTGAAGATTCGGTGGTTTGGCCACCCTCCAGCACCGTGTCCCTGAAGGGCCAGGAAAGCACCACATCCTTGCCCTCTCTTAAAAATTCATCTCCTGACTGTAATCCGATCTTGTTTTTAAAGGCGGTGTAACTGTCGGGCAAAAACTCCTTGTTGTTCACAAACTGTTGAAATTTCACCTTGTCGAATACCAGGGTTCCGTCAATGTCAGAAAAAAAAATGCTTTTGATTTCGGGATGGCTGCAAAGCATTTTCAACAACTGCCCGTCGGGCTTCAAGGCAAGGGCAACCACCTTGTTTTTAAAAAGCCTGCCGTTTTGCACCAGTCGTTTGTCCTGTGAAAGAAGGTTTATGAGTTCATCCAGTATATTTTGCATGCCAGTTTCCCGCTATGATCAAAAATCAAATTTAAGTCTTTTTAAAAAAGCGCTTAATAAATTGAAAAAAAATGGGGTAGTTTTTTAAACTGGAAGGATCTGGTTTAACTGATCTCCCTCCGTTTATTCAGCTCTTCGTTAATCCTGATGCGGCTGACCAGCAGGCGGATGGTCTGGCTGAGTTCACTGTTTTCGGTGTAATCAGCCGGGGCCACGTAATCCACCCTTTCCTGTTCCACAAGGGCCTGGCAAATCTCTTTAGGGGATGATCTGGGCGGAATGGCTTTTGCCAGGGGATTGAAAACAGCCACCGTGGCTCCTCCCTGGTACTTTACCATTTTCATTGCCGGGACATCGGTTTCCCCGTCACCAATGTAAATGATGCGCGAAAAAGGAACCGGACGCTGGCTTTCAGGAACGTATTTGTTGATCAGGGTATTGTCGTAGGCATTGTTAATGCCTTTGTTGATGCGAAACAGGTACTGGGTTTTGTTGGTATAGTTGATGGCAAGGGCTGCCCATTCCGCAATCTCTTCCTGATTATATTTGAACCCTGAAGCAAAAATGTTTTTAAAATGTTTGGCAATGGATGTGCCGGCCACAAATTCGCGCAATCCCGAAGAAATGATATGGTGTTCCAGTTGTATTCCCTGCTCAAGGGCATAGCGGTTGATTTGTCCGAAATAATCCTCTACTCCCGGGAAAAAACGAATGTCTTTTCCATAATTGATGATATCTTTTTTGCGGATGGGGATGTTTTTTTCTTTGGACTTCTCCAGCATCAATTGCATATAGGAGAGGATTTCATCCATATCGTTCTCCCGTGCAATGCGGTTGGCTTCGGCCCAGAATTCGCCCTTTTCAATGCCTAATTTGGGAATAAAAGAGTGTTCCTGCATGTTGCCGGGGGCAAGGGTGCCGTCAAAATCGTAAGCAATGGCGGCCTTGATCAGTTTTTCAGACATAAAGATTTTACTGGTTTTTCGGTCTGCAATATCCTGCTTTTGTTTGAAAAAAGCAAACAGCCATTCCCGGGAGATTATAATTTTTTTAAATAATGTTAAATCCCCAGAAAATATGCGATTCTGTTTTTGATATGGTTATAGCGATTTGTAATTTTATAAATGCAACCTGACCAACCGGCAGGTTTGCAGCTTGAAGATACCTCCCTTTTATTGAAATGATAAATACTGTTAAATGAATGTTGAACAAAAAAAGAAAAGAGATGATTACAACAACATTATTTCCAGGAAGGTACATACAGGGACCAAAAGCAATTGAAAAGCTTA
>SKVW01000091.1 GCA_007129255.1 Bacteroidales bacterium
CCACATGTCCAGCTCTTCGGCCAGGGATTCCGGGGTGTCGCCCTCCCGGGCATAAACATACCGGATGCGGTTGTTGTTCCTTTCTTTGCGGGGGCCGGGAGCGGGCACCGGAGCAAAGTCTTCCCGCTTGCCCGTATGGAGGTTTCCTTCGCTGGAGGAGCGCGGCATGTTGGCCGGACGCTGGGCCGACATGTCCATGGCCTTTTGATCAAAGCGGGTGAGCCGGTGCTCTTCAATGATTCGGGTCAGCAACTGCGGGTATCTCGGATTGGTGGCATAACCGGCCTTACGCAGGCCTCTGGCCCATCCCTTGTAATCCATGATGTCCAGCTCAAAAAGGAAAGCATAGCGGGGACGCGTCAGCAAAAACTGGGAATGGTCAAGCCATGACTGTTTGGGATCATCGTAAAGGCGGAAGCATTCATTACGGGCATCGTCATCATAAAGATAAGAACCCCCTCCCCACCCGTGGCATTTGATGCCGAAATGATTGTTGGCATTTACGGCAAGTTCGCTGTTTCCAAAACCTGATTCCAGGATGCCCTGTGCCAGCTTGATGCTGGCCGGAATGCCATGCCGGCGCATTTCTTCCATGGCGACCGGACTGTATTTTTCTATGAACTCCTGCAGCGTCACCCCATTGGGAGAAGCTTTTAAAGGAAAGAAAACCAGGGCATAAAGCGTAAAAAGTAAAACCTTTCCGAAATTGCCTTTCACAAAATGGTGCATAAACCTTATTTTTGATGACTTGTTTCTAAACAATATTACGCAGGATTGCGGGATTGCGTTTCAAAAATAAAACTATTTTCGATACCCCTTTCATGGATAAGATAAAAACATATTTTCCGGAGCTGACTTCCCTTCAAATTGACCGGCTTACGCAGCTGTGGCCCTTGTATAAAGAGTGGAACCAGAAGATCAACGTGATTTCCCGCAAAGATATTGACTTTTTTTACCTCCGGCATGTGCTGCACTCCCTTTCTGTTATGAAGGTGATCCGTTTCAAACCCCATACCCGTTTGCTGGATGTGGGCACCGGCGGAGGATTCCCTGGTATTCCCCTAGCCATTTGCTTTCCGGAGTGCCGGTTTTTGCTGGTGGACTCCGTCGGAAAAAAAATTAAAGTGGTAACGGAGGTGAAAAACGCCCTTGGCCTTGACAATGTGGAAGCCATTAAAGCCCGGGCAGAAGCCGTCAACCCCTCCTTTGACTTTATCGTGAGCCGGGCGGTGAAGTCACTGCCCGTTTTCATGAGCTGGATCAGCGGAAAGATCTCCCCCGAAGGATTCAACGACCTGCCCAACGGGGTGCTCTACCTCAAAGGAGGTGAGTTTTCGGAAGAATTGGCCAAATTGCGCTTTCACCAAAATATCTATGACCTGTCCGTATTTTTTGAGGAACCTTTTTTTGACACTAAAAAATTGGTGCATATTTTTTCGCCGGCTGCAAAAAAACATTTCGACAAACGAAAATAATGTTAACTTTGAAAGTTGGATTTGATCGTTATAACACTGAAATATAGAAACTTATATGAGTAAAGAAAAAGAGAAGTCCGTCAATACGGAAAAGATGAAAGCCCTGCAGCTTACCCTTGATAAGATTGAAAAGTCTTATGGCAAGGGAACGATCATGAAGTTGGGGGATTCGGCCGTTGTGCCCGTGGATGCCATTTCTACCGGGTCGTTGACATTGGATATGGCCCTTGGCATGGGCGGTTTTCCTCGCGGGCGCGTGGTGGAGATCTATGGACCTGAATCTTCGGGAAAAACCACCCTGGCCATTCATGCCATTGCCGAAGCCCAGCGTGCCGGGGGCATCGCCGCCTTTATTGATGCCGAAAATGCTTTCGACAGCAGCTATGCCCAGAGACTGGGCGTGGATGTGGAAAACCTGCTGGTGAGCCAGCCCGATAATGGGGAGCAAGCCCTGGAAATTACCGAAAACCTGATCCGCTCCGGAGCCATCGACATTATTGTGATAGACTCCGTGGCCGCCCTTACCCCAAAAAGCGAAATTGAAGGGGAGATGGGCGACTCCAAAATGGGCCTCCAGGCAAGGCTGATGTCGCAGGCCCTGAGAAAACTCACCAGTACCATCAACAAAACCGGCTGCTGCTGTATTTTTATCAACCAGCTGCGCGAAAAGATCGGGGTGATGTTTGGCAATCCCGAAACCACCACCGGGGGGAATGCCCTGAAATTTTATTCCTCGGTGCGTCTGGATATCCGCCGTACCTCCCAGATCAAGGAAGGCGACAGCGTGATGGGCAACCGTACCCGGGTAAAAGTGGTCAAGAATAAGCTGGCCCCGCCCTTCCGGCAGGCAGAATTCGACATTATTTACGGAAAGGGAATTTCCAAAGTAGGGGAGATCATCGACCTGGCCGTGGATAACAATATCGTTAAAAAATCCGGCTCCTGGTTCAGCTATGGAGAGACCAAACTGGGGCAGGGCAGGGATGCCGTTAAACAACTGCTGATGGACAATCCCGAGCTTTCCGAAGAACTGGAAGGAAAGATCAAAGAAGCCCTGGCCGAAAAATAAAACAAGATTAACTTACCGGGTTTGCCCATTAATCATGGCAGGGACGGCAGGTTTGCCGTCCCTTGCTGTTTATTAACGACAGGGCAGTATAATTCCCTAAAAACCAAAGCAGAAGCCGGAGGGGAGTTAAATTGAAGCCTTTTGGTTTAATCAGGCTGAAATTTATTCCGTATTTTTATGCGCAGTTTTGCCAATCCATATAATCAAAACATAAACCAACAAATCATGAAAAGGAATTTGATTACTATTTTACTTGTGATAATTGCCCCTTTTGTTTACGGGCAGGAAGTGATGCAACCCGAAACCCTCTGGCACTTTGGAAGGGTCAGTGATGTGCAGGTTTCTCCCGATGGCACCCAGGTGCTTTTTGGGGTGACCCGTTACGATATTGAAGACAACACGGGCACCCGCGATCTATACGTGATGCCGGTAGAAGGAGGGGAGCCCCGCAACCTTACCAATACCAACTTCAGTGAATCGGGTGGGGTGTGGCGTCCCGACGGCCAAAAGATCGGCTTTCTCAGGCCGGCCAACGGCACGGTACAGTTGTGGGAGATGGATCCCGATGGCAACAACCAGCAACAGGTATCTTTTATCAGCGGCGGCATCACGGGATTTGATTATTCGCCCGAAATGCGCAGCATATACTTTACCCAGCGGGTGAAAATGTTGCCCATGGCCGAAGACATCCATCCCGACCTTCCCGAAGCCAACGTAAAGATTGCCGACGACCTGATGTATCGCCACTGGGATCGCTGGCACGACGGCAAATACTCCCACATTTTTATTTCTCCATACATGGACGGCAGCATCGGCCGCTATTACGACATCATGGAGAACGAACCTTACGACAGCCCCATTCCACCATTCGGCGGCAGCGCCCAGATCAGCTGGACACCCGATGGGCAATACCTGGCTTATACCTGCAAGAAAAAGACAGGAAAAGACTGGACCCTCAGCACCAATTCGGACATTTACCTTTACAACATTCAAACCCGGGAAACAGAAAACCTTACTCCTTTCAACGCGGGTTACGACCGCAACCCGGTATTTTCGCCCGATGGCAGGTATATGGCATGGGAAAGCATGGAAACCCCCGGCTTTGAAGCCGACAAGAGCCGCATCATGATCATGGACCTTGAAACCCGGGAATACACCGACTATTCCGAAGGCTTCGACCAAAGCTCCAGCGGCTTCACCTGGTCCGACGATGGCAACACCCTTTATTTTGTAAGCGGCATCCATGCCACTTACCAGCTGTATGCCCTGGATGTGGCCTCAGGAGAGATCAACAAGCTTACCGAGGGCAAGCACAACTACCAGTCTGTGGCCGCGGCCGGCGACTACCTGGTAGGACAAAAAATGTCCATGTCCATGCCCACCGAAATTTTCAAGGTGGAGAAAGCAACCAAAGAGGAGAGCCAATTGAGCTTTATCAACAAAACCCTGCTGGATCGCCTGGAGCTTGGCCGGGTAGAAGAGCGCTGGGTGACCACCACCGACGACAAGGAAATGCTGGTATGGGTGATCTATCCGCCCAATTTTGATCCTGAAAAGAAGTATCCTGCCTTGCTTTATTGCGGGGGCGGGCCGCAGAGTGCCGTCAGTCAGTTTTTCTCCTACCGCTGGAACTTCCAGATCATGGCCGCCCACGACTACATTATTGTAGCACCTAACCGGCGCGGGCTTCCCACCTTTGGTCAGGAGTGGAACGATCAGATCAGCGAAGACTATGGCGGGCAAAACATACAGGATTACCTGAGCGCCATCGATGCGGTAAAAACCGAACCCTATGTGGATGAGGACCGCCTGGGTGCCGTGGGCGCCAGCTATGGCGGCTTTTCGGTGTTTTACCTGGCCGGCATGCACGACAACCGCTTCAGCGCCTTTATTTCCCATTGCGGCATGTTTAACTTCGAAAGCTGGTACGGTTCCACAGAAGAATACTTCTTCCCCAATCACGATATCGGCGGCCCCTACTGGGAAACACCCACCCCGGTAAGCTATCAGTATTCTCCGCACAGGATGGTTGGCAACTGGGACACCCCCATCCTGATCATCCATGGAGCCAGGGACTACCGCATCCCCTATGCCGAAAGCCTGCAGGCCTTCAATACCGCTCAGTTACAGGGCATACCCAGCCGTCTGCTGTTTTTCCCCGATGAGTCGCACTGGGTGCTGCAGCCCCAAAACAGCATTCTATGGCAAAGGGAATTTTTCAAATGGCTGAATGAATGGCTGAAATAAAAATAGATCATGACCAAAAAAAAGCACAAGTCCGGAAAAGTTAACTGGTTATTGCTGATCATCATTATCATCCTGGCTTTGCTGCTGATCTTTTCCAGGAGCAGAAGGGCCGCCCGCCGGGTGAATATCCCTTCTGCTTCTACTGAGCAGAAGTTTGTACCGGCTCCTGAAGACACAATAAAAACCACTGAACCCATCACTGAATTTATGCAACCGGAAATTACCACCGAAACCCTTTTTGGAAAGGTCAACCCGGCAACGGACCCCGGCTTTGTGCTGATCGATGAACAATACGCCAGCCGCAGGGGCATGTACCTGAAAAGGGAAGCTTATGAAGCCTTTCTGGAGATGCATGCGGCGGCACGTGAGGATGGTATCACCCTGTTGGTGCTGTCGGCCATGCGTACCTTCGACCACCAGAAAAGAATATGGGAAAACAAATGGAACGGACGTCAGGCACTGCACGGCAACATCAGCGCCACCGACATCCCCGATCCCCGGCAGCGGGCTTTGGAGATTCTCAGGTTCAGTGCCATGCCCGGCACCTCCCGCCACCACTGGGGTACGGATATTGACCTGAACAGCCTTCAAAACAGCTACTTCCAGAGTGGAGAGGGTGCGCAGGTTTACGCATGGCTTAGGGCCAATGCCAAAAGGTTTGGCTTTTGCCAGCCCTATACCCCCCATGGCAAAAACCGGGAAGGGGGCTATGAGGAGGAAAAATGGCACTGGTCCTATCGTCCTGTTGCTTCCGAATACCTTCGTGCGTTCAAAGAAAAGGTGACCTACGATCAAATCACCGGTTTTGACGGCCACAAAACG
>SKVW01000202.1 GCA_007129255.1 Bacteroidales bacterium
AATTGTTTTTGGGATAGGAACCCACTCATCTTTGGTTACAGGATCAAAGAAAAAAAACCAGGGTCGATATTTTGTTAGTGCTAAACAAACCGGTGGAGGCGTTTATTCCTCTTTTTTTTCATCATCGTTGATCTCTTGTTCATTTTTTATCAATCCTTTCAGAATGGCAAGCTTTATGAGCCCAACAATGGTTTTGGTTTTGGTTTTATAGAAAATGTTCCGACGATGGGCTTCCACTGTGCGCTGACTGATAAAAAGCTTATTGGCGATCGCTTCGTTGCTGTATTCTTTGGTAATCAGGGTAAGTACTTCTAATTCACGGGCTGTTAATAAAAGTTTTTTATTTGTTGAGGGTTCTGACTGGTCAGACGAAACACCCATATTGTCCATAATGATGCGTTGCGCATCCATTCCAAGATATCTTCCTTTCTCGTGCACTATCCTGATGGCATCGATTACCTCATTCATATTGGTTCGTTTCAGGATATAACCTGCAGCACCTGCTTCAATCATCCTTGTAATGATGGAGATGTCATCATGCATGGTAAGGGCAAGTGTTTTAATATGTGGGTATTGAACTTTGATTTTTCCTGCCGCTTCGATACCCGATTCCCCCGGCATATTTACATCCATTAAAACCACATCTATAGCATGTTCTGACAAATAATCCATTGCTTCCCGGACGCTGTTGGCTCCGGCACAGAATAAAATATCTCTCTCATACTCGAGAAGGGATTTCAACCCCTCAATGATTAGTTGATGGTCGTCAACTACCAATACCTTTATGGGTTCGTTTGGCATTTACTGTTGGGTTTAATGGTAAAACAATGTTTATCAGGGTTCCCCGCCGGGATGAGGAGTCAATGTGAATGTTTCCATTCAGGTTTTCAATGCGTGTTTTCATATAGGCCAGGCCACTGCCATTTGAAAACTCCAGATTACTGGTGTCAAAACCCTTACCATTATCCTCAGCCATAAGGTTGATTTCATTGGCCCTTTGAGTCACAAAAAAGGACAAAACACTTGCGTTTGAATGTTTTATGGTGTTATTCAGGATTTCTTGAATGGCCCTGAAAAGTGTGTTTTCAACCAGGCTGTTCAGATTGCCTTCCAAATAAAAAGTTTCAAAAGTCATCTGCAGTTTTCCGCTTTGATTAACTCTGTCGGAGAGGTTTTTTAAAGCCCCCTTTAATCCTTTTTCTGAAAGCAGGGTTGGTGCCAGGTTGTGCGAAATGTTGCGGACTTCAGCAAAGGCTTCTTCGACACTGTGCATGGCAGTTGCCAGCAACTTTTCCTTGTGTTGTTCAGGAATGTCTTTTTTCTGCTGCAATATGCCGATGTGCATTCCTGCAACGGAAAGCATCTGACCAAGGCAATCGTGCAAGTCCTGACCGATCCTTTTACGCTCCTGAATTTCTGCTTCAATGGAAGCATGTGACTTCTTCTCATTGAGCCTGATGGTCATTTCCTGCATCTTTACCCTTTGCCGGTTGTGATAATTCAAATAAACAAGATATATACCGGTCATTATCAGGAAAAAGGCAATGATGAAGAAAATGAGCTGGTTTCTTTTTTGCTGAATGGTTAGTTCTTTGCTTTTCAACTCCAACTCTTGAAGCATAGCCCTTTCATTAAGGCTTTTTATCTCAAGATCATATATCTGGTGCAATGCAATTTTTTTCAATACATCATCTTTTAATGCTGTATGTTTCCGGAATTGCTTAAGGCTTTTTTCGAATTCACCAACTTGTTCGTATAGGGTTGACAGGATTTCAAAGGACTCATATTGCAAAACCAAATGCCCGATATCAATGGCTGCCTCAAGTGATTCATATGCATGCGCAAAGGCTTCTTTCTGGCTACCCCTGTAAATTAAAGTTTTAGCCAAACCAAGATTTGAATATATCTTTTGATAGGGATGGTTAATCATTTCGGCAAAAGACAAACTTTTATTAAAGTAGTAAATAGCTTTATCATAATCTTCTTGTTTCAGAAATATATTGGCTTTTGTTTGATAAGACTTGCATAGCCCATAGATATAATCATTTGATTCACATAATTTAATGGCTCTGCTAATATAATCAAAAGCCTGATCATAATCCTGTTTATTGGCATAAACCTCGGCCAGATTTGTTAAAGCTGCTGACATGCCATTTTGGTCTATGGTAGCTTCAAAACCTTCCAATGCAAGATAAAAATTTTCACTTGCCCTTTCATAGTTTTGCAGTTCCTTAAAAACCAGGCCAATATTATTTAAAGCAGTGGTATAGAATCGTTGCTGATCGTTGGCGTAAAACAGATCTTTTGCCGTCATAAAATGATTCAGTGCAGCATCTTTGTAATTGCCCACCTCCATATTTAATACACCAATGTTGTTATGCACCATGGCAAGGTTCATGCTGTCTTTATGCTCCATGGCCACAGAAAGCGCCTGGAAATAATAATCCAGTGCTTTTTTATAATTTACTTCCAGATGATAACTTGCCCCTAATAGGTTCAGAAGAATAATTTTTTGAGGGATCTTTTGGTCACCAATAGCTTCAAGTGCATGGTATGCAATAATCCGGGAACTGTCCGGGTTGTTGTATAAAATACTGTTGCTTTGGCTAATTAAGCTGTCATAAAGCGTAATGTCCGATTTTTGCTGCTGTGACAACTCATTGTTTATTGGGGCTTGCCACCAGGGAAAAAACAAAAGGCCCAGGACTGCAAAGATCAGAATTCCTGCAAAAATCTTTACGAAACTCAGCGGGTTATCATAAAACCTTCTGATTGCTCTTTTAATGTGATGCTTCATAATAAAACCAAATTATCTTAAATGGAGAATCTTTCCATAATACAGCAAAATACCCTTTTCCTGAATATCTCCTACAAAAATAAGGGAAAGTTAATTGACTATAAATAAATAAATTAACCCAAAATTAAAAATAGGCGATACTACCTAATGTCAGCTTAATTTAAAATAGCATGCTACACCTATTAAGAATAACATAATATACCTATTGTTTGCAAAGACAAGGAGTTATATTTTTGTTTCCCAATATGGCATTAGTTTTTTTCTAAATTTTTTTCTAACCAAAAATCACAACAATGAAATGTTTTTTTACTACCCTTAAATTATCTTTGCTGGTAATGCTGATAACCTTTATGGGTTATACGAATGTAAAAGCTGACGGCTCCGCCTATCTGGAATGGTATCATGCTTATTCCTCAGATGCGGGTGGTTTCAATATCGGAATGGCAATTTGTGTGAGCCCCGATGGCCGCATTTATGCTACAGGTCAGTCTGGATCTTCAGGGCCGGGTGCCAGCAATATACCTGTTGTCGCCTTATCCCCTACAGGGTCGGTCGACTGGGTTTATGAGTACGACAGCAACAGCTTTGATATGGCCTACACCATTATCACTGACGATGACGGCAATATATATGTAGGTGGCGAAAGTGACAATATGGGTTTTACTGTATTCAGTCTTTATCCCAATGGCACATTGCGCTGGGAATTTGGGACTGAGGGAATGGCTGCATTTGATCTGGTTCTTGCACCTGATGGACATCTGTATGCCGGAGGCTCCCTGAATACCGGGGGCGGCATAGTCAGTCTGACAACAGACGGGGCTTTGCGCTGGATTTATGAGTATGATGCTCCGGATGGCGGATTTTCACAAGTTACAGCCATTGATTTTGATGAGGATTCCAATATTTTTGCTTCCGGAAGTGCAGACTACAAATATTTGGTTTACAGTGTCGATCCTGATGGGGTTTTTCGCTGGGAGGAAATACACCAGGGAACGGCATCCGGAATGTTTATGGACAATGCAGCCAATGATATCGCAGTGGGCAGCGATGGCAATGTATATGCAACCGGCAAATTTGATATGGCAGGAGCCGACGGCAGGGTATTCATGACCATGTCTTTCACAAATGATGGCAATCTGCGCTGGCAGGATATGCATGCCGGCTCACAACAGGCAGGAGATATAGCCTGGACCATCACCACCGGTCCTGACGAAACAGTTTATGTTGGTGGCAAAGGAGTTGAGGCTGGCGTAATGGATGTTTGGGTGGTCATTAAATATGACTATGCCGGCACCAAACATTGGACTGTTTTTGAAAACCCGATTTATGGCATCAATGGACTGAATTCAATTACGACAGACGAAGAAGGCAACATCTTTGCAACCGGATGGACTGCAGCCCCAAAATATGGAATGCTTGGCCTAAATCCGGATGGAGAAACCCTGTTTACTCATGTGGTTGACCCCGGGGCTCAAACTGGAAGCGGCAATGGTGTTGCTGTTGGCCCTGACGGGATGGTTTATTTTGCCGGGTTTTCCGGAAGCCAGATCGGCCAAACCGTTTTGGAGGTATTGGCTTTTCATAGCTCACCAAAACCTGCTGAGATTGCTGTGACCCCTGAACATCTCTATGAAACTTTGCCTGCCGGCCAGTCCACTCATCAGGAGCTGCAGGTGAAAAATGAAGGAGGCCTGAACCTGGTATATGATATTGAAGTGGATTATGCCGACAAGCAGGAAGGTCCGAAAAACAACTGGTTATCCGCAAGCCCTGATCAAGGTGAAGTGGCATCCAACGAAACAGTAGTAATACAAGTTTCTTTTGATGCCCAGGATTTGACTCCAGGGATGCGTTATGCTACCCTTGTCATAAACAGCAATGACACCCTGAATCCTGTTATCACAATTCCAGTTGAACTTGAGGTGCTGGAAGCTGAGTATCTTCTGACACTGATTGCCGATCCTGAAAGCGGGGGTGAAGTGACCGGATCAGGTGAATACAATGAAGGTGAAACCGTTCAAATTACTGCCTCATCCAATGAAGGTTATAAGTTTATCCGGTGGGAACTGGAAGATGGAAGCGAAGTTGCAACCAGCCCTGAATATCAGCATACCATGCCTGCACACGATCAAATCCTGATCGCAAACTTTGAACTGGAAACAAGCGTACCTATTCTCATTACCGATGGGTTCTCTGTTTTTCCCAATCCTGCCAGCAGCAGCGTAACGGTGGGCTATGTCAGAAACATCGAAAGCATTAAATTGATTAACATTTTAGGGGAGGTTGTATTCAGTGTTGAACAGGTAAATCAAAAAGCACTGCAGCTTGATCTGAATAATTTCAAGCCAGGTATTTACCTCCTGCAAATCCATACCGAAGCAGGCTCCGTTACAAAACGCTTACAGATTTCCCGGTAACCTGTTTATCGGTAATATTGGCCCTTTTTTGCCACACAAGCTACATCAGCTTAAGCTGGTGTAGCTTGTTAATCGACTTGTTTCCCAAAAGCACCATAAAAACCCCAAAACCAACTTATCATGAAGAAAAACCTACCATTAAAGGGTATCTGGATTATTTCCCTGATGATACTTTTTGGCTTAACCGCCCCTGGACAGGATAACTTTTTTAAAAATGCAGACTCCTACGGAGATAGCATGAATCATTTTCAGGTTTTAGAAGATGAAGATCTTATTATTACCGACTTCCCCTTTAACGAAATTTTTGGCGACGATTCCCCAACCCGCGATTACTGGACACAGATCCAGGAAGAAGGAGAAGCCCTCTGGACCTTCCAGGCCGGCTCTTCAGG
>SKVW01000124.1 GCA_007129255.1 Bacteroidales bacterium
AAAGATTTCCATTGCCTGGAAAATTTTGGCAAATATCGGAATTTTTATCCTGACTACCTAATCCCTTTATAGCTGAATTTCAACAAAATGGAACGAAACCAACTAGCTTAACAATTAAATATTTAATATTTGTTCCAGCTTTCCGGTTATTGCAAAACAAAGCGTAATTCAACCATGAAAAAAAACAGGGCTGAAATAAGCCCTGCTTTAATGAACTCACAGCACCCACAGGGATTATTCCAGTTCCAGGACCATACCGGTATTGGCAGGAATGGTCCAGGTGTCAAAACGGTTAAATCTTTGGCCTGTTATCAAATCCGAAGCTTCAGAATATCCATCCCAGGCTTCCCTGAAACGATTCAGTTCCAGTTCTTTTTCCATGTCATTGTTGTTGAGGACCACCATAACCGTATCATTTTCATCATAGCGGAAATAAACGTAAATATTATCCTCGGGAACAAACTGTTTCAACCAGCCGTATTGCAATACCGGTTTGTTTTGCCGGAAATTGAGCAGGGTGGTAATGTGGTCGGTAATTCGGTTTTGGTCAGTTGTCCGGCCTTCCCGGGTAAATTTGTTGACCGGATCGCCGGGCCAGCCACCGGGAAAAGTGCTGCGCAATTCACCATGACCGTCATGTTCGTAAGCCGATTCCAGCAGTTCTGTACCGGTATAAACCTGTGGAATACCCCGCGTGGTAAAAATAAACGTCAGGGCCATTTCCAGTTTGTCAATGTTTTCTCCTACCCTGGTAAAAATGCGGTCGGTATCGTGGTTGTCGCCAAACACCACCAGGTTGTATGGGTCGGGATAAAGAAAATCCTGGGCCAGGGAGTTGTAAAGCCGCATCATGCCGGTACCCCAGCCATCGCCTTCGGTAAAGGCCCTGCCAATGGCATCATACAATGAAAAGTCAAAAACAGAGGGAAAATGCGAGTCATAATCGTCGTGGTTCTCCTTGCCGCCCTGAAAATAGCTGATTATTGCCGGGACCCCGGTCCAGGCTTCGCCAATGATCATGAAATAAGGATATTCGTTCATGACATAGCGGGCCCAGTCGGACATAAAGAAGCGGTCGGCATATGGCTGGGTATCCATTCTAATGCCACGAATGCCGCTGTACTCGATCCACCATACGGAATTTTGTTTCAGGTAGCGAGCCAGCAGGCGGTTGTTCTGGTTCAGGTCGGGCATGTGGTGGTCAAACCAGCCTTCCACCATTCGTTTATAATCGTCCCGGGCGGCATGGGGGTCTAGAATGGTGGTCATACGATAGGTCGTGCGGGTAAATTCGTCCCAATGATGAATCCAGTCCGCTGTGGGGAGGTCATCCATCCACCAGTGATGATCACCGCTATGGTTCAGCACAATATCCTTTACGATTTTAATGCCTTTTTCTTCTGCTTTGCCTACCATATCGCGAAAATCCTCATTGGTACCAAAGCGGGGGTCAATCTTGTAATAATCGGTTGCAGCATATCCATGATAGCTGTAGCGGGGTTGGTTATTTTCCAGGACAGGGTTGAGCCAGATGGCCGAAAAGCCCATACCGGCAATATGATCCAGGTTTTGTATAATGCCCGGGATATCTCCCCCCTGCCGTCCTGAGGGGTTATCCCGGTCAACCTCTTCGATCATGCCGGGTTGATTGTCAAGAGAGGGGTCGCCATTGGCAAAACGGTCGGGCATTAGCAGGTACATGGCATCCGATGCATTGAGCCCTTCCCGGTAGCGCGAACCGGCCTCTCTTTCCCTTAATTCATAATCGTAAGTATACTTCACCTGTCCATCCTGATGAAAGTCTATGCGGAATTTACCCGGGGCGGTGTGTGCCACATCCAGGTAAATAAAAAGGTAGTTGGGGCTGTCTACGGCAACCACTTCCTTAATGCGGACATCGGGGCGGTCTACTGTCACGCGGGTATTTCCGATTTCAGGAGCAAAAGCTTTCACCTGTAGTTCCGTATGAAACATATCCGTCCACCAGAAAGGGGGTTCTACACGTTCGGGTGAACTCTGCCCAAACAATCCGCTGCCTGCCAAAAACAAAATGGCAAGGGTCATTGCGGGAATCACTCTTTTCATTTTCATCATCTCATTTCTTTATGTGAATGAATAATTTCTTGTATCATGCCTGCCATTATTATAAAGATTGGGCCCGGCAAAACAAAATTAAGAAAAAAAGGCAACAGGGGTTTTGCAGAACTCGAGGGATTAAGGCTGCTTTTTCTTTTGGTGTTTTTTCAGGCCAAGTTCACGGGCCTCTTCCATAATGGCTTCCTGTTTTTTGGCCTTCAGGCCCATTGGTTGGAGTGCCTCCGGATTCTGCAGCAGCTGCCGGCACAAAACAATTTCCTTTTCCAGCAACATTTGTTTTTGTTTGCGGGTAAGGATGGTCAGGGCGGTAATGGGGAACAGTCCCGACTGCTCAATCATATCTTTGAGACTTTCTTCCCCGGGGAAGTCCCAGCTGACCATACGCAAGCCGGCGCATTTGCCATAGTCGATGGCATCGGTAGTAAAGCGAGTATTGGTGACCACCCATCCGTGAAAGCTCAAATTTTTGCTTTTTGGGGCGGATCGCCAACGTTTTTCAATATCATTAAAGCGGGAGTGGATATACAGGGGCACACGCACATTACAGGTTTTGCCCGGACTGTTGTAAAACTTACACTCCACCATGAACTGCTGGTGGTCGTTACGGGCGATCACATCCACCTCGTGCTTGACGCATTGACCCTGCACTTCCTGTCCCACCTGCACGGCATACCCCATTTGCCGGAGTAAAGCCCCGAAAAAATGTTCAAAAGGATATCCGGTTGGACCCAGCTCCATGATAGCCCTTTTAAGACTGTATCTGGCGGCAGCCGGCCGTTTTAATTTTCGTAAAAGCTGAAAAGCCTTGCGATAGATCTCCGAAGTGGTGATCCCGTCAAAAAGATGGTCCTCCAGCGATTTTTCCACCCGCTTCATCATATCCTGTGATGCACCGGATCGCTCCAGGGACCGGTGCAGCTTCTCCGGCGAAAAAGGCTCCTTTTCGCCAGAAGCCTTTTTTACCATTACGTTTTTTTTCATATCCGGCATTTTCAAAGAATAAAATTAAAAAAGTAATTCCGGTTTCCTGAAAAAATCCACTGAAAAAAAGTATCTCTCTTAATAGTAATCTTCAATTTTTCCTAAAGAATACCATAAATCACTGCCACAACAAAAAAATACCCAAAGCAATAATCAGAAAGGCAAAAACATACCGGATGCTTTTTTCATTTTTTTCGGGTTTCATTTTTACAACGAGGCGGGGGCCAATAAATGCCCCGACAGCGGCACCTGAGCCAAGAAACAAGATGAGTTCCGGATCTATTTCCCCCATAAAAAAATGGCCGCCAAAACCAGAAAGCGCATTAATAAAAACAATCAGCACGGAGGTTCCGATCACCAGTTTAACAGGCAGTTGCAAAATAAAAAGGCCTGCCAAAACCGGGGCGGTACCGCTTGTTCCAAAAAGCCCAACCACAATGCCCGATACCAGGCCAAAAACACCCATTATCAGAATATCGCGCCTGCTTAGGCTGGAGAAAAGGCGAGGTGGCACAACACGCTCCCCGGCCTTGCTTTTTGGCAAACGTAAAGAAATAAGCCCAAGAATGATAACATAAAATCCAAAGGTTTTAATAAGAGTCCCGGGCTCTATCTGGTTGGATATCCATGCCCCGGTCAATGCCCCGGCAAACCCTGCAGAGCCACAAATTACCCCTACGGGAAGGTTGATATGATTCCGGCGAAAATGCTCAAATGAGCCAATGAGCCCAATTGGGATAACTGCTGCCAGTGAAGTGGCAATAGCCACCCGTGGAGAAACCTGAAATAGCAATATCAATGCAGGAGGAAAGAAAAAAGCGCCGTTGCCGCCCACCATGGTTGACAGCAGACCTACTACAAACCCCAGAAGAGGAAGCCAGAAGTAGCTAAGTTGTATTGCCGATTCATAATCCATAAAGCAAAAGTTAATCCCTCTCTTTCAAAACCCAGTATAACCCTTTAACATTGGAACGCATACGCGGAATGATCAGTTGGATGACAATGTGCTCCAGTGCAGCCAGATTTGCCCAGATTATCATAAAATAAAAAAAGAATGGATAAAACTCAAATGCAAATAAAGTAAAAAAGAAAAACCCCTGAATATACCCTCCAATTTTCCATGAATAAAGGTGAAAGCTGGGTAACTTTCCAAATTTTAAAAGGGCCAATAGGATCAGTACAACACACAAAACAACAAACAAAAGAAAAGGCTCCATGTGTGGTGCTATAACATCCCATTTAAAAACATATATTCCAAGAAAAGCCAAAAAGTAGGTTCCCTGGTCACCAACAGAATCAATGCGGGCCCCGAATTCACTCTGTAAATTAAAAGATCGGGCAATCCAGCCGTCAAGTACATCTGTGACCAGGCTGATGATCAAAAAGGTCGCAAACATGCTTTCGTTTTCCTGAAAAATAAACCATAGTATCAGGGGAAAAACCATTATGCGGTAAAAAGAAAGAAAGTTCGGTATGGTCAGGTGGTTGCGTTTCATCAAAATATAAAGCTGTTTTTCACCTTACTATCGTATCTTGGTGCAAATGCTTAACATGTTTTTTAAAATTACAAAAAGTAGCGGATTGACCTGGAAACTTATTGAAAAATACTACAGCTTTCATTTTAAATTATCCCCCTCAATTGTTTAAAAGCAGACATAAAACGAGCCATGCCAAGGCCGTTGACACACATGGTAATGAAAACATTATGGCAAGTTATCCCGCGCAAGAGAATAAGATGCTATATTAAAGAATTGAATGGAAAAATTACAGGATAGATTTTTGCTGCTTTTTTTGAGACATGCCGGAAAAGCTTTCCTGCTTTCCTACTTTGCATAAATCCAGCTCCTGAAAGTTTCACCTTTGTGGGTATGCAGCCTGATGCTAAGGGAATCGTGATAATGAATTCCATAATTTTTAACCAGTTGCTCCAATACTGCCACCTCATCCTGGTAATGAAAGATAAATGTTTTTACAAACCTGGTGCCCGGGTATTGGGGAGGCCTGATCTCTCCGTCCTCTCCAATAAAAAAGTAACCATACTGCCCATGGGAGAATTCCTTTTCGGAGGCACCGGCAAGCTGCAGGGAGTCCAGGAAAGACTGGGCGAGGTTTTGGGTAGAAGCAGCATGATACCCTATCCTGCCCCATATGGTGTGTTCAGGAACTTTATAAAGGCGGTTATAATCAAAGCGCAGCTGGTGCAGGTTATGAAAATTTACTTCATAATATTCGTCTGATACCAGCAACTGCCCGAAACTTTGCCGGTTTTCCACACGAATGTCGAGTTCATAGGTGCCTGTTTCGAGGCTGCCTAGCTCCACTGTGGTCCTGGCAGGCCCCAGGGCGGTAAGGCAGAGCCCTGGCCGGATAATGCCCTGGAAAAGAATGGTAATTCTTCCCGGCCTCTTTTGAAAGGTCCTTCCGATGCCAAAGTTATAACAGGGATAAATCCTGGCCGTGCGGCATTCGAACCGGAAAGTGCGCTCATCCGGGTCGAGGGTTTCCCACATCTCAACAATGATGTCCGA
>SKVW01000201.1 GCA_007129255.1 Bacteroidales bacterium
CTGCGGCCGTAAAGATCCTGCCCGTTCCAAATGGCCTGCCCGCCTTCGGCAACGGTTTCATATACCAGGTTGCCGTTGATGTCGGTGATTTTAACATTGGCGTTCCTAACCAGGCCCTTTACCGATATATACCCGTCATAGCCGGGACGCACCGGGTTGGGAAAAGCGTAAACGTTGGTGTGTTGACGGGGTGCCTCCGTGGCAAGCCCCCTGAAGGATACCAGGCCCTTGTCGGTGGCAAAAAACACCTCCCCGTTTTGGGGGTTGATACTAATGTCCAGAATATTGTTGGAAGGCAGCGGGCTGTTGTCTTCGGTGAAATGAAATACGGTTTCCCGGGCATCGGCAGATAGCAGGAAAGCCCCGGAGCGGCCGGTTCCAAACCACTTTTTGTTGGAACCGTCAACGGCAATGGATGTAACGGTTTCGGTTTCCAGCAGGTATCCGGCAAAGCCGTCGGTTTCAACAATGATGCGCTGGGCATCAAAAGGATCTCCGGTAAAGGCCCTTTGCGGGGAGTAAAAAACGCCCACTCCCTTGTCGGTGCCTACCCAGACGTACCCGTTATGGTCAACAGCCATACTGTGGACAATGTTGCTTGGCAAATTCCCGTTGCCGGACTGGGTGGTCAGGTGGCGGGCCTGGAAATCGTTGGCATTGTCCAGGCTGTTTTCCAGGAACAGGAAAATACCGTTGTTGTTCATGATCACCCATTTCTGGTTTTGGTTGTCAATAATAAGGTCCCCAATGGTCTGGTTGCTTGCAACAACCCCGCCACCATCAAAAGACAGCCAGTCACCGTTTTCCTTTTTAACATGCAGGGGGTGTGTAACCTGTGAATTGGTGATCCAAAGGTTGTTTTGTCTGTCAAATGCAATGTCCCCGACAAAAACCCTGTCTTCGATCTGGAAGCGTTTTTGCAGGGGGCTGTTGGTATCATCATACCTTTCGATTACTGTGTCAGGCCTTAATTCTATAACTCCGTCCGACCAGGATGCGGCATAGATCCTGTCGGGATTGGCCGGGCTCACGGCAATTCGGATGATGTCTGAAACCCCTTCCAGCTGTGGATAGCTGGAGTTGTTAAAATAATACCAGTTTGTACCTGTAAAAAAGGAAATGCCCGTAGCCACCCATTGTTTGGACCCTCCATAGGACCTTGCCCCGGGAGCGAGCCATAAGCGGCCACCTCCGGTGTCAAGGCCAAAGGCCCTTGAACTGCGCGGACCTGGAAGGATGATTTTTTGAAAGTTCTGATGCCCCCTTTCGCGTATCATGCCGTAAAAGCGGTCTGCAATCCAAAGGGTACCCTCACTGTCGTAAAGGCCGTCAAAAGGACGAGCCAGGCCACCATAATAATCATCTACTTCCTGAACCAGGTTCAGATCCTTGTCAAAAACATCCAGGGAGGGGTAGTTGGATACCAGCAGATAATCTCCACTGCTGCGCAGGTTGCGCTTCTCCTGAAAATAATCCGTATTACCGGGATTAAACAGATCCCACCCCATTTCGTCCTGAAAGTAGAGATAATCTGCCTCTTCCGTAGTTTGATTGATAAAAACCCTGCCATCAAAAAAAGCAGCCAGGTTAAATACCTCATTGGGCAGGCCGGTTACTGTTACCTTCTCCCAGTTCTGGAAGTCCGCCAGGTTGGCAGTCTCCACGTCGGCTTTGAGCAGTCCCTCACTGGTAGCTGCATACAAGTAAGTTCCGTCAAAGGCAATGTCGTTTACATTGAGCAGTCCGCCTTCCTCACCGATAAAAAAGGTATCGTAGATCAGCAGGTCGTTCAGGTTAAACTCCACAATCCCGAAATCGCAAGCCAGGTATGCGGTATTGTCCAGCACCAGGATGTTGTTAATGGCTTTGCTCCCCAGAATGTTGGCCCTTCTGATGTCCGGTACATTAAAAAAGTGCTTGCCCTGGATAATGTCCAGGTTGCCGTTTTCATAACCTATCAGAATGGCATCCTGTTCCTCTGCATAAGTAAGGGTGTTAATGCCAAAAGCAGATAAACCATGCACCTTGTTGATTTTTTCCACACTGTTGTCTTGGCGGTTAAAAACCACCAAACCAAACCTGGTGGCGCCAATTATTTGATCCGGGGTTTCTGCAATGGCAATGATCTCGTTATTGGGAAGATGATGGCGCCAGTGACCAACAGGAATATCCTGGCCTTTTAGATGCTGGCCTGCCGGGATAAAAAAAAGGCTAACAAGGAAAAATCGCAGTAAGTGAATCGGAGGTATGAGATTACTCATTATGGATAAAGTTTGAAAGATCAAATTGGCGTTATGGCTTGTTGTGTTTTGTTTTTTGCAAAACCGGTTATTGACAGCCCGCTGTTTTTTGCGGTCATACCAACCTTTAATGATAACAAACTCCAAGACAAATGGTTGATCTGCAAAAAAAACTGGCTGAACATTGTTTAAACGCTCAAAGATGCTGTAAAATTATTAATTCCCGGAAAACCTTTCACAATAAAATTCCGGGCAGGCTGTTATTAGAATTTTCAGGTGGTTCATCATGGTATATTATTCAAAGTAATTTTATAATTTTGCCAGCAACGCAAAGGGATAGACAACCAAATTTTTGGGGTGTAAGGAATTTGCGGTATTCGAAAAAGCAACCCCCTTCCGGGTATTGAATGGTTTCAATAAAAAAACAATGGAAACATTTGTAAAGCGTTTTGAAAAGGAGCGTTTGCTTAACCAGAAAGGGGTTGTGATCTGGATGACCGGTCTTTCCGGTTCAGGAAAAACCACGATAGCCGTTGATTTTGAAAGGGCACTGTATAACCTGGGGTTTAAAACCCAGGTTTTTGATGCGGACTTTATTAGGGCAAGCATCAACAAAGATCTTGATTTTTCCATTTCAGGGCGCGCCGAGAATATACGAAGGGTGGCAGCCATCTCCAGGTTGTTTCTGGATGCAGGGATGGTGGTTATCAACTGCTTTATTTCGCCTACCCGGCGCATAAGGCACATGGCACGCACCATTATCGGAAGCTCGGATTACCTTGAGGTGTTTGTCAATGCACCTTTTGAAGAATGTGAAAAACGGGACCCCAAGGGTCTTTATAAATTGGCCAGAAAAGGTGAGGTGGTTGATTTTACCGGAATAGACAGCCCATATGAACCTCCTGAAAATCCCGACCTGACCATAAACACCCACTTGTGCAATGTGAATGAAGCGGTTGCACAAATGCTGGAATTTATTTTGCCAAAAATTAAAATAAGTCATTCGTAATGCAGAGATACATTCTGAACCATTTGCGTGAACTGGAAGCTGAATCCATTTTCGTGATAAGAGAAGTGGTGGCACAATTTGAAAAACCTGTGCTGCTGTTTTCAGGTGGCAAAGATTCCATTGTGATGTTACATTTAGCGGTAAAAGCCTTTAAACCCGCAAAACTTCCTTTCCCGCTTTTGCATATCGACACCGGGCATAATTTCCAGGAAACCCTTGATTTCCGGGATAACCTGGTTAAAGAACTGGATGCCCGCCTGGTGGTGGGCAGCGTGCAGGAATCTATTAATAAAGGAAGGGCTGCTGAAGAAACCGGGTCCAATGCCAGCCGCAATGTGTTGCAAACCATTACATTGCTGGATACCCTGGAAGAGTATGGTTTTGATGCGGCCATGGGAGGGGGACGCAGGGATGAAGAAAAAGCCCGCGCCAAAGAAAGATTTTTTTCACACCGTGACGAATTCGGACAATGGGATCCCAAAAATCAGCGGCCTGAACTGTGGAACCTTTTTAATGGACGCAAAATTCAGGGTGAGCATTTCAGGGTGTTTCCCCTTAGCAACTGGACCGAAATGGATGTATGGCAATACGTTTTACTGGAAAACATTGAAATGCCATCCCTTTATTTTGCCCATGACCGCGAATGTGTCAATCGCAAAGGTGTATTGCTGGCCAAAAGTGAATACATCCGCCTGATGGACGGTGAGAAATGGGAAAAAATGCACATTCGCTTTCGCACCATCGGGGATATGAGTTGCACCGGGGCCACCGTTTCCAATGCTTGCACCATTGAAGACATCATTCAGGAAGTAGCCGCTGCCCGGGTAACCGAAAGGGGATCCAGGGCCGATGATAAGCGCAGCGAAACCTCCATGGAAGACAGAAAAAAAGAAGGTTATTTCTAAAAGTTATCTTTTGATGAGCAATTTTTCTAACAACGGTTACCTGAATATGGAACTCCTGCGTTTTACCACCGCAGGGAGTGTTGATGATGGCAAAAGCACCCTCATCGGAAGGTTGTTATACGACAGCAAATCCATTTTTGAAGATCAATACGAAGCCATCAGGCTTAGCAGCGAAAGAAGGGGAGAGCACATCGTTAATCTTGCATTGCTGACCGACGGGCTTCGGGCCGAAAGAGAACAGGGTATTACCATTGATGTGGCATATCGTTATTTTGCCACCCCAAAAAGAAAGTTCATCATTGCCGACACCCCCGGCCATGTGCAGTATACCCGCAACATGGTTACAGGAGCCTCAACGGCTAACCTGGCCATTATCCTGGTGGATGCCCGCAAAGGGGTGATCGAACAAACCAAGCGACATGCCTTCATTGCTTCCCTGCTGGGAATTCCCCATGTGGTGGTTTGTGTTAACAAAATGGACCTGGTGGATTATGATCAGGCCACTTTTGAGAGAATAAAAAAGGATTTCCAGGGTTTTGCCTCCAAGCTCAATGTTCAGGATATTCAGTTTATCCCGATCAGTGCGCTCCATGGTGACAACGTGGTTAAAAAGTCGGCCAAAATGGACTGGTACATGGGTGCTACCCTGATGTATCTTTTGGAGACCATTCATATTGGAAGTGACCTGAACCTTGTGGATTGCCGGTTTCCGGTACAATATGTTATCCGGCCCCACGCTGATGAGTATCATGATTATCGCGGGTATGCAGGCCGTATTGCGGGCGGGGTCTTTAAACCCGGTGACAGGGTGATGGTGCTTCCATCGGGCTTTACTACCAGGATAAAAGCCATAGATGGCCCTGAGGGCCCTGTAAAAGAGGCTTTTGCTCCTATGTCGGTTACCATTCGCCTGGAAGATGAGCTGGATGTCAGCCGGGGCGATATGATCGTGCGCGAAAACAATGTACCCAAGGTTTCCCAGGATCTGAATATCATGGTTTGCTGGATGCACCCCCGAAGGCTCCAACTGAAAGGAAAATATGCCATTCATCATACCACCCAGCAAGCCCGCTGTGTGGTAAAAAACATTTTATACAAAATTGATATCAATACCCTTCACCGCAAGCAGGAGGACCTGGAAGTGGGCCTCAACGACATTGCCCGCATTTCGGTGCGTACCACCCGGCCTTTCTTCTTTGATAAATATCAGCTGAATCGTTCTTCGGGAAGTGTGATCCTTATTGACGAAAACACCAACGAAACCGTTGGTTCGGGCATGATCATTTAATTTTTTTCCGTTTTGGAGAATATCAGAACGGATCGTCGCGGAAGTAATCATCCGGACGGGCCTGAGGTTCTACCCTGGAGCAGTCTGTTTCAAACGTAATGGGACGCAATGGTTTTTCAAAATCTTCTTTGCTGATCTCCAGCGCTTCGTCATCATAAA
>SKVW01000009.1 GCA_007129255.1 Bacteroidales bacterium
CCAAGCCAGCCCGTCGGCAGGTATTTTCCTTCTACCAGCCTTATCCGGCTATCCTGCCGGTGAAAATCATTGACAATTTTTGGGGTCCGGTCCTCCGAAAGGTCATCATAAACCAGCACCTCAATTTTTTCATAATCCTGGTCCAGGAGATTCTGAAGAATACGCCCGATATTTTTTTCTTCGTTGCGGGCAGGGATCAGAACAGAAACCAGCGGATTTCCTTTGGGTTGATGTTTTTTTAACCACTGCCGGGTGATGATGTTGAAAAGAACCACCATAATCCGCAGTGCCAGGAATAAGATCACAAAATAAGCTATCCAG
Organism: Bacteroidales bacterium; assembly: GCA_007129255.1. Classification (GTDB taxonomy): domain Bacteria; phylum Bacteroidota; class Bacteroidia; order Bacteroidales; family UBA7960; genus PUML01. Next base: position 322 of record SKVW01000009.1, read on the forward strand.
ATCATTGGGGTTCTTTTTGCTGGGTTATACAATTTTCAAAAAATGCATTGTAAGCATCCTGAAAAACTTCTTTGTTAAAGGGTTCACCCGGATTATAATTCTCCAGGTAAATGCTCAATGTGGGTTTCCTGTGGGAGAAAAAATCGACCAGGCCGGCCATGAAAACCACCTGAAAATGTCCGGAAATTTTATTAAGAATCCGAAACCAGCCTTTTTCAAAGGTCAGGGGCCGGTTGTGATGGGATTGGATGCTGCCCTGGGGAAAGAGCAGCACCAGGTTGTTTTTATCTTCCAAAAGCCCCGCGGCATACTCCAGGGATTCCAGACCGGTTTTGCTGTTTTTTTTGATGGAAAAAGCACCGAGCTTGTTAAGAAACATCCGCTTTTTCAATGGGTCTTCCAGCATCATCACATGAAACCTGCGTCTAAAAACCCTGTTGTTGATATATCTTGCAAAAAAACCGTCCCACCAGCTGAAGTGATTTCCCAGCAGCAATACCGCCTTCTCCTGGTCTTCAAGCCCGGGCCTGATAATATTGACTTCACGGAAATCAATTTTTAGCAATAACCGGATATAGTTATCGAAAAAAACCTCATACAGCTTATTGTGGCTGGCCTTTATCATTTTAAATAACCCTTAATAAAAAGTTTAGCAGCAGGAAGAACCCTGTCTGCACCCCAAAAAGCCAGGGTGCAACCCGGTTTTTGAGGGTGATTTTGAATAAATGCATGATGGCAAGCAAAATTACCGATATGATAAACCAGGCCACATAATTCTGAAGTGGGATATCTACATCGCCCCAGCTCCACATATCCAGACGGATGGCAACGGGTTCAAGAATGAGGTCGTAGATTACCATAAGGGTGGCCCCGGAAAATATCCTGCCCCAAACCGGGATTTTATATTTCTCAAAAATGGCGTAAACGCAATAGATCAGCATCAGCCAGTTGATGCCGATCAGCAATGGGGTTTCAAAAATGCGGAATCCAAGGGCGCGGCCATAGGAATACTCCCCAAAAACCTCACCGGTTAGGACTCCGGCTACTTCCACCAGGTACCCAAGCAGGGCGATGAGCAAAAAAACCAAACCATCCTTTAACCTCCAGGAATCATGAAAAAACAGCAGGATTCCAATGCTCAACAGGATGGTAAACGGCATCAGGCCGATAAACAGTTCACGGCTTACGGGCATGCTCAGCCCAACCAGGCCTACCGAATAATAAATGATGAGCAAAAGTCCAACCCGGGAAGCGGTGAGTTTATGTTTTAAGTTTTGTATCATTCTGTAATTAAGTTTGGTATTTCCTTATCGATAATTTTTGCAGAGGCCAGGCAAAGGGGAATGCCTCCGCCGGGATGGACACTTCCACCTGCAAAGTAAAGATTTTTTAAATTCCTTTTAAAATTGGGATGGCGGTTAAAGGCAGCAAATTTTCCATTGGAGCTCAATCCATATAATGAGCCCTTAAAAGCACCGGTGTTTTCTTCAATGCTGCGAGGGTCGGCAACCGTTTCAGCAACTATGTGCTTTTCAATGTCGGTGTTTAAAACCCGGTTGATTTTTTTGATGATGTCTTTTCGGATCTTTCTGTTTAAGACTTCCCAATCCTGCCCCTCGTTGCGGGGGGCATTGATCATCACGTACCAGTTTTCACATCCTTTGGGTGCATCCCCCTCCACAGCCTTCGAGCTGATAAAAATATAAACTGTCGGGTCTTCAGAAACCGTTTTGGTTTTGAATAAATGGTCAAACTCTTCCCGGTAGTTGTCAGAAAACAAAATATTGTGCAGCTGCAACTCAGGAAAGGGGCCGTCAACTCCCCAGTAATAAATCAGGGCAGAAGAGGACCTTTCCAGGGCCAGCTGTTTTTTTGGCAAAGGGATTTTGGGCAGTAGCTTTTTGTAAAGATTCACCACATCCACATCACTTACTACCAGGTCAAAATGATGTTCCCTGTTTCCTGTGCGAAGGCCTTTTACCTGTTTACCCTCAAGGATGATTTCGTCTACCGGCTGATTGAAATGAAAAACCACTCCGGCTCGTTTGGCCAGTTCATATAAAGACTTCACGATATCATACATGCCTTTTTTCGGGAAAAAAGTACCGTTGTTGTGCTCCAGGTGGGCAATGATATTAAGGGTTGCCGGGGTGCGGTATGGGCTTGACCCGTTGTAAGTGGCATACCGGTCAAACAGTTGCACGATGCGTGGGTCATCAAACCACTTCAGGTTTTTCTTATGCATGGTGGTTTGAGCATCCAGCGAAGGCAGGTTCAAAAGGGTTTTTAAATAAGCCGGTTTAAAAAAATTGGAAAACTTATGAAAGGAGTTGAACAGGAATATATCACCGGTTAGCTCATAGAGCCTCCTGCTTTTATTCAGGAAATCTCTGATGCGTTGGGCCGGAACCCCCGTATTGTCTTCAACCTCCCTGGCAAACCGTTCAGTATTTTGCCAGGCGTTGATAATTAAACCGTCCTCCCAGAAATATTTGCAGGAAGTTTCTACCGGGTAATATTCAAAGTGATCTCCGGGGTTTTCACCACATAGGGTAAACAGTTCGTCAACCAGCCCGGGCATGGTAAACAGGGAAGGACCGGTATCAAACCGAAACCCCGCAAGGTGCAACTGCGATATTTTGCCCCCGGGGATGGGTGCCTGCTCAAAAACCTCTACCGCACAACCCTTGCACGCCAGCCTGATAGCCGCCCCAAGCCCTGCAATCCCTGAACCAATTACTGCACATTTTTGTTTCATAATCATTACTGTTTAAGCTGATCGAAACAAACATTTATTTGATGCTTTAAATGCTGTTCTTTTTTCTACTTTTATAAAAACATTTTAAATATCATAATTTTTTGGTTACCTGATAAAGAAATACCGATAAAATTGAAATAAAAAATGGTGTTTCAATTATCATAAAATTATTTTTCTCTCATCTGAGAAAAGTGATGAGCCAAAAGTTCAATACATTTAAGCCATTGTTATTTATAATAAACCCCGACTGATGAAAAAAGTTTTAATCGTAGGAACAGGTTTGGCTGCATTAACCGCTGCCCTGCGACTGGTAAAAAGAGGTTACCAGGTGGAAATGGTTGAAAAGTTTCATCAACCGGGTGGTCGTCTCAATCAATTGAAAAAAGACGGGTTTACCTTTGATACCGGCCCCACATTTTTCAGTATGACTTACGAATTTGATGAGTTTTTTAAAGATGCCGGCCTGGAAAAAATGCCCTTCACCTTTAAGGAGCTGGATCCCTTGTATTCGGTTAATTTTCGCGGATCCCAAAGGAGCTATCTTATCTATAAGGATCTGGACAGGTTAGCCAAAGAGTTTGAAGGAATAGAGCCGGACTTTAAGCGTAAAATGGAAAAATTTCTTACTTCTGCCGGCAGTTTTTTTCATGATACCGAAAACCTGGTGCTGAAAAGAAATTATGACAATATTTTTCAGTATCTCTTCACCCTGATGCGCGTGCCTTATAAACATTCTCCCCGGTTATTGCGTACGGTGTGGAATGAAATGGAGCGGCACTTCGATTCGCGTGAAGTAAAAGAGATTTTTTCCCTGGTGGCCTTTTTTCTTGGGGCTACGCCTTTCGATACACCCGCCATTTATACCCTGCTTTCTTACACAGAGCTGGTACACGATGGATATCATAACGTTTACGGGGGCATGTACAAAATTGTGGAAGGATTAAACAAGGAACTGTATAAAGCCGGGGTGAAGATTCATTATAATACAGAGATCGTGGATTATAAAGCCGGGAAAAGTTCCTTAAAACATTTTACAGACCAGCACGGGAACAACCGGGAAGCCGATATTTTTGTGGTGAACAGCGATGCGGCCTTTTTCCGGAATAAAGTCTTCAAAAGAAAAAAATTCTCTGACTCACGGATGGAAAAAATGAAATGGACACTGGCTCCCCTTACCCTTTACCTTGGGGTGGACAGGAAAGTTGAGAACCTTCACCTTCACAATTACTTTCTTGGAGATAACTTTAAGGAATACTCCGGAAAGATATTCAAAAACTCTATTTCCCTGGAAAGACCTTACTATTATGTAAATGCTGTGTCCAAAGCCGACCCGGAGAGCGCCCCCGAAGGCTGTGAAAGCCTTTTTGTGCTCTGCCCGGTACCCGACCGCCGTTATCGTCCCGACTGGCCCGATAAGGAAGAAGTGGCCGATAACATTATACGGGACCTTTCGGAAAGAATAGATTTTGACCTGCAGAAGCACCTGGTCTCAAAAACGGTATGGACCCCTGTGGAGTGGGAAAACGCATTTAATTTGTATAAGGGTAGCGGCCTTAGTCTTGCCCACGACCTGAACCAGATCGGAGGATTCCGGCCAAAAAATTATGATGAAGAATTCAAAAATGTTTTTTATACCGGGTCATCTACCCTGCCGGGAACCGGCCTGCCCATGGCAGTGATCAGCTCCCGCTTAATTGTTGAACGAATAAGCAGATCTTATGGACCTTTACACCAGTAATGCATTAAAATGCAGCGAGATCACCACAAAAAATTACAGCACCTCATTTTCCATGGGCGTGCGTACTTTGGCAAAGGATTACCGCCCTCCCATTTATGCCATTTATGGATTTGTGCGCTTTGCCGATGAAATTGTGGATACCTTTCATGAACAGGACAAAGAAACCCTGCTGGCCGACTTCAAAGCCCAGACCTATGAGGCCATTAAAAACAAAATGAGCACCAATCCCATCCTGCATAGTTTTCAGTGGGTGGTAAATAACTACAACATTTCCGGCGACCTTATCGATGCTTTTTTGAAAAGCATGGAAATGGACCTGGATAAAAAGGCTTTTTCTGAAGAAGAATACAAAGAATACATTTATGGGTCGGCCGAGGTGGTGGGTTTGATGTGTTTACGGGTTTTTTATTCGAAGCAGGATGAAGAGTATCAGCGGCTCGTGCCGCCTGCCCGCAAACTTGGAGAAGCCTTTCAAAAAGTCAATTTTTTAAGGGATATGCGGTCCGACCGCTTTGAAAGGGGAAGGGTGTATTTTCCCGGAGTGGACTTCAGCAATTTTTCCGTAAAGGACAAAAAAGAAATCGAAGCGGATATCCGGAAGGATTTTCAGGAAGCATTCCTGGGCATCCGCTCCCTGCACAGGGATGTACGGCTTGGCGTTTACCTGGCCTATAAATATTACCTTCAGTTGCTCCGGAAAATTCAACGCACCCGGCCGGAAAACCTTTTGGAGAAAAGGTTTCGCGTAAGCAACCTGCATAAGTTTTTTCTTTTGGTCGGGGCTTCGGTCCGAAACCGCTTCAACCTGGTATAACCCATTGGCTTTTGACCGGTATTCCTTAATATTTACTGCTAACTTTGCAAAAAGAAGAATCCTTGCATATGAAGTTGACGGTTTTTTCCGACGAGCATTTCATGGAACAGGCACTGAAGGAGGCCCGTAAAGCTTTTGAAGCAGGTGAGGTACCTGTGGGGGCAGTGGTGGTTTGCCGGGAACGCATCATTGCCCGCGCTCATAATCTTACCGAGCGCCTCAACGATGTTACTGCCCATGCAGAGATGCAGGCCATTACTGCCGCGGCAGATTTTTTAGGGGGGAAATACCTTGCAGATTGTACCCTTTATGTTACCCTGGAGCCCTGTATCATGTGTGCCGGGGCTTTGCAATGGGCCCAGGTGGGCAAGGTGGTGTATGGTGCCGATGACGAAAAGCGCGGTTTTTCAAGGTATGCATCTGCCGGGGTGTTTCATCCCAAAACCAGGCTGGTAAAAGGCATTAGGGCAGAAGAGGCTGCAGGCCTGATGACCGAATTCTTCCGGAAAAAAAGAAAAGGCTCCCTTTAGAAATTAATCCTGGAAATAATTTTCCTTTATTTTTTCAAACTCCGGAATGTTGCGGTGTGCCCATTTTTCTATAACAACACCGTCTTTCATCAAAACCAGTCCCGGATTGGAGCGGATAATGGTTTTGAGTTCGATTTCATCTGACTGATAAAAAGGATAAGGTGTTTGGTTCTCGTGACGGAACTCTTCAATTTTGCTGAAGGATGAGCCCGTCAGCACAATCAGAGAATACCCGTTTTCATCGGCTGCCCTTGCCAGGGGAGTAATGCGCCTGCTGAAGGCCCTGGTGTTGGTGTTTTCAAGTCCCCAGGCAATTACCATAAAATGGTATTCGGGTTTGGTAATGTAAAACTCGGTAAGGTCGTCCCCAAACTCATCGATTATTTCGAAGTTCTCAATTTCGGCTTCCTGGTAGGGCTGTGTAACTTCCCTGCGCTGGTCTTTATATTCCCATTGCGCTACCCAGTCGGGGTCGTCCCATGGGTAATCGTCTGAAGGATATTCTTTGGTTTCACCGGTTTCCTTGTTTTCAAAAATCAGGTAAATGTCCGCTTCTTCCTCGGTGGGAATTACCAGTTCGCTGATGTCGTTGCCCACTTTCCAGGGGCGGAAATCCATAATGGGCAAATTGCGCAGGCAGTATGCCGAAAGTCCCAGAACCAATAGGGTGATGAACCCGATAAGGTACCAGTCTCCCTTTTTCGACCAGAGGGGCTTGAATTTGTTGCGGTGAAGGAAAATAAAAATAGAGGCGGCAAAAATGACCACATTTTTATAAAAGGTTTCCCAGTTGCTGATGATGAGGGCATCGCCGAAACAACCGCAATCGGGCACCGGATCGGTAATGGCGATGTAAAGGGTAAGGGGGGTAAAAAATGCCATGAATAGAAAAGCACCCCATGCCGAATACCTCATTTTGATGCCTAGCAAAACGGCTGCACCAATGACAAATTCCAGGGTGCTCAGCAAAACGGCCAGGGGCAAGGCCATAAAGAACAACCATTCGGTGCCAAACGCAAGAAAATAATCTTCAAATTTATAGGCCGACCCCAGGGGATCAATGGCCTTTACAAAACCTGAGAAGATGAATACTACCCCGAATAAAATCCGGGAGATCCAAAGCAAAGCGTTTAACATGAAATCCGAATTTTTCAATTTGTAAGGAATGGCTTAAAAAAGATGATCTTCAAAGGCAATTGTTTTAGCCTTTGAAGTTCATCCCTGAATTTTTATGGAGTTTTAATCCCTGGCTTCTACCTGCCCGGTAATCCGGAAAACTGAGGTAGGGTTGCCTTCACTGTTGGAGTGAACTGTTACCGTTCGGCTGATTCGGTGCGGGCGGGGTGCTAGGCGGAATTCCACATTGATGGTGCCTTTTTCTCCCGGCATGATGGGCTCACGGGGCCACTGGGTAACCCTGGTGCCGCAACAGGCCCTGACATTGTTCAGGATCAGCGGTTTGTTGCCTTCATTGGTAAATTCTATTTCCAGCTGGGTGTCAGGAAGCTCGTCAAGATAAACGGTTCCGTAATCGTGCCTATCTTTTTCAAATTTTAGCTTGGGACCTTCTTCTTCAGTGGCATGCACCATTAAGGCCGAAAACATTATCAACAGTGTAAAAGAAAGCATTTTTCTGATCATGGCATCAAGTGTTTAGGTTGTACAATTATCGCAAATTTACGATAAATAATTATTTCTTAAAAAGCATTACAATAATAAAGCCAAAACTTTTTATTTTGTTGCGTTTTGAACCCAGTTTTTCAGGGTGTTTTTTACCGGTATTTTTCCGCTGCTCATCAGTTTCCCGTTAACCATCAACCCTGGTGTAAACAATACCCCCTCGTTGATAATTTCATCCTGATCGGTAACCTTTTCTATGCTTACAGCAACATTTAATTCTTGGGCCACTTCACGACATTCATCTGCCAGTTTTTCACATCTCATGCAGCCGCTGCCAAAAATTTTTATTTCAACCCGATCCTTTTTCATTTTTTAAACTTTAACGAAAAAAAACACACAAAGTTATCAGAAAAATTTGCCGTAAACAAGGCCGGAAAAGGTGGCCATAACCACCACAAGCAAAATAAAGACCGTTGTTTTTTTTGTGCCGATTACGCTGTGAATCACCAGCATATTGGGCAAAGAAATGGCCGGGCCTGCCAATAACAATGCCAGTGCAGGACCCTTGCCCATGCCGCTACCCAAAAGCCCCTGAATGATGGGTACTTCGGTAAGGGTGGCAAAATACATGAATGCTCCGAAAATCGAGGCAAAAAAGTTGGCAAATAAAGAATTACCGCCTACCAGTGCGGCAACCCATTCGTTGGGAATAATCCCCTGCCCGTTGCTTTCAGGGGAGCCAAGTAAAAATCCTGCCACCAACACGCCGGCAAAAAGCAGGGGCACGATTTGTTTGGTAAACTCCCAGGTGGAAAGCAGCCATTCTCTTGGCTCACCGGGGGTGATCCCGGTGATGATGCTCAGGGTCACAAATCCCGTTGTAAAAGGGATAACCGGGGTGTCGGGGAAAAATACGGTAGCCAGGGCCACGGCAACTGCCGAACCCATCACGTACCACCGGTTCAGGCGAATAACGTAAATCAGTGAAAAAGCGAACAGAACCCCAAAAACCGAAGTGATCACCCATTTGTTGTTCCAAAGCCAGTACCAGGCTCCTTCTGCAACTTCGGGATGGCCCCAGTTGGCAAAGATCAAAATGAACACCAGGATAAAGAAGTGAAGGGAAGTTTTCCACAAGGGTCTTCCTCCGTGTTCTTCAGGGAATTTCAAAGCTTCCTCGGCCCTTGCCTTTTCTTCTTTTCGAAAGATCAAAGCCATCAGCAACCCGATAACGATCGCAAAAATGACAGCTCCAATGATTCGGGCCATTCCGATCTCAAAACCAAGAACCCTTGCTGTTAGAATAATTGCCAAAATATTAATGGCCGGGCCTGAATAAAGAAATGCAATGGCCGGTCCCAACCCGGCTCCCCTTTTGTGTATGCCGGAAAACAAGGGAAGAATGGTGCAGGAACAAACCGCCAGCACAATCCCGGAAACGCTGGCCACTAAGTAGGATTTCCATTTGGTGGCTTTGGCCCCGAAATATTTGATTACGGCTCCCTGGCTGATAAAAACAGCAATGACCCCGGCAATAAAAAATGCCGGTATCAGGCACAGCAATACGTGCTCCCGGGCGTACCATTTTACCAGGTAAAGGGCCTCGTAAACCGCATCCATAAACCCTTCCCGCTCAACCGGCATAAAGTAAGCAAACAGAAAAAACGCGGTAAGGTAGGCAAGGATTTTAAATTCCTTCTTCTTTTCCATATAATCCCCGATCCTCCGGGTTTGGTCTATTTAGCTCCCTGAACAATGTCTTTTATTTCCCCCGCAGTAAGGACCCTGCCACTGGATACCACTTTTTCATCAATGACCAGGCCCGGGGTGCGCATGACGCCGTATTCCATGATCTTCATTACATCCTCTTCTTTCGATACGGTGGCTTGTATGTCCATTTCCTGCACTGCCTGCCGGGCTGATTCTTCCAACTTTTTGCATTTGGCGCAACCGGTTCCAAGAATTTTAATATCCATAGTTTTGCTAATTTTTTATTCATCGCAAAATTACGATTAATAAAACACCTCTCAAAACTACTTCAGGAAATTTTTCAGGATGGATTTGGCTTCTTCCCAGTTTTCGTGATTCAGGCAGTATTTAACTTTTGGTGGGGTTATGTTTCCCTGGATCAGTCCTGCTTTTTTCAACTCTTTCAGGTGCTGTGAAACGGTAGACTGGGCCAGGGGAAGTTCGTTTACAATATCACTGCATACGCAGGTATCGCGGTCTTCCAGTAATCTGATAATGGAAATACGGGCAGGATGCCCAAGTGCTTTGCAGTATTTGGCAATTGCGATATTTTCTTCAGGATATTTGGCTGGCTTTTTTGTCATTTTCCTTTTGAAGCAGGTGCTTTGGCGCGTTCATCTTGTTCCGGTGGGAAATGGGTTGAGCTGCGTTCTTTAACTTCTCCCCGTATCCTGAATACTGCCTGACCGCCCGGATCATTGGATAAAACACTTACCGTACGGCTGATCCGGTGAGGCCTGGGAGCCGGCCGGAATTGAATGGTGATTTTCCCTTCTTCTCCCGGGTTAATGGGCTCCCGGGTCCAGTTTATTATCCGTGTACCACAGCAGCCTCTTGCATTGGTCAAAACCAGCGGTTTCTCTCCTGTGTTGGAAAACGGTATTTCCATTTTGATCACCTCCAGCTCGTCTGTGTAAAGGGTACCAAGGTCAGTGATTTTCTCTGAAAACTCCAGTTTTGGCCCTTCCTGAGCCAATAACATTCCGGTTATTATTGCCAGGACAAAAGATAGAAAAAGGCTTTTTTTCATGACGCGTCTCAAAAAAAATTATTAAGCGTTTTGCTTCAAAAATTGATCCGATTATTTATGGATGGTTTTGCAAAGTTAAAAAATAAATGACTCATGAAAGTATTGATGGGTTTTATTATTCGCTGAATGATAAGCGGTTATATTTAGCACTCATTAAGGCCTTAGTAAAAAGTAAATCATGGCTAAGGCAATTAATGTTGTAAAAAAAATTTCCTGTACCAAAAAAATCTGCTTTGGTCAGGGTTATTTTTTTAAAAATCCTGTATTAAAGCAAAAAGGTTTTCATTATTGTTGTTTCGGGGATTCCAACCAATTATTTTCTATATATTTAGCCTGCAAAATGCGAATGGTTAAATATGGAAAATCAAAGAAACAGGGTGTTGGTTGCTATCTGCCAGGGTAGAGAAGAAATTCTGGAGAAATTGTACCAGGAAGAATTTCCTGTGATTGAGAATTTTGTTATAAAAAACAATGGAAATAAGGAGGATGCGCGCGATCTTTTTCATGATGCCATGATGGTTATTTTTCAGAAGAGCAGGAATAAAGACTTTGACATTTCCTGTAATTTCAGCACGTATTTGTATGCAGTTTGTAAAAATTTATGGCTAAAGGAATTACGCAGAAAGAAAAATTTTTCTGATGTTGAAATTGGTACAGAAATCCAATCCATGGAAGGGCAGGAAGAGGTTGATGATATGATGCCCATCAGGAAAAAATTATTTCTCCGGAATTTTTCCAGATTATCCGCAAAATGTCAGGAAGTTTTAAAATTGACCATGGGAGGAATGGATGTGGAAGAAATAAAAAGCATTATGGAATTTAGCAGCCTGCAACACACAATGAACCGTAAGTACCGTTGCAAGAAAGCCTTAATGGAATTAATTCAGAAAGACCCGGGATTTTGGGATGCTTATTCATAAAATCAAAGCAAAACATGATAAACGACAAGACAAACAGGGAATTGTATGAGGAGATTGAAGTCTGGTTGTCCGGGATGGATTCCGAGGACAGGGAATATCTTAAAAACAAACTAAATAATGATTCGGAACTGATGCGGCAGTTGTTGTTGTACAAAGATGTCAACAGGTTTGCAAGAGAACTGCATGAGGAAGAACGCTTTTCAGGGTTGCTTAAAGCCATTCAGGATAAAAAAGAAAAGACAGGTTGGGAAAAAGATAGCGGGAAGGCCGGTAAAGCAGTTGACTTTCAAAGCCTCCCGCATCCCGCCTTTCTTGAGCGGTATATTGGCTCCCGTAAAGTGAAAAGAAATTTTCTCCTTCGGGTGGGAGTAAGTGCTGCAGCTGCGGTATTTTTGCTGGTGGTTACCCTTGGACTGGTTTTTTACTTCCAGTCAAACCAGCAGACAGATACTCCTGAAAGACTTTTTGCCGCCTACTACCAGCCATACCAAATTGATCCGGCCATGCGTTCTGACGGTTATGCTGAAATGGAAATGCTGGAAAAAGCCTTTTCCGCCTATAATCGGGGAGAGTTTTTTCTTGCTGCCCGTTTATTTGAGAAAGCTTATGAGGAACTGCTTCCCGACAAAAGAACCAGCCTGAAATTCTTTGCCGGGGTTTCCTACCTGGAAGCGGAAGAAGAAGCAATGGCCAAAGAAGCTTTAGGGGAAGTGGTTGACCAACGGTGGAGTATTTTTTACCCGGAAGCCAAATGGTATCTTGCCCTGGCCTACCTTAAAACCGGGCAGGTTGAAAAGGCAAAACCCCTTCTTGAGGAGCTGAAAACGGAAATACCTCAATACGCTTCAAAGGCTGAAGAGATACTGGACAGGATTTAATTTCCCAAAGTTTTTATTCTGGTTGCCAATAATGCAGCCAGTACAATTAATAAAATAGCCAGCCCGGCCATAACGGCCGAAATTTTTGTCTGGCCGGAAGCCAAAGGTGAAGTGTCGCCAATGGTAACATATCCGGCCCAGAAAAAAGGATGGGCTTTACTGGGAAGGGCTTTGTCCAAATAGTTGAGTTTAGCCTGCTGCAACGCCTGATCTTTTGGCAGCTGTTGATTTAAACCGGAATAAAAACTTTTTATCAATTGTGTGCTGGCAAGATCCGGAACCGACCAAAGAGTCATCACGATATTGCGCACCCCTGAATAAAGGAAACTGCGGGTGAAACTCATGACCCCCTCTCCGCTTAATTGCTTGCCTGTTCCGGTATTGCAGGCGCTAAGCACCAGCATTTCAGCCGGTATCCGAAGTCCGTATATCTCATAAGCATAAAGGTTGCTGTTTGGACAATCGGGGTCAGCGGCATTAAAAACCAAACGGGAGTGCATGGGGTTTAGGGTGTCAATCAATGCATGCATGGCCAGGTGAAGAATGGATGCCTTTTCAGCATGCTTAAAGAAGGCTTCCTTGGTGGCTGCTTCGTCTACAAACACTTTCCCTTTGAAAAAATTCCCAATGTACTCTACCTCTTTTCGGGCCCCGGGGAGCGGAAAAAGCCCTTCCCGCCCGGAAACCAGATTTGAAAAAGAAGAAATGTTTTGAGGAGAAGTTTCCGGAGGATAATCAGGTGCCAATGCCAGCAGAGTCCCGGCCGGCTTTTTATGCTGAAGTTCTTGGGATGAGAAAAGCAAAGCCGATGAGTAGGAATAACTTATGGAAACCTTACGGATGAGATAGGGAAGACCGGAATAATCCATACGGTAAGCGGGTTCCTGCCGCGAAAGTAATACTTCGTAAGGCAACAGACTGAGCATTTCGTCAGGGACAATGATCAGTTTGTTGGGAGAGAAAGCCTCCAGAACCGGTTCGATCAGTTTATTGTATAAAAAGTAAGCGCTTTCCGTGAATTGCTGGTATTCTTTTTTCCCTCCCATAAAAGCATGCTCCAGGTTTAAAGATCCAAGAACTTCTTCCAGGTGAAAAATAAATTTATCTCCTGTTTCGTAACGGAATACTTCAAACCCATCATGGGAAACTGCAAAAATAAAAAGCTCCTCTTTTCCAAGTAGGTATTCAATGAGCACCTCTTCTTTGGATAAAGTTGCCTGGATTTTACTTATGCCGGTCACACCCGGTTCGTATTTTAAACGGTAATATTCAGGATAGGTTTTTTCTAACAGGCTAATTAGCTTTTGGTAACGCAGGTTGGTTTCAAAAAGTTTCGTTTGCCAGTAACTTATTTTTTCTTTTTCGGGGGTTGCCTTGCGGGCTTCCTGGTTAATTAACCCCTCCAGAGCATGAAGCTCCCGACGCAGCCCGGCTTCTTTTTCCCGGATAGAATCAGGTACATTTGCAACCTGAAAGCCCTCCAGTCCCCTGATAGACTGAATTAGAACAGAAGCTTTGGCCAGACCGGAAATTTCAAAAGCTTTTTGAAGGTATTCATTGTTGCCGGTTTTTTCAAAAAGATCAAAAGCGCTGGATGCTGCCGAAACAAAAGTTTCTTTTTCTTTATCGGAAAGGTGAAGTTTGCTTCCTTCCCCGGAATAATCCTTTCTTAGCCCGGAAATAATATTCAGGAGATGCTCGTAGTTTAAAAATATTTTCTCCTGGAGTATGTATTGTTCAGGCTGCCCGGTGGTCTTTTCCAGTTTGGCATTTAAGATGGTGTTTTCCAATTTCAGGTTATCCAGTAAAAAAGTTTGGATAGGGGTGCTGACCGGTATTTGTTGATTTTTGTTCTCTGGTGTTGGTTGATGGGTGTTGAGCATTTCCCGGGCTTTACGACAAAAAGCCAACGCCTGGTTTTGCTGCCCACGGGCAAAAGACAGCTGTGCCAAAGCTTCAAAATGCCTTGCACGAATAGGATGGGACTCATGGAAGCCGGCGCTGAAAACTTCACCTGCAAGAGTTAGGTATTTTTCAGCTTTTCTCTCTTGCCCTTGGTCCAGCAGACTCATGGAGTAGTTTAGGTAGTGGAGCCCAAGCTCAGGATATGAGTCCCCATGGGTGGCCAGGGTGGTTTCAATGGCTTTGCGAAAATACTCTCCGCTTTCATGATAATTCCCGGTATGCCTGAGCGCACGCGCCAGGTTGTTGTATGCCGATGCCCGACCTGCCAGGCTTTTGCCGGGATGGGTTTCCAGACTTTCGTAAAAATAGGCAATGGCTTCTTCGTACCGGGATCCCGAATAGGATACCATGCCCATATTATGAAGCACCCTGGAAATATTTAAGCGATGGGTGCTTTTACTATCCCGGAATATCTGGAGGCTGCGATTGTAATATTCCTGGCTTTTTTCAAATTCCCCTGCGTAATGAAAAATAACCCCCATGTTCAGGTAAATACTTCCCAGCAAGGAATGATCCGGTCCATAGGTTGACATGAGCAGGGCTTCGGCTTGCTCAAAATAGTTTACCGCGACACTAAAATCGGCGGTTTGTATTTTAAGGGCTCCAATGTTAGAATAAAGCGTTGCCAGGGCGGTGTGGTCCGGACCCGGTAGTAACCTGAACACAGAATCTGCGCGAAGATAATACCGCATGGCTTTTTCAAACTGCCCGGTATAATAATAAAGAAACCCAAGATTGTTTTCGATCCTTGCGGTCAATATCGGGTTCTGAAGTTCAGAAGCCTTGTCAAGGGCCTGGTTAAAAACTTTTATAGCCTCCGGATAATCTCCATCAAGGAATAACTGATTGCCCCGGTCGGAAAGCTCACGGTAGGTTTTTGATTCATGGGCAATAACCGGAGAAAAATGGGAAAACAAAGCCAATAACAATAACGGCAAAAAAACCCCTATCTCCTTGATTGAAGAGAAAAGAAAAGGCCCGGGGAACTGTAATTTGGTTTTTTTTGAAGGCTGCATTGTAGTGTTGCAAAATTACAAAATCTTTCCCTCCTTAAACCAATGAAAAATAGTATTTTGAATGCGTCTAAAATAAAACCTCCATCCAATGGGTTAGTTTTTAAAAAACCCGGTATTAAGAAGAGAATTAATCACTTTAATTTTTTTACCATGAAAAGTTTTACCAGAATTTTTTTATTTCTTTTTCTTCTATTTGCCTATGGAGTTAGTGCCCAGACACCAACCCATGAAGGCTTTGAATGGGAATTTTTCCCTCCGGTAGGATGGGAAGCTTCCGACAGGTGGGGCATCTCCCCGAGTCCTCATACCGGGGAACAGGCCGCCTTTTGTACCTATACCAATGCCCCCGATGAGGATTTGATCACCGCACGTATGGATCTGACACAAGGGATAAATGAGATTTCTTTTCACTGGAGATCCAATGCCCTGCCTGATAATGATGCCAGTTTTGCTGTGGTATATGTCAGTTATGATGCAGGAGACTCATGGACGGCTCTTGACACCCTCTCCGGCACAGAAGGCAGCTGGGTAGAGGAAACTTATGTTTTTACCGACCTGACTTCAGATCATGCCTATTTTAAATGGAATTACAGCAGCAATGGCTCATTTGCCGATGGTGCCCGCTCTTT
This sequence comes from Bacteroidales bacterium, assembly GCA_007129255.1. Classification (GTDB taxonomy): domain Bacteria; phylum Bacteroidota; class Bacteroidia; order Bacteroidales; family UBA7960; genus PUML01. Next base: position 15,969 of record SKVW01000009.1, read on the forward strand.
TGCCCTGGATGATGTTTATTATCCTCGCTGGTATCAGGATGAACCTTTGTTTTTTGCTTATCCGGATGATGAACTGGATTTTGAAACCGTGAACCTTCTTGAGTCTGACACAAGGAGCTTTACCGTTTATAACTGGGGATTGCAGGATCTTACCCTTACCGAAGCTTCCTTTCCGGAAGAATACCAGGATGAGTTCCAAATCCTCAATGAGCTGCCCATCAACATTGAGCATATGGGTGAGGTGGAAATAGTTGTAGAATTTGCTCCTTTGATTGAGGGTGAAAAATCAGTCATCATGACTTTAACGCACAATGCAGATGACAGTCCTTTTGAAATGGGTCTTTTGGGTTATGCCCACAACCCCATCCTTTACCCGCCATTCCTGGAAGTGTTTGATGTCTTCCCCCCGATGGACTGGACCGAGGCAAGAGGGGTAATCACTGAAGATACCCAGTTTACAAGCGACATTTCTTCATGGGGAGGAAAGAGTTTTGGCAACCAGGTCGATGGCAGTCCCTCTGCTTTTGTTACCCTTGCCCTTACAAGGAATGAGTGGTTGATCACCCCTACCATTAGTCTTGAAGATACTTTGGATTATGAGCTAACTTTTGATCTGGCTCTTACTATCAGAAATTCCACCGACCCGGCAGATCTGGATGAATCAAAATCTTTTATGGTGGTAATTTCTACCGACAATGGTGACACCTGGTCGGAAAGCAATGTGCTGGAAACCTGGGACGAAGACTCCGATATTTCCAATACCGGCCAAGCAGAAACAGTTGATCTGACAGGCTATTCCGGAAATATTAAGCTTGCCTTTTACGGGCAATCGGAATATCATTCCGGGGTGATGTATGATATTTTTGTGGATAATGTCCGGGTTTCGGCTATTTCAGAGGATGACATCGAACCTCCCATGGTTATTTCCCTGGAGGGAAACACCGAAGTGGAAAACCAGGATATGGAGCTCTTGCTTACGGTTTATGACGAATCCATGGTTTCTAATGTTACGGCCCATTATACCATCGAAGATCAGGATCCTCAAACCCTGGTAATGGAGTTTGTGGGGGAAGGAGATGATAATGGAGACGATGAAGACAAAAGCAAGGATGGTAACTTTTATCTTTTCCAGGGAACCATTCCGGCTCCTGAAGGCCCTGCCACAGGTACGGTGTATTTTTTCATGATGGATGAATATGGCAATATGGGCAATTCTGATGAGTATGATCTGGAATGGTATGCCGATGTGGAAGGTCCCGAGATTACCCTGGTGGAATATCCTACAATCTTAGGTTTGAACCGTGAAGGAATTGTGGGGGCACAGCTGGAAGATCCTTCCGGCATTTTGTCCGCCACCCTTTATTATACCCTGGAAGGACAGGATGAAGAATCTGCAGAATTGACCGAAGGAGACGACGGGATCTACCGTGCCGAAATCCCCGCCCAGGCATCCTATACAGAAGCCTCCTTTTATGTTAAAGCAATTGATGCCTCTACCAGTGAAAACGAAACCATTACAGATTCCAGACAGGTAGTATGGTTAGATTCTTTTGTGGATGAAATACCTGTTGCTACCGAAGGACGCTCCCAGGGTAATCCGGTTGTTGCCTTTAATGGCGAACAATATTATGTGGTTTTCAACGACCGTCGCCTGGGTGGTTCAACCCATGCATACTGGGGCCGTTTTGTCGAACCCGATGGAACCGTTCATACGGATAATGAAATTAATGTGGTACCCTTTTCCTGGCAGCCATTCTTTTTTCCAAACCTGGAGTTTGGAGGAGAACACTTTTTATTCACTTATGCACAGCAACGTAGTCCGGATGATTTTAACCGTGATCTCTTTGCAGTGGTGATTGACCAGGATGGACAACCTGTTGGAGATCGTTTCCAGGTTTCCGAACAACTGGCTCAAAATAATGCCTCATTTTCCGCTGTTGCCTGGGATGGAGAAAAGTTCCTTGCGGTTTGGCAGCAGGGTCAAAATCCACGAGAAATAGTTGGTCGTTTTATTTCTACGGAAGGACAAACTATTGGCCAGCCTTTCTCCATCAGACCGGATGATGTTCCCCCACAGGCCGACCAAATGGTGCCCGATATTGTTTTTACAGGCGAAAACTTCATGGCCACATGGGACGATAACCGCACCGGAAACCGCAATATTTACGGTCAGATGATCGATCAGGATGGCAACTTTATCGGCAATGATTTTGCCATTACCTCTGAATCGTTCAACCAGGGCATTTCTAAAATCGAAAAAAGCGGAAACCGCATCCTGGTGGCATGGGAAGATAACCGTGACCATATCCGTTCCAGCATTTATGGTCAACTGATCGACCTGAAAGGAAATTTAATCGGGGAAGACTTCCCCATTGCGGTGGTGGAGGACGGATTAAGCCGCACCTGGGTCTCCCTTACCAGCAACGATTCTGAGTTTATTGCTTCCTGGAGTCACCAATACAGGGTCGGTATAACTTTATATTACAATGTACATGCCCATCGGATCAATAAAATGGGTGAAATCATCGGAGATCAGATCGTGGTGGTTTCAGAAGAAGGAAGCCAGACCAACTCCCAAACCGCCACCGATGGTGAGGATTTTCTGGTGTTGTGGCAAGACGGACGGGCAGGCTACTGGGATACGTATGCCAGAATGTTTGAAGGTGTGCCGGACGAAGAGGCTCCCGCAGCAGTTTCCCTGGAAGGTAACGAGGCTGTTGCAGGGCATGACATGCACCTGGTTCTTGAAGTCAGCAACAGCTCTTCCATGGAATCTGTTACCGGGCACTATACCATCAATGAAGAAACTTTTGAACTAACCATGGAGGCCATCAACAAAGGATACTTCCTTTTTGAGGGTACCATTGATGCACCGGATGGCCCGGCCGAAGGAACCATATATTTTGTAATGACCGATGTTAACGGAAATGAGGGGACCTCCGGTGATTATACCATTGAATGGACTGAAGACCTTGATCCACCGGTTATTGAAATGGTTGAAGCTCCGCTAGAGGCAATGGCCGGTCAGGATGTATTGATTGTGGCAAAAATAACCGATGCCTCCGGGGTTGCCAGTGCACAACTTATTTATTCTATTGGGGAAGATGAATATGTACTTGAAATGGATGCTGAAGGGGATCATTATTCGGCAACCATACCCGGTCAGCCCGATGGTACCGTGGCAACCTATTATGTACAGGCAACCGATGCCTCTGATAACCAGAATACCGGTACCTCAGAAGAATACACCCTGGAATGGATCCACATGGATGGGGATTGGTTCGGTAATGTCAACGCAGAGAATATAACCGGGCTTGGCTTGCAGGATGATCAACCCTGGTCACTTGGAGTTGCCATTGATCTCGGAGACCTGGAAGGCAGGATCACCAAAATTGCCTATATCGCCAACGAAGGAACCAATCCCCCGGTTAACTGGGAGGTTCTTGAAATGACCGATGCGGAAACCTGGACCGAAAATGTATTGGAACAAGGAGGTTTACTTACTAATGACCCGGTGGAAGGTGGCAACGAATGGAATGTGGTGGAGGTAGAAGAAAGCAACCTGCTTACCGGTAACATTGGGTTGGTTGTTGAACTGCCTGCCGGAGGTTATTGGGGTAGAGATAACAATGCACCTTATGAGCAAAGCTTTATTTATCTGGATAATACCTGGCTTAAGCTTGGTGAAGGAGATCTGGCCTCTTATCCTGGCGACTGGACCCTGAAATGTTACATTGAATTTGAAGATGGAACGGTCTCTGTGATTGACTTTTCTCCCGGGGCTTCAAATATTTATAATTACCCAAATCCTTTCAAGGAACATACTTACATTTCTTTTTTCCTTGAAGATGCCGGCCAGGTTACGCTTTCGGTTTATGATATGCAGGGAAGGCGGGTTGCGGAATTGCTGGATCAGCAACTTGAAACCGGTGAACATCAGGTTCGGTGGGATGCAGGAAGAAGTAAGGAAGGAATGTATTTTTACCGGTTGACCAAACCCGAAGGGTCTTTAACCGGAAAAATGTTACTGATCAGGAATTAATTCTTTTCATTTTGTTTTGTTAGCCGCCTGTCTGCTTTTGCAGCAGGCGGTTTTATTAAAAAAAGCTGCCCCGGTCCGGAGCAGCTTTTTTTAATTTTCCTAAAATATTGTTCTTAATGACAGCGGCTGATGCAGTCAACAAGCTGGCTGAGTGCTTCATGCTTCAAAAAATAAAACGTGTTTTTTCCACTGCGGCGGGATTCCAATACGCCCTTGGTTTTGAGAATGTTCAAGTGGTGTGATGCCGATGCCTGCTCAATTTTGAGGGTTTCATATATTTCAGTCACATTCATTTGCTCTTTTTTCTCCAAAAGATCAATGATGGCAATCCGCATCGGGTGTGCAATCGCCCGCAATTTGCTGGCCGCTTCTTCTAACTTCTGAGGATCTAGTTTCTTTGCCATAACTTTTTGTTTTTAATTAAATGAAATTGATTTTGTCAAAGTTAACAAATATATAAATATATTTTACAACATAGTAAACTTTTCACTTAATTTTTCAACATATTTTGCTGTTAAGCCTCTAAAAACTTTAATTTGAAGAAGAATTTTAACTTTTTTTATAATGTTAAGGATTTAAGAACAGAAGACATGAGACATAAGTATTGCTGCTGAGTTTCTCTATGGGGTAAAACCAGCCGCAAGGCAAACTGGCTTTTTGAGTGAAACGTGAAATGAGAGCAGTAAAAAAACTTCTTTACGGGAACAACTTATTCAGCCTTGGGTTTACAAACCTTTGCCGAGAAAAATTCCCGGTTCATTTGTGCTATGAAGTCTACCGAGATCCCTTTGGGGCAGTCGAATTCGCATCCATAGGTGTTGGAACAGAAACCAAAGCCTTCCTCATCCATTTTCTTTACCATTTTTTGCACCCGTTCTGCGGCTTCAACCTTTCCCTGGGGGAGCAAAGCATATTGCGATACCTTTGCTGCTGCGAAAAGCATGGCAGAGGAGTTTTTACACGCCGCTACGCAGGCCCCGCACCCTATGCAAACGGCCGCATCAAAGGCCCGGTCGGAAATAATTTTATTAACAGGGGTGCTGTTTGATTCGGGTGCACAACCTGCATTTATGTTGACGAAACCACCCGCATGGATGATCCTTTCAAAAGAGCTGCGGTCTACCACCAGGTCTTTGATGATAGGAAAGGCACTGGCACGCCAGGGTTCTACCACAATGGTATCACCATCTTTAAATTCTCTCATGTGCAGTTCACAGGTTGTGGTATGCTGCATGGGTCCATGGGGGCGGCCGTTGATATACAATCCGCAGGAGCCGCAAATACCCTCCCGGCAGTCATGTTCGAAGGTCACGGGTTCTTTTCCCTGCTCAATCAGCTGGGTATTTAAATAATCCAGCATCTCCAAAAAGGACATTTCCGGGGAGACCTCTTTCAGGTGGTGAGTCTCAAATTTTCCTTTGGTGTGGGCGTTTTTCTGCCGCCATATTTTTAATCGGATTTCCATGTTTTCAAAGCATTAAAGGGTTATTTGTAACTCCTTTCCTTCAATTCAACAAACTCGAATTTCAGGGGTTCTTTATGCAATACTGGTTTGGCTTTGGGACCCTGGTATTCCCAGGCGGCAACGTATGCAAAATTGGCATCATCTCTTTTGGCTTCACCTTGTTCTGTCTGATATTCCTCCCGGAAATGAGCCCCACAGGATTCTTCACGCTGAAGGGCATCTTCACACATCAGTCTTCCCACATCGAAAAAGTCAACAACCTTCAGGGCTTTCTCCAGCTCATGGTTTAATTCATCGGCCCCCCCGGGAATTTTTATTTCTTTCCAGAATTCCTCTTCCAGCTGATCAATGAGCTCAAGGCCCTTTATCAGGCCTTCGGCATTGCGCATCATCCCGCAATGATCCCAAAGGATCTTGCCAAGCCTTTTGTGGAAAGAAGAAGCCGTTTGGCTGCCATCAACGGCCAAAACTTTATCAATCCTCTCTTTTACCTTTTTTTCCGATTCCTCAAATTCCGGAAGGTCTGTACGGAACTTTGGAACACGGATCTGGTCAGAAAGATAATCGCTGAGGGTATAAGGTAAAATAAAATAACCATCGCCTGTGCATTGCATCAGGGAACTGGCCCCAAGGCGGTTGGCTCCATGATCCGAAAAGTTGCTTTCGCCTATAGAGAAAAGACCCGGAATCGTGGTCTCCAGGTTGTAGTCAACCCAAAGGCCGCCCATGGTATAATGTCCGGCGGGGTAGATGCGCATGGGTTGGTTGTAAGGATTGATGCCGGTTATCTTTTCGTACATTTCAAAAAGGTTGCCGTATTTATCCTCAATGGCTTTTTTCCCTTGTTTATCAATGGCATCCCTGAAGTCGAGGTAGACAGAAAGGCCGGAATCTCCGCAGCCATATCCTTTGTCGCAACGTTCTTTGGCGGCCCTGGAGGCCACATCCCTGGGCACCAGGTTGCCAAAAGCGGGGTATCTTCGCTCCAGGTAATAATCCCTTTCTTCCTCAGGAATTTCGGTGGGATGCCGTTTGTCCCCTTTTTCTTTAGACACCCAGACCCGCCCGTCGTTACGCAGGGACTCCGACATCAGGGTTAGCTTGCATTGGTAGTCGTTTAATACCGGAATACTGGTGGGGTGTATCTGGATAAAGCTAGGGTTGGCAAACAGGGCTCCTTTTTTGTGGGCGTTCCAGGCGGCTGAAGCATTGCTTCCGAGGCCAAGGGTGGATAGATAAAAAACCGTTCCAAATCCACCGGTAGCCAGCACCACTGCATGGGCAGCATGCCTTTCAATCTCCCCGGTAAGCAGATGGCGGGTGATGATACCCCGGGCCTTTCCTTCCACAACGACCAGGTCGAGCATATCCCGGCGGGGAAACATCTTAACGGTTCCTTTGGCAATTTGGCGGCTTAAGGAAGAATAGGTTCCCAGCAGGCATTGCTGCCCGGTCTGCCCCTTGGCATAAAAGGTTCTGGAAACCTGTACCCCGCCAAAAGAACGGGTGTCCAGGGATCCGCCATAGTCCCGGGCAAAAGGTACGCCCATGGCCGTAAAATGATCTATCACATCGTTGCTTACCTCGGCCGCACGGTAAACATTGGCTTCCCGGGCACGGTAATCCCCCCCTTTGATCATATCGTGAAACAAGCGAAAGACGGAATCTCCGTCATTTTTATAATTCTTTGCCGCATTGATGCCGCCCTGGGCTGCAACCGAATGGGCCCGTCGGGGAGAATCCTGGAAGCAAAACACTTTTACATTGTAGCCCAGCTCGCCAAGGGCGCTTGCGGCAGATGCCCCGGCCAGCCCTGTGCCCACTACGATTACTTCCAGTTTTTTCTTGTTGGCAGGGTTTACCAGGCGCAAACCGGCTTTGTAGTTTTTCCACTTCTCTGCCAAGGGGCCATCGGGTATTTTGGAATCAAGCTTTTGCATCGCTTTTGGGGTTTTCGGTTAAATAAAATCAGGCTTAATGAAAAAACAAAAAGTAAACAGGGATACTGGCAAAGCCAATGCTGATCACCAGGGCATAAATGGTTCCAATGGTTTTTATGGCCGGGGTGTATTTGTTGTGATTGAGGCCCAGTGACTGGAAGGCTGACTGAAAAGCGTGCTTCAGATGAAAACCCAGAAATACAAAAGAAATGAGATAGATGGCCGAATACCAGGGATTTTGAAATAGCTCCCTGGCCATCTCATAAAACTCGTAACGGTCACCTTCGGCAACTTCCGGTATGGGCACCCAGCCAAGCCTTACAAAGAAAAAGTTGACCAGATGGATTACCAGGAAAATAAAAATAATAACCCCGGTATGGAACATATAACGGGAAAAAGTAGAGGTTTCTGTTTTCAGACGGGTATGATATTTAACCGGTCTGGCCCGGGTGTTTTGGATTTGCAGGATAACCCCCAGCATGATGTGGATCAGGAAACCTGCAAAAAGAACATATTCCATTATTTTGATAAAGGGGTTTTCGGTTAGAAACCTGACCGCCCCCCGAAAAGCCTCGCCATCATCGCCCCTCAGCATCAAAATGTTGGTGGCAAGGTGGGAAACCAGGAACAGCATCAGGAAAATCCCTGCCAGGGCCATAACATATTTCTGGCTTAGGGAAGACAGGCTTAAAATTGGTTTTTTCATCCGTCAAGATTGTTTAAATCGGTTAAGTGAAAGGTGCCAGTAAATTCAATTCCCTTCAGGGTCATCTTAAATGGCCGGTTTCAGAATATTTTGGGTTTTCATGTTTTTTTGACCTGCTCAAACTTAAAATAAATAGTTTGTTGATTTTCGGATTATTCGGTATATTTCATTTTTTATGCAAAATGAGCAATATCAAAGGGGCGTATATTTTGCTTTTCCCGGTTCAAATGTAAAAGAACGGTTTGATAATATATTGTATGCCAGCTTATTTAGGCTTAATTTTGTTTCCGCAAAGCCTGAAGTTCCTGCAAATGGATTATTTGCAAACAAATGTAGATTTTCCGCTTGTTTTTTGCAAACAAAATTACAATTTGAATTCTTTATAAATAAGGGCGGCCTGGTCTGCTCAAAACATTAGTATATTTGTTGATTATGAAGTACCACCCTGTGGATAATGCTTTGTTCCGTCTGAACCGGGACAACTTCAGGAAAATGATGAAGCCGGATGCTGTAGCTTTTTTTCATGCCGGGGATTTTGTCCACCGTAGCAGCGACCAGGTTTACCCGTTTCGTCAGAACGCCGACTTTTTTTACCTTACAGGAATTGAACAGGAAAAATGCGTTTTGATGCTGTTTCCCAATAGTCCCAATCCGGAATTGAGGGAGGTGCTGTTTCTGCAACCCTCCAATGAACACATATCCCTATGGGAAGGAGACCGGATTTCAAAAAAACGTGCCAATGATATTTCCGGGGTGGAGAGGGTTTGCTGGCTCAGCGAATTCGAAGCCATGCAAAAAGAGGCCATGGTTTATGCGACCTGTGTCTACCTTAATACACCTGAAAATCCCCGCGGAATGCGGGGAAAATATAGCCAGGATCTTGAATTTGCCCTTAAGCTGAAAGATCAATACCCTGCCCATCATTACCTGCGGGCCAATCCTTTACTCGGCAATCTCCGCATGGTTAAGTCCATTCCCGAGCAGGAATTAATCAGGAAAGCCGTGGACATCACCGGGAAGGCCATCCAAAGGGTAATGAAATTTGTAAAACCCGGGGTGGGGGAGTATGAGGTAGAAGCCGAGATCATTCACGAATATATCCGCAACCGGGCTGGCGGGCATGCCTTTTATCCCGTGGTGGCCTCCGGGGCCAATGCCTGTGTGCTGCATTACAATGCCAACAATCGCATGTGTAAGGATGGAGATCTTTTGCTTATTGATACCGGGGCAGAATATGCCAATTATGCGGGTGATATTTCCCGCACCATTCCGGTTAACGGCCGCTTTTCCCAACGGCAGAAAAAGGTTTATGACGCCTGCCTCCGGGTGATGAAATTCGCCCGCGAATTGCTGGTGCCCGGAAACAACCTTTCAGAATACCACAAAGAGGTAATGCACTTCATGGAAAAAGAATTGATAGCCTTAGGCTTATTTACCTCTGCAGATTTGAAGAACCAGGACACCGAAAATCTCCTGGTAAAAAAGTATTTTCCGCATGGTACCTCTCACTTCCTGGGCCTGGATGTACACGATGAAGGTCACCGTTTTGTGAGGTTTCAGCCGGGCATGGTGCTTACCTGCGAACCAGGGATCTATATACGGGAAGAAGGCATTGGGGTGCGCATTGAAAATGATCTGATGATCACCGAAAACGGCCCGGTCGATCTTTCTTTCGACCTTCCATTGGAAACTGAAGAAATTGAAGAAATCATGAATTCTTAAACGATAAAAAACCCAACAATATGTTTGACAAGCAAACCTATCTGAACCGCAGAGAAAAATTGAGAAAAAAACTGGAAAGCGGCATTGTTCTGATGCCTGGCAATGTGGATGTCCCCATGAACTATCCCAAAAATCCTTACCACTTCCGGCAGGACAGCTCTTTCCTCTATTTCTTCGGACTGGATCAGCAGGGCCTGGCAGGAGTGATGGATATTGACAATGGAGGCGATTACCTTTTTGGAGATGATGTAACCCTGGATGATATTATCTGGATGGGTCCGCAACCTTTACTCAAAGACAAAGCTGCAAAGGTGGGGGTGGAAAATACTGCCCCTTTTTCCGCTTTAGAAGAAGTAGTGGAAGAGGCCAAAAAGAAAGGCAGAAAAATTCACTTTTTGCCCCCTTACCGGGCCGAAAACAAGCTGCTGCTCGAAGAGCTAACAGGAATCAAACCCTCCGAGCAAGGTCAAAAGACCTCGGTTGAACTGATAAAAGCCGTGGTGGAACTAAGGTCGGTAAAAGAAGACCAGGAAATTGCCGAAATTGAAAAAGCAATGGAGGTGGCTTACCTCATGCATACTACGGCAATGAAAATGGCAAAGCCGGGTGTTTACGAGCGGGATATTGCCGGAGTAGTGGAAGGCATTGCCATTTCAAAAGGCGGAATGCTTTCCTTCCCCCTGATCCTTACCATAAACGGGGAAACCCTGCACAACCATTACCATGGCAACAAACTGGAGGAAGGCCGGTTGCTGCTGATTGACGGCGGCGCCGAAAACCAGATGCATTATGCCACGGATCATACCCGCACTTACCCCGTAGGCGGAAAATTCAGCCCTATTCAAAAGGAGATCTATGAAATTGTATTGGATGCACAGATAAAGGCAATCCAGGCTATCAAACCGGAGGTGCCTTTCCGGGATATTCATATGCTGGCCGCCCAAACCATTACAGAAGGCCTTCAAAAGGTCGGACTCATGAAAGGCGATGCCAAAGCCGCTGTGGAACAGGGCGCTCATGCATTGTTTATGCCTCACGGTCTGGGGCACATGATGGGACTGGATGTGCACGATATGGAAGATCTGGGTGAAGATTTCGTCGGCTATGATGAGGAGATTCAACGGGCCAAAAACTTTGGAACGGCATTTTTGCGGCTAGGACGCAGGCTTAAGCCCGGCTTCGTATTAACCGTTGAACCAGGAATATATTTCATTCCGGCCCTGATAGAAAAATGGGAAAACGAAGGGAAGTTTACCGAATTCATCAACTATTCAAAAGTGAAAGAATATACCGGCTTTGGAGGTATCCGGATCGAAGACGAAGTTTTGGTAACAAAAAACGGCTACAGAGTTTTGGGTAAACCCATACCAAAAACAGTGGAAGATATAGAAGCCCTTATGAACGGGGCCTGATAAAAATAAAAAAGCTTCGCATTGAGCGAAGCTTTTTCCTCGGGGGGGAGGTAGTCATCCCGGGGGTTCTCACATTCCGGAACAACAGGTATTTTTAAATCACTTTTTGTGAAACTTCAGTTGTATTCAAGCAGCAGTCCTGCTTTTCTGAGGCGCAGCCTGGTGGGAGCTTCCTGGTTGATGCGTTCATAGGTAATCTGGTTTTGGTTGCACCAGCTTACAATGTCATTTGTAGAATCATCCATTCCGTAAAAATCGTTCGCCAAATGATCTTCAACGCACACCAATCCTTCTCTGCTTCTTAGCAGTTTTAAAATAATGTCTTTGTAGGTCATTGCCTTGAATTAAAACAGGGATAATTATCTGCTTTCGCTCTTACTGAGTTCCATGGCGGCCAGCTGTCTTTTAACCTCCTTATAACTGCGTATAAGTTTTGAGATCAATTCACACTCCCGCGTGTTGAGCAGGTAAATAACATCCTGGTTTTTTTCAAGATCTTCTAGGTACTTTAATTCTTTATCGGATAGCATAGTAATTTTTTTTTGGTTCTTAATGTATCTTATCGGACAATTTTTTATTAGCTATTGTTACAACACAAATATAGGCCGATGAAAATAGAGTAAGGTCATTGAAATTACCCTATTTGACCAATAGATTTACGTGGTTAATTCCAGGTATTTTTACCTGATAACCCGCTGAAATTATTAGAGAAAAAAATGGTTTAACGGTTGATTACCAAAACCCTGGGTTGGGCACGGCCTCAATAAGCTTTTTGGTATAAGCGTGGGCGGGATGGGCATAAAGATGATCTGCTTCACCCGTTTCGATCATTTGACCGTCTTTCATGACCATGATGCGATCGGCCATGTATTTTACGACCGAGAGGTCATGGGAAATGAAGATGTAAGTAAGGTCAAACGCTTCTTTCAGTGCATTGAGCAGGTTGAGTACCTGTGCCTGCACCGAGACATCGAGTGCCGATACGGATTCATCGCAAATGATAAACTCCGGTTGAAGGGCAATTGCCCTGGCAATGCAGATCCTTTGTCGCTGTCCGCCACTGAATTCATGGGGGTAACGGTAAAAATGCCTTTCCTCCAGGTTTACTTTTTTCAGAAGTTCCATCACCTTTTCTTTGCGCTGACCATCATTTGAAAGGATCTTATGCACCCGCATGGGCTCCATAATGGATTTTCCCACCATCAGGCCGGGGGTGAGGGATGAATAAGGATCCTGGAAGATGATCTGGAATTTTGGCCTGAGCCGGCGAAGGGCCGAATCGGAAAGGGAAGCCAGGTTGGTTCCCTTGTAAATGATTTGACCCTCTTTGGGCTCCACAAGGCGCATCAGGCTGCGCCCAAGGGTGGTTTTTCCGCAACCCGACTCTCCAACGAGGCCGAGGGTTTCTCCTTTGTAAACCGAAAAGCTGACGTTGTCAACCGCCTTGTAATGTTCAACGGCTTTCCCAAGGAAGGTTTTTCGGGTGACAAAAAAAGTTTTCAATCCGGAGATTTCCAACACCGGTTTTTGCGAATAAATCCGCTCGTGATTTTTTTTTCTTTTCCCGGAAAAGGAAAGTTCCTTTGCTGTTTCCGATTCTCCGGGTTCTTTTTGAGAGCCTTCTGCAGCCGGAGCTTCAAGAAAATCTTTTACCACGGGAAGTTTTTCCATGCGCCCTTTTAAGCCCGGGCGGCAGGCCAATAGTGCCCGGGTGTATGGATGCTTGGCTGCGGTAAAAATGCTTCTTATGGTATCAAATTCCACTACTTTTCCTTCCAGCATTACCGAAGCATGGGAAGCAATTTGCCCGACCACCCCAAGGTCGTGCGAAATAAAGATGATTCCCATATTATGATCCTGCTGAAGGGTATTCATGAGTTCTATGATACTTTTTTGTACGGTCACATCCAGGGCGGTAGTGGGCTCATCGGCAATCAGCAGGGATGGGTTACAGGCTATGGCCATAGCGATCATTACCCTTTGGCGTTGCCCCCCGGACAACTCATGAGGCCAGGCTTTAACCGCTTTTTCAGGAGAGGGAAGTTTTACTTCACGGAAAAGATCCAGCACTTTTTGTCTTGCCTCAGCAGGTTTGGCCTTACGGTGCCATACCAGGCTTTCCATTACCTGCTTTCCGCAGCGTTTTACCGGGTTCAGGGAGGTCATGGGTTCCTGGAAGATCATGGAAATATGGTTTCCCCTGATGTGCTGCATTTGCTGCTCATCAATGGAAAGCAGGTCGGTTATCCCTTTATTAGGGTGATCGAACCATATATGACCTGAGGTGATGCGGGCCGTTGACCTGCTGAGCAGGCGCATGACTGCCAGGGCGGTTACAGACTTACCCGAACCCGACTCTCCGACAATGCCAAGGGTTTGGCCTTTGTCAAGGGTTAAACTGACCCCTTCCACGGCTTTAACGAGGCCCTCATCAGTAGAAAACTCCACCGAAAGGTTTTCAATAGACAGCAGGGTCTTTTTTTCCATTGACTTATTTCTTTGGACAAACATACAAAAAAAGCCATCCGTTAAGAATGGCTTTTTTTGGGGCAATGTTTTTTAATAGGTTTCTTCACCCTTTTCGCGCCATCTCACCTCGTAATACCCAGGGCGTTTATCCATAACCCTGCGAAGGTGTTCCTGAGGGTACCCAACCCCTTCCGGCCAGGGACGAAGCTCGTCTTCGGTGCGGATATAGCGGTCGTTGTATTTGGAGAAAATGTGGTAACCCAATTCCCTCCAGCGCTGAACGGTGTATTCTGCATTGTTTACACTAAAATCGGTGAGGTATTCCTTCATGATCTCCTGATCAGTTTCATACAATGCCTGAGCGGCCCGGTCCACAGCACTGGTCATCGCATGTGAACGGTTTTCCACATCAACCTGTACTTCTTTTATGTCTTCGATGATGTAGTTGTACAAACCATAGGCATAGTTGGCAACAAGGTTAAATACCCAGAATGCGGAATCCCAGTCAAAATCAATGATATTACCGGTGATCAGGGATTTTGGCGGCTCCATCATGCCCATATAAAGGGGCATGTAGGCGTTTGAATAAGTGTCGTCCACTCCGTACCAGAAAATGCCGCCAATTGGATCGGGCAACCAGTTTCTGGCCTGGGAGATGAAAGAAAAACCGGTTTGGGGCTGGGAGATGGTACGTTCCCAGGAATAGGTGATGTCTTCTTCATCGTCTTCCAGCTCAAATACCAGTGGGCGCCAGCGGTAAGGATTGTTGTAGGGGCCGGCGGCATATCCTTCTCCGGTGTAAAAGGGAGTGTCGTGAAAATGGTCACGGACAAACCCGATCATGGCTTCAACAGTAACCTTCTCATCAGGCTTTACAAACAAGGGATAAGGATCAGCTCCCTCAACACACCGCCAAAAGTCCGGGGAAAATTCTTTGGAGGGGGCTGCCCGGTTGAAAACACTCCATACGCGGCCTTCGCAAAGCAAAAGGGAGATAGGGTTGTCGGGGCTGTATGCATCCACAAAACTGAATTCTTCTTTGGGCTGGTCTTTTCCAAACCATCCCATTTCGCGTGCAAAGTCAACCAGATCATCCGACCACATCCAGTTTTCGGTGTCGTTCCAGTCGATTTGCCTTACGCGGGCATGGTTGGCATGTGCGGCAATGTAACCATCAGGTACGCGTGCAGCTACCCATACAGCACCTTCACCATGCTCGCCTTTTCCGATAAACTCCATGATCCATGCTTCATTTTTATCCGCAATGGAAAAGGATTCTCCCGTGCTTTTATATCCATAATCCTCCACCAGGCCGGTCATGATCTCAATGGCTTCCCTGGCGGTTTTGGCACGTTGCAAAGCAGTATACATCATGGCACCATAGTCGATAAAACCGTTTCCTCCGTGCAGTTCCTCCCGTCCGGTGAAAGTGGTTTCACCTATGGCCACCTGGTGCTCGTTCATGTTGCCGATTACACGGTAAGTACGGGGTACTTGCGGGATTTTTCCTAAAAGGGCATTGGTATGCCAGGAGTATATTTCCAGGGAGTCTTCGGGGCCATATTCACCTCCCGGGTAAAAATACAATGGATCCATAAAACCCCCTGCGTCGGCCAGGTAGCTGATCATTACACTACCATCGGCACTGGCACCACTGGATACCAATACGTTGGTGCAGGCGCTGACCCTGGTGGTTAACCCTGAAAATAAAACAATCACCAGGGCTATCGTTAAAACAATATTCTTTTTCATAATAAAAAATGTTGGTTTTTTTGTGTTTTGAAGCGCTACAAAAATAATAGAAATCCTAAACTTTAAATGGGAATTTTCCAAATGCTATTAAGGAAAGTAAAAAAATCGGCCGGATACGGCCTTCATTTATTATCTTTGTAAGGGATTATTTTTTTAAAATTAAATATATTGATTATGTATAGGAGAATGTTGTTTTTTGCAATTGCCGCGTTAATTTTAGCCGCTTGCGGGCCACGCACCGAACCTGCCGAAGAAACTGCCGTTACACCCGAAACCCCCGTGGGGTTGCTGGTTTTAGAAGAACAGCAGGCTTTTTTCAATAATCTTATGCGTTTGTGCGGACAGTCTTTTGAAGGAGAACAGATTTACCGCAGCCACCACGCTCCGGGTTGGGAGGGCGAAGAGCTTATTATGCATGTGGAGGTTTGCGAAGCTACCCATATCCAGATTCCTTTTCATATAGGAGATGACCATTCCCGCACCTGGATTTTCCTGGTGGAAGACGGCAGGCTCAGATTTCGCCATGACCATCGCTATCCTGATGGCACCCCCGAAGAAGAAACCCTTTACGGAGGATATGCCGATGATACCGGCACGGCTTTTGTTCAACATTTCCCTGCTGACGATTACACGGCAGAAGTTATTGACGGAGGGGAAGGGAATGTCTGGACGGTAAAAATGGATGAAAACATGACCACCTTTACATACCGCCTTGAACGTGATGGAGAAAAACGCCTTCGGGTAGATTTTGACCTGACCCGCCCCTTGTAATTTTAATGGAGTTGAATGAATGGAGTTTAAAAAAGAAGACGGTAACACCCTTTATTATAAAACGTATTTAAAATCTCCCGACGCACCCTGGGTAACTTTTATCCATGGGGTAGGGGGGAGTTCTATCATCTGGTTTAAACAAATCCGGGATTTTTCCAAACATTTCAATGTGGTGGTGGTGGACCTTCGCGGTCACGGTCGTTCCCGCGACCTGTTTGAAGCTTACATGGGTAGTCGCTATACCTTTGAAGATGTCAGCCGGGACGTATTGGAAGTCATGGACTATCTGGGCATTAAGAAGAGTCATTTTGTTGGCATTTCCCTGGGAACCATCCTCATCAGGGTCATCGCCGAGATGCAACCCCATCGCGTAGAATCCATGGTGCTGGCCGGAGCCATTACCCGCCTGAATTTCCGGTCCCGCTTTTTGGTGTGGGTTGCCAAAGTATTTAGGCCGGTATTGCCTTTCATGTGGCTGTACCGCCTTTTTGCACGGATACTCATGCCAAGCCGGCGACATAAGGAAAGCCGCTATTTATTTATCCGGGATGCCCGAAAAATTTATCAAAGGGAAATCAATCGCTGGTTTAAATTGCTGCGGGATGTTAATCCCCTGCTCCGCTACCATGGCGAGAAAAACCCTCCTATTCCCACCCTCTACATGATGGGTGATGAAGACCACCTGTTTTTGAATCCCGTTAAAGAGTTGGTGGAAAACAATGAAATGGCCACTTTGAAAACGGTGCCGCAATCAGGCCATGTGTGTAATGTGGACCAGCCCGTTTTCTTTAACCGCCATGCCATTGATTTTATTAAGCAAACTTCTTAGGATTTATTTGTATCTTTCAGGAAAGAATTTCCTATGGAAAAATCCAGGAAAAAATTTTTAAAACTTCCCCATTTGGATGGAGGCAAAGAATTGCTGAAGGAATTTCTTAAAGAAAACCTGCAATACCCCAAAGAGGCCATTGAAAAAAGAATTGAAGGGGATGTGATTGTTAAATTTAAGGTGACGGGAAAGGGAGAAGTGATTGACCCAAAGGTTGAAAAAGGAATTGGTTATGGTTGTGATGAAGAAGCCCTCAGGCTGATAAACATGCTGCATTACCAGTCCGTAAAAAACAGGGGCGTGCGCGTAACCACCAACAACAAGATAAAAATCCCTTTTCGTTTGCGGCAAGCCCAGAAGAAGGGATCAATAAAAATGAGCTACGCTGAGTCTCCCAAAGAAAAAGACCCGGCAAAAGCAGAAACTCCTGAAAAGCCCGCCGGTAAAGGCCGTACCTATTCGTATACCATCAATCTGGGCAATTGACCTTTTAAAATTAAGTAATTATGGCAAATCAACCCCTGGTCAGGATCACCAAACAATTTCGCTTTGAGGCGGCGCATGCTTTGTGGAATTACGATGGCCAATGCCGCAATATACACGGGCATAGTTACATTCTTTATGTTACCATTAAAGGTTGCCCGGTCAATGACCTGAAAAACCCCAAGCACGGAATGGTGATCGATTTTTCGCAGTTGAAAAGAATAGTACATGAACTGATCATCGAACCCTTTGATCATGCCTTGATGGTTAATGCCCATACCCCCCATTTGCAAATGGCAAAAAACAACAGCATGTTTGGAAAAGTTGCCGCTGTGCCCTACCAGCCCACCTGCGAGAATATGGTTTGTGATTTTGCCGGAAAAATTAAAACCGCCCTTCCCGAAGGGATCAAACTCCACTCCGTTCGCCTGCATGAAACCTCCACCGCTTTTGCCGAATGGTTCCAAGAGGACAATCATTAAATAATTTAATGACGCAGTTGCATATGGGGTATCCCTAAAAGAAAAAAGCGTAACTCAGCCGAAGTGAAAAGTTATCCGTAAAGTCGGGTTTTGCATAAGGGCCATAACGCAGCATAAACTCGAACCCAAAGCTTGAAAATCCTGATCCGATCAGATCAAGAACGGCTATTCCCGACTCAAAATAACCTCTTTCCATGCTTTTTAAACCGGCGTTAAGGTGCTGATGCCCATTGTTGAAACTGCCGTAACCCATATTGGTAAGCAGTAGCAATTTGGGTTTAAAATTTGGGCGGTTGATCAGCAGGCTTTCAAAATTATGGTACCAGAAAAGGGCCAGGTAACGATCGGACGCAAATTCATCCATGCGCATGGTGGCAAAAGACTGGGGCACTGAAATGGCAAACCTGCGGTAAGATGCAGAAGCCGTAAAAAGTTTGGACCAGGGCACATTGCCTTCTACCCATCCCCCCCTGAGATTCCACTGTTGCCTGCCTGCCATCCTGATCCTGAAGTTGCGCGAATATCCTGCCTCTATGCGCCAGTAATCAAATTCTCCATCCATAACTCCCTCCCAGCCTCTGGTGATGTTTACATGCAGTACGGGAAAATCATCTCCAAAAACCATGATGCGGTTTGGGGTCAGGATGAACTTTTCCCCTATGGCCAGGCGCATTTTCAGGCCGGTTTCAAAAAACCGGTAACGGGTGCTTTCGTCTTCCGTAATAATTTCATCCTTTTCCATTGCCGGCAAAAAACGGTAGCCATCATCGATGGTTACCTCTTCTGTAGCAGCAAAACCTTTTACGGTAAGTAAGTTTCGTAAAGTCCTGAAGCGCAGCCAGGTCAGATGGCGCTCGGTGACATCTTTGGTGCCCAGAAAGAAAGATCTCAGGTTGCCGGGGTCGAAAAGATTTCCTGTTTTCAGGAACTGTGATCCTCCCCGTTCTTCACGGTCATAGAGGTAATCGTAGCCCATCCAGGTGTCGCTGAGCCTGTGCAGACGAAAACTAACCCCGGCTCCGTATTTAAAAAGCTGGTCTTTTATTCCGTATCCCATGTGGGCGTTAAACTTCAAAACAGGAGAAAGACGGTGATTGGTCTCTGCCCCGAAACCCGGACGGAAGCCCTCTACTTCATTGTACCCGATCAGATGGATCAGGTTGATATCGAATATGCCCCTTCTGAGGTTGCCGTCAAACAAGGCTTCAATATTTTCAATCCTTCGGTCAAGGTTTTGCTCCCTCCCGATGCTGTCCAATACGTTGTAGGTGTTTCGTTCCCTGGGGGATAGGGTGTCTGCTCGGAACCGGTTCCAGAATGTATCTGCAGCCACCGTGGCATCCGGAGAAAACGTAACATCAAAGCCCGAAAAGTCTCTGCGCGACAAGGGCGGTTCCAGTTGAATGTCTTCAAGGTAAGTTCTGCCCATCCCAACCACTTTAAAATTATTAAGTTCTGTAACGTTAAGAAATCCGAAGTCGGTATTGAGCTGGGTTGGAAACCATCGCTTTCCCTCAATGAGTTCGTATTTTTGCTGAATTTTGATGTGGGTGTCCCCGGTTTCCCCTGCCGGGCCGGCAATCACATTCTGCAATGCCCAGCCATTGGTATTGATATAAAGCAGACCCTGTAGCCCTTCAAAATTGCGGCCTCTTGAAGGACGGTAAGAAATGATATAAACCGTATCGGGTAACTGGGTGTGGAGGGTGTCTTCCAGGTTAAAGAAATAACGGCCTGTACTTCCCGGAGACAGCGGACTGAGGTAGGTGTTGCCTGCAATACTGATAAAGTCATCGTAAAAGGAAAAGGATTGCAATTGGGTAACCAGCAGCACAAACTCAGGGTTTTGCAGTCCCGAAATCCTTGAAGCCAGCACCGTTTCGTTGTTGCGGCCCGGGTAGCGGTATTTCCTCTCTTTTACACTCTCCATGATCAGGAAATGCTGGTTTTCCAGGAAACGGCTCAGGCGATCGGTAATGGTATCGGTGCCCGGGGCGGGGCGGCTCTCCTGCGACTCCTCAAACTCACCCGTGAAAATGAACTTGTTGTAAGAGGTGTAGGAAAACGACCCCATTTTTTCGGGATTGTTGCGGTCGCGGTTGGCAATAACATGGTTGATGATGCGGTGGGCCGGGTTTTCGCCCGGAAGGATGGTTACTTCAGGCAGTCGGATAGGACGGGGAGCCATACGGATGACCAATCCTGTTTTCTGCTCTCCCAGTTCAACTACTTTTTCATGATATCCCACATAGGAAAACAATAGCGCCTCAATGGGTTGTGAATGGGAGAGCTTGAAAAATCCATCAATATCCGTCATCCCTCCGCTGCGCGAACCGCTGATCCGGATATTGACAAACGCAAGAGGTTCCCCGCTTTGTTGATCGATAACCCTCCCGCTTGCTTCATAGACCGAAATTGTTGCACCATTGCTTATTGGATGGAAAAAAATCCCGCAAAGGGAAAAAAGGAAAACCACAAAAAAGAATTTTATCTGTTGGGAGCTATTGGTGTCCATTGGCAGGAGGTTGAATTCTTTGCCAAAAATACAAAATAAACCTTTTCCGTATTTTATACCGCAGACGGGTTTCAATGATTTAATTGTCAGTAACTTTTTTTTTGTACGGGGTGATTTTTTGAGGGTGGAAAACTTTCTGAAATGCGTAAAATTGTATTAATTTTGTAAAAAACTAAGTATTGGAAAATCTTGGAAGATTCACCTGAACCTTATTCATCCGTAGCCGCCATTCTTCTTGCCACCGTTAATCAACTTTCCATGGAAATCCTGGCAGGGTTCCTGATCATGATTTCATTGCTTGTTATGTCCGCCTTTGTCTCCGGTTCGGAGGTTGCTTTTTTTTCTTTAACCCACAGCCATATTGACCGCATTAAAAAGAAAAAAAGCAACAGCGACCGTTTTGTGCTGGCCTTGCTTGAAAAGCCCAAACGCCTGCTGGCTACCATTCTGATCGCCAACAATGTGCTCAACATTGCTTTTATTATCCTCTCGGCATTTGTTTTTTCTGCCCTCTTTGACTTTTCCCACAGCCCGGTTTTGGGTTTTATTGTGCAGGTGGTACTGATCACTTTTCTGATCCTTGTATTTGCCGAAGTACTGCCAAAAATTTATGCTTCCCATTATTCGCTTCGTTTCGCCTCTTTAATGGCTTCTCCTTTGGTTTTGTTGCGCCGCTTATTTTATCCTTTGAGTTCCCTTTTGGTAAAATCTACCAACATGATTGATAAACGCATGGCCCGGAAGCGACCTAACCTCAGTATGAATGAGCTTTCTCACGCCCTGGAAATTACATCTGATGACACCACTACCGAGGAGGATAAAAATATTCTGAGGGGTATTGTGCGTTTCGGGAATACTTATGCCCGGGAGATCATGAAGTCGCGCATGGATGTTGTTGCTGTGGATATTAATACTCCTTTCCGAAAACTTTTGAAAACCATACAGGAGGCCGGCTATAGCCGCATTCCCGTTTACCAGGAAAGTTTTGACAATGTGGAGGGAATCCTGTACATTAAAGATTTGCTGCCTTACCTGGAAAAACCAGATGATTTTAACTGGCAGGAATTTATACGTAGCTGCTTTTTTGTTCCTGAAAGCAAAAAGATCAGCGACCTGCTTAAAGAGTTTCAGGAAAGAAAGATCCACCTGGCCGTGGTGGTAGACGAATATGGAGGTTCTTCCGGTATCATTACCCTGGAAGATATACTGGAAGAGATTGTGGGAGAGATCAATGATGAGTTTGACATCGAAGAAGCTGTTTATTCCAAGGTAGATGCATCCACCTTTGTTTTTGAAGGGCGAACGCTGTTAAAAGATTTTTGTAAGATCACCGGTATTGAGGAAGAGGTTTTTTCGGAGGTAAGAGGAGAGGCTGATACCCTTGCAGGGCTAATTCTGGAAATAAAACAAGAACTTCCGCGCAAAGGCGAACAATTGCAGTTCAAAAATTTCGTTTTCGAGGTGGAAGGGGTGGATAACCGCCGCATCAAAAGGGTCAAAGTAAAAGTTACCCGGTAAAGCCTTTTAAAATATTTTAGTAAACCATGAAAAATTTATTGTTCTTTTTATTCCTTGCCTTTTTTATTGCCTGCACAGATTCATACAGCCCCAAGCCCCGGGGTTTTTTCCGGATTGATCTTCCCGAAAAAGAATATGTGCAATTTGACAGTGTTTTCCCTTATGCCTTTGAGCGTCCGGTCTATTCGAATTTTGAACCCGATACCCGGGAGTTTGCCGAACCTTACTGGGCCGACCTTGCCTTTCCGCGATTTAGCGGGGCCATTCATTTAAGTTACAAAGAAGTGAACAGCTGGCAAGACCTTCGAAAATATTTTGAAGATGCCCGCAGCTTTGCCAACAAACACATCCCCAAAGCCTCTGCCATTCGCGACGAATTGATCATTGATGAGGAAAGACAGATGTATGGGATGTTTTACCACCTAAAGGGATCCGAAGTGGCTTCCCCTATTCAGTTTTATGTGACCGATAGTACTGATCACTTTTTAAGAGGAGCATTGTATTTTAATGTTACCCCAAATAACGATTCGCTTGCCCCGGTCATTGATTTCCTTGAAGAAGATATTCGCCACATGCTCCAAACCATGAGCTGGAAATAGCCAATCCTTTTTTCAGGCAAAGATCCCGTACATCATCCGCCCGATCATAAAATAGATAAACAACCCGATGATGTCATTGGAGGTGGTGATAAAAGGGCCGGTGGCAAGGGCAGGGTCTATTTTCAGGCGGTTAAGTGCCAGAGGCACAAAGGTGCCAAAAACCGAAGCAAACAAAATGACCGTCATGAGTGCGGTGCTTACGGTAAGACTTAATGCAAGGGATGGGGCGAAAAAGAAACTGTAGGTCATCAGTATTGCCGAACAAACCAGCCCGTTGATTACCCCAACGGAAATTTCTTTGAACAGTTTGGAAATGATGCCCCCGGTGAGGGAATGATTGGCCAGCCCTTTTACGATAAGTGCTGAAGACTGTACCCCCACATTTCCGCCCATGGCGGCGATCAGGGGCATGAAAAAGGCCATCTCGGGATTGATGCTGATCTGCTCCTCGTAATTGGCGATTACCCTTGAGCCGATAATCCCGCCAAATAAAGCAACGATCAACCAAAACAACCGGCCCTGGGTTATTTCCCATATTTTATCGGAAGACTCAATATCCTGGCTAATCCCCGACATGAGTTGATAATCTTTCTCGGCTTCGTCTTTAATAAAATCAACCACGTCATCAATGGTAATGCGGCCGATCAGCCGGCCCAGCTGGTCAATTACCGGCAAAGCCACCAGGTCATATTTGTTCATGAT
The DNA here is from genome assembly GCA_007129255.1 of Bacteroidales bacterium. Lineage (GTDB taxonomy): Bacteria > Bacteroidota > Bacteroidia > Bacteroidales > UBA7960 > PUML01. The sequence goes on from SKVW01000009.1 coordinate 39,376, forward strand.
CTGTGCCACCTCTTCCCCTCTTTGAGTAGCCTTTACCGCAATCACATCCGGGGTGTAAAGCTTGGCAATTTGGTCTCTGGGAGAAGCGATCAACAGGCTTTCGAGCGAAAGCAAACCTTTAAGTACATTGTCATCGTCCACCACATATACAGTGTAAACATTTTCCACTTCTTCTGCCTGCCGGCGCATCTCACGGATGCATGTAACCACATACCAGCTGATGTTGACCTTTACCAGCTCTTTTCCCATTAATCCTCCAGCACTGTTTGCCGGGTATATCAGCAGATCGGCAATATCCTGGGCTTGCTTGCGGTCTTTTACCTGTTCGAGTACATCTTCCCGAAGGTCTTCGGGCAATTCATTGATCAGGTCGGCCGCATCATCCGAATCCAGGTTGTCAATAAATTCACGGGCAATTTCGTGGGTGGAGAAAGAAGTCAGGAACTTTTCCCTGACATCCTCTTCCAGCTCCATAAGCACTGCAGCGGCCTCTTCCTTGCCCAGCAAAGTGTAAAGATATTTGGCCTCCTCCAGGCTGAGATCATCCATCACTTCCGCAATGTCTGCCGGATACATCTCTTCAATGACCTGCAGCAGAAAATCTCGCTGATACCCCTGTATGGCCTCCTTTATCTGGTTCCTGGATATTTTTTTTATGTCAATGCCCATTTTTCTAAAAATATTAGCAAAGTTTTTCCCGGGGATTAAGGGCCCCCTGGTCGGAAAGCATGTTGCTTGCCGTGCTGATCTCCACAAAGGAAGGCCCGGCTTTTTTGCCGAAGTTTCCGGCCAGTACCAAAATCAAGTCTTCTTCCTTTATTTCTTTGCGTTCGAGCAGGCGGCATAAAGTAGCGCGGATAAAGTCTTTTTTGGATGTTTCCACGTCCATGTAATCGGCAACAATACCATAGGTTAAGGCCAGCTCACGCATAACCCGGCTGTCATAACATTGTGCATAAATGGGCACCCTGCCACGGAAGGCAGCAAGATACCTGGCGGTTTTCCCGGTATCGGTATCGGTAATGATGGCTTTGGTGTTTAGCTTATCGATGGAACGGACGGCCGTTCTTGAGAGAAATACCGATACCTGGTTGTCATGGGGCATCACCTTGCCTTCAAGGCCCATGGATCTGCTTTTTTCAGCTTCTCTTACCGTTTTGGTCATGATCTGTACCGATTCAAGTGGATATTTCCCAAAAGCGGTTTCTCCGCTCAGCATTACGGAATCGGTTCCGGAAAATACCGCCGTGGCAATGTCGCTAAGTTCCGCACGGGTGGGTCGGGGATTTTTGATCATGGAATGCAGCATCTGGGTGGCTACAATGACGGCTTTTTTCTGGCGGATGCATTTTTTGATCAGCTCGGCTTGCACCACGGGGATGCGCTCGGCAGGAACCTCAATGGCCAGGTCGCCCCGGGCGATCATGATTCCATGCACATGCTCAAGGATCTCGTCAAAATTGTCGATACCTTGCTGGTTCTCGATCTTGGCAATGATCTTGATGCGGCTTTGGTGGCGGTCCAGAATTTCCTGGATCTCCAGCACATCCTCCTTATTCCTTACAAAAGAGTGGGCAATGTAATCCATGTCGTGCTCAACGGCAAAATCAATGTACTTCCGGTCTTTTTGGCTCAGGGCAGGCAGGCTGATTTCGGTACCAGGGAGGTTCACACTTTTGCGCGGCTGGATCACCCCGCTGTTATTTACCTGGCAAATCAGGTGGTCGGTATGTTTTTCAACTACCGTGAGTTCAAGAGCCCCGTCATCGATCATGATCTTTTTGCCTTCGCCCAGATCATTCACAAATTGCTCATAATCTACATAAATACAATCCGGAGAGGAAGGAGCCCCTGGCTTACCTGAAAATTTGATAAGCTGACCCTGTGTGACCTCCACATCCTGGTTCGACTCATTGGTGCGTATCTCGGGCCCCTTGGTATCCAGCATAAAAGGAATTTTTGCCGATACTTTGCGGGTGTTCTCCATCACTTTCAGGGTTTGATCCGGCTGCTGATGGGCCGTGTTGATACGTACCACATCCATCCCGGCTTCATAAAGGGAGCGTAAAAGCTCCGGATCGCATTTCAAATCGGAAATGGTGGCAACTATTTTGGTAAGCTTTTCCATAGTAGTTTTCTTTAAGTAAACAACAAATTTACGGAAAAGCTGCCATTATATATCATTCACTCCGTCTTTCCACTGATTTTTCTCCCGGGATTTACAGAAAAAAAAGTTTGTTTATCTTTATTGGATACAAAAAAAATGCTTTATGAAGTGCTTTCAATACACATTACTGGTTTTTAGTTTTATAGGATTTAATGCCGTAGCTTTTGCGCAGGATTTTTATCATACCGGATCTGAAGAACCGGTGAATACAGAACCCATACCGGGTATTTTGCTTGCCGGCGGGCAAACAGATAATAACGATGCCATGACCTGGTTCCTGGAACGGGCCGATGGGGGCGACATCGTGGTGATACGGGCTTCCGGGAGTGACGGCTATAACAATTACCTCTATTCGGGATTGGGGGTTCCGGTCAATTCAGTGACCTCCATTGTAATCTCCAGCGAAGCTCAGGCCAACAACCAGGATGTTTACGATACCATGACCAATGCCGAAGCCCTGTTTATAGCCGGGGGCAACCAGTGGAATTACGTGAATTACTGGAAAAATACCCTGGTTCACGATGCCATTGATTACCTGGTACACGAAAAAAACATTACCATTGGAGGCACCAGTGCCGGGCTTGCCATATTGGGAGAAGTGGTTTACTCTGCAGAGAACGGCACGGTATGGTCTACAGAAGCCCTTGAAAATCCCTATCATTTCAGGGTGACCCTTGAAAACGAATTCCTGAACATCCCTTTCCTGGAAGAGCTTGTTACCGACTCCCATTACAACCGCATACAGGATGACGGGTACGACCGCAAAGGGCGGCATGTGGCTTTTATGGCCCGCATGGCCACCGATTGGGAAATGGCGCCCCGGGGCATTGGAGTCAATGAATATACTGCCGTGGCCGTGGATGAAAACGGACTGGGACGGGTATTTGGCGATCCGGATTACGATGATTTTGCATACTTTATCAGCGGAGGAGACCGACAGCCAGAGGTTTGTGAAGACGGCAGCCCGCTTACATGGAACCACCAGCAGCAAGCTTTGGAAGTATACCGGATCTTAGGCAATCCCGAAGGCAGCAATACCTTTGACCTGGCCAACTGGGAAGAAGGAGGAGGCGGAGTATGGGAAACATGGTACGTGGAAGAGGGGGTGCTGAATGCCGCCGGGAGCTTCCGGGTGCGTTTTGAAGTGATGGATGGCTTTACCGAAGATCCCATACAGGGCGCCACCGTTACCCTGGAAGGATATGGTACCGCTACCACAAACCATACAGGGCTTGCAGAATTTCTAAATGTAGAACCAGACGAAAACCTTGCATTCCAGGTTCAAAAAGAAGGCTACTTCCCGGAGTCGGGCAGCATCACGGTGTTTGATGAAGATGTGGAACAGCACGTTTTTCTTTATCCCGATGAAAATACAGTACCTTCCGCTTCCACTGCAGAAGACTTGCTGACGGTCTATCCCAATCCATCAACAGGCGAATTCAACCTGGATTTTCTTGCAGGAGAAACAGCTATCATAAGTGTATTTGACAGCAAGGGTCAGGAGCTGAAACAGCTTTCGCTAAAAGGGGACCAAAGCGGCTTTATTAAAAACCTTACCCTTTCCAAAAGCGGGCTTTATTTGCTGGTGGTGGAAATTTCAGGTCAACGGGTTACAAAAAAACTGATGGTTAAATAAAAGGCAGTCCGCGGGATAAGTTCAACACCCCTGACTTTTATTGATTCAACATGAGCTCCATCATTTCCCTGGTATGGCGGGTGCCTCTTTCATAACGGGTTTTTTCGTGCCCGTCAAGCCGGTCTGCCTGCCGTTCCATTTTTTTCAGCAATTTGCGGATATCGTCTTTCTCCAGCCTTGATATGATTTGTTCAGTCACAGCCCTTCGGGCCACCGGGCAGGGGTTTTTCATGTAAATCGCCTCTGCAATATAGCGTTCTGTGCGCTTAGGGTGTATTTCGTTGATGACAAGATCAAGCTCGGCCAGTGGCACGTTTTTCAGTTGTTCTCTAAGCCATCCGATTCTGGCGGGGCGGGTACTTTCAATGAGGGTTTCAAAGTAATCCGGATCTGCATTTTGGGTATGACCGCTGAAGATGTTTACTTTTTTGGGTGTGTCGTACTTTTCCCAAAGAGTATAGATTTTGGTGGAGTCAGCCGGGGTTCTGGCATTCCATCGCAGCAGGCCATCCCAGCCCCCTACGGGTCTTAACCGGAAATAAACAAGGGAATCGACATAGGCCAGACGGACGTTCCATCGTGAGCGGTAGCTTCCGATGTAGGCGGCAGGATCTGAAAAATCGGCCAGTTTTTTCAGATTATCGCTATCAGGAGTGACCAGAAAAAGCGAGGCCGTTTCCAGAAGGTATTTGGCGTGTCCACCGGCGGGAAACCTGGAAATGCCTTCGGGCCGGCGCAAGGCCCTGGAAGAGACCACCGCAGCCAAATGGGTGGAGTCCTCATTCCAAACCGCACTCGTAAGGGGATCATAACTCATGGTGACGTACTCGGAATGGCAGGAAGAGAGCAGGAGCATTAACCCGCCCAGGATGCCCAAAAAAAGATAAAAGAAAGGTTTTTTCATCTGTTTATAATTTTATTAATATCGTCAGATGCCTGTCACGCCAATGCGGAAGAACATCACAATTAAAATTTCTCTGTGTTCCTCTGTGTTTTCTCTGTGGGTCTCTGTGAAATATTTTTGTAGCACAGAGCTCCACAGAGGAGTTTCATCAGCAAGATCCGGGGTTTTATCTCTAAGTTGCATAATCTTTTGTTTTTCCAAATAATCAACCTCCTGTGTGTTTAATTTCAATCATGGATTTTTCCTGTAAGCTCTTCTCTGTGTTCCTCTGTATTTTCTCTGTGGGTCTCCGTGTAATATTTTTGTAACACAGAGTTCCACAGAGGTTTCACAGAGTTCCACAGAGGAGTTTCATCAGCAAGGTCCGGTATTTCATCTGCTTATTATTTGATTAATATGGTCAGATGCCTATCCCGCTCATGCGGGGGAAACCTTCTTAATGATCATGGTCGTGAGTGTTTATTGTTAATCATGGGTGTTTCATTATTTGAGGTTTTGGAAAAACAAGCTGTGAAAATTTTCCTGCTGTTTGAATTCAAAGCAGGAGAAATTATTTTCAGCACCCACAAAAGCTACTGCAACAGCAGTTTATGCGTATGGACCACACCTTGTTGGCCGGTGATAACGCCAAAATAGATTCCCGGAGGCAGGTGGGAAACATTAATGGTGGTGGTTCCCGGATTCACCTTCTGCAGGTGAACCTCCCGGCTGTTGACATCCAGCAGTTTGATAGAGTACTCTCCGGAAAGGGACGGATCTATGTCCACCCTGAAAGAACCTCTTGCCGGGTTGGGAAAGATTTTCACCATTGCCGGTTTTTCCCTGGCTTCCACACTGGTCACATCCAGGGGGGTACCCCATGTTTCCCCGTCTTTTTCAAAATACACCAGTTTCCGCTTAGCCAGAGCGGCATGCATTTCCTCCCTGGGGTAATAAGGCCCGCCAAGGCCTTTATAATAATATTTTACGGAAGGAACCCTCCATGCTATCATTATTTGCCAGCATAAGCTGTCTGTCCCTTCATATCCCTTCTCAAAGAGCAAATGCCGATCAGTCTTTTGATAGAAATCTCCAATAGACAAATCGTAGAAATAATAAAAGTGATATTCATCTCCCTCATAGGGAGGAACTGCTGTGTAGGGCAGCTCATCAAAATCCGCATTGGGTTTTATAAACCTGGTCAATGTGTCATGGGTAAGGATTAAGCTGTCAATCCACTGTTTATGGATTCTTTGCTTCTGAACATAGGTGTATTCTATGGAATCATTATGATCCGTTCTATCCAGGTATTCAAAAATCGTTCTGGTTTCGGTTATCTCAAAATATCCATCTTCTTCTCCGACCCAGGTGCCATCCTCTTCCAGCACATGCAGCACATCCCCGGGCTGAAAATCATATACCTCAAACCAGGTAAGATTCAACAGGCCCATTTGCGGCTCTGACAATCCTGTAAGAGTCAGTTCCTGCAGGTTCATTTCGGGATACACAGACTCAAAATCCGGGAAAAAGTAAAAGTTGAGCGGCTGAATCCAGCCGTGGTCCTTGCTGATTTTAACTTGCAATCCATTTACATCCATATCCAGTAGATCTCCCTCCGGATCGTATGCCTGGAAAGCAATGGTTTTCACCGAATCGGTAAGTTCCAGAAAATCCATTTCCTCATGGGCTACCAGGGAGGCCATTATTTGCAGTTCGCCGGGTACTTCATAAGCCACCCACTCGTCCCCCGGCACAGCATGGGTTTTTATGGTAACAGGTTGACCCGCATAATTGAAAAAAACATTTTCTCCACTTTCCCTGATTTCAATTTTTTTCCCGATCCAGGAACCGGTCAGGGGGGAATAGCATTGATCTCCGGTATAAAGGTGTATGGGTGAAGGATAAAGCTTTACTGGGTTTCCTTCCGACAGGGAATCAATACGCAGGCAACTGAAAAAACCGTTTTCGTTTGCAAAGCAGTTTTCCTGATGGGGATAAACCGTTTGATAATTTTGCCCCCTTGCCAGGAGGGAGAAAAAAAAGAGGCATCCGATGAAAAGTACCGTTATGCGCATAAGAGGATGGGTTTTGATGGATAAAATACTTGGCCTGAAAGTAAGAACAATTTTAAGACTGCCTTTTTTGCAAAACCCCAAAAAGCCAGTAGAAAATCTCTAATAATTTTTCATTAGCGTTGCGTCTTAGTTAAAACATTGTCAACTGATTATAATTTTGCTCTTTGACATCTTGATATTTTGCGCTTTCAAAAAGTTTTGCCATTGGTGTATTGTCAAAAGGTGCAA
>SKVW01000117.1 GCA_007129255.1 Bacteroidales bacterium
GGTTGTTTGAAGCAAACCCCTGGTATGAGCGTGCAGAATATGTACCGGTGTTGGATTGCACAGATGACTGCTCCCAGTAGCTTCCGGACTCTCCGTTAACCACGAACCATCCCTCGGGTCCTTCTTCGTAGCCGGGGTTGTCAACCCAATCGGCTTCAAAGTCTTCGGTCCAGGGGAAGTCGTCGACCACATCCGGGATATCATCAGGTTCGCCACCCCAAAGTTCAATAGCCAGGTCGTAATCAAGCTGACCACGATAAAGTCCACCCTCTCCATTCATGGAAATAAACGCCGGATGGTCCATGTTGCGGGTTGCTTTCTCGGGAATGGCCTCTGTACGATGCCATGCATGACCGTCGCCTACCTCGGAGTTCATCCAGAGGAACCAGGTTCCGGAACCGTTATCGGCATCAATCTGTGCGGAAATCCATCCGTCTTCCATGTCCATATCCTCATCCAGGATCATGGTAAACTTATAGAGGGTATAGGTGTCATTCCAAACCGGTCCAATTGTATCAACATCTGCGTCAATAAATTGTGTTGACAAGGGGTTTGCCCAATCCGGTTCCATTGGAAACATTCCTCCCGGCATAATGCTTCCCGGAGTGCTTTCGCCGGGATTATCCCAGGTTCCGCCTTCCTCGGCAATAATGTTCTCATCGGGATCAATGATTGCATAGTAATTTTCACTGGACCAGCTGCCGGCAGTGTAAACAGTGGAAATCTCATCGCCTTCGTCTGCATCGAAAGTGTAATATTTGGGATCCGGATCACCATCAACCATGGTTGCATCCTCAATGACCAATACCCCATTAACATAAACAGAAACAAAACTTCCGTCACCCCACTGCCAATGATCCCATGAATCTTTCAGGGCCAGCTCATAGGTGCCGGTAGTTGGGGCTTCAAGACCGGGAACGAATTCTTCTTCATAGTCATAAAAACGCACAATGAAGGGTTCTGTGGGATCAGGAACCATTTCGCTCCAGCCGGTTCCGTCATGGAAAAGTGTCAGTCCATAGATTACTACTTTTTCAATGGTGTTATCCACATCAAAGAAATTCTCTGCGGCTTCGTAATCAACGTCGGCGTCGTCGTCTATGGCACTTGTGGCAGCAGTGCCGCCGTCGTAGTAAGGCTGGTTAAAGAGCATTTCACCAACCGGCTCTTCGTAGAGCGGCAGTTCAATGAGGTCACCGCCGCCTGGCAAAGCAACAAAAAGGCCAAATGCCGGGCCATCACTGTTGTCCTCAGGGTTCAGGAATCCGGAGGCAAGTGCAACCAGGGCTTCACCCTGCAGGCCAAGGCTTTGCAAGGGCGCTTCATAGGCAGCAACAACATTCTCACCTGCTGCATCGCGCACCTCTATGATATAGTCATCGGTGATCAACTCCAGGTATCCCGCAAAATCTCCATAGCTAAAATCAGGAATGATCTCTCCGTTTACCACGGCGGTTTCCCATACGCTAACGGTTGGTGCATCGGTTGAACCATGGAATGCCAGAAGATCTGTGTTGCCGGGATCCGCAGCCTCTTCCTGTCCAAGATCGAATACGTGGAGTTCAAAAGGCTCAATGGGGTCGTAACCTGTGTCACTAACAATACCTGAGGCAACCACCACATAGGTTTCATCAGTTCCAAACTGCACCGTGATAGGTCCTACACCATTTTCGATCCCTTCACCCGCGGGTGTGATCACTATATCAAGGTCAACATCTGCAGGGACATCCATAAATGGAGTGGCCTGACGGAAGCCAACATTCTCGAGGAAAAGGTCTCCATTGACATAAATATCCACTTCTTCCACCAGTTCATCAGCTGAGTTGTGAATGATCTGAACCCTTGCCAGGTCAGGAGCCTCAAATTCACCTACATCCAGGTTGTTGACATAAAAACGCAGGTCAGGGCTGAAACCGGAGGGGCGTTCAGCGTAAAAAGCAAACTGCACCACACCTGAATAGTCTTCCAGGTCTATGTGGTAAGAGTCGCCGGTATTGGAGATGTTGTCGTCTGCGGTCCAGGAGATCATAACATCATCCGGAGTCCAGGTTGACCCATAATCTGTGGAAATCAAGACGGCAACGTAGTCATCCGGTCCCAGGTCAATGGGGGCGGTTCCGGTCCATGGGGTCAATGCAATTTCAAAGTTTAGCGTCATTGGCAGGTCTTTACCGTTTTCACCAAGGTCAATTTGTGGTGAAACGAGCCAATGGTTTCGGGTGCCATAAATGTTTATGTGCGCTGCATTGTTGTCGCCGGGTGTTTGGTTCCCAAAAACATGATGTGTCCAGATTGAGGTAACCGGGCTAAGCTCTGTGTCGTCACTCAAAATGCCAGACCAACGGGTCCATTCAGCAGGTGGAAAGTCTTCTCCCGTAAAATCCTCTGCAAAAGGTGTGGGGAATACCGGGTCGTAAGCTTCTCCGGTCAGTGGTATTTCATGCAGCTCTTTCTCCCCAATATTGTCCTCTATTTGAAGGAAGGCTGTTTTAACACCTTCATTGACCGGTGCAAAACTTACACTTACACTTGCCGATTCACCGGCTTCAAGATTAACCGTTTCGTCGATGTTGTCAAGCAAAAATGCTGAAGCATCGTCTCCGGTGATTTCGATATCTTCCGGTGAAATGGTAATGGTGCCAGCACCAACGTTGGTGAAAGTAAACACCTGGGGATCGGAAACCTGCCCCATGGGGAAAGATCCAAAATCTTTGGATAATGGGCTGACTTCAAAAATTGGCTGGTCCGGAATCTCTTCCAGGATAAAATTATCCAGGTAAATGGTCTGGAAACCTGAACCCGGCATTGCACGGAAAGCAATGTGTACATCATCCCCGGTATAATCTTCCAGGGAAACGGTATATTCGGTATAGGTTGTGGTCAGGTTGATGGATTCGACCAGAGTAAAGTGGTCATCTGCTTCAGGATCCCAGGTACCCACTTCAAGATAATCGTCTTCTGTACTTGAGGTTCGGCTGTAAAACCTGACCCTGAGCTCATCGAGATCAAACGCCACTACCGGGGTGATCAGGCTTAACTCTGCATCCGCATCCCCTAAATTACGGAAACGAATGTGGTTTGGGGGGGAATGTGGTGTGCCAAAAGTGGATGTTTCCACCACGGCATTAGAGGCAGCCACAATATGGGAAGCCCATCCCAGCGGCAATGCGGGTGGTTCGGCATCCTCAAAGTTTTCAGTATAAGGCAGCTCAACGATGGTTGGATCATCCAGGGTGGTAAAAGACCATACGGGTACATCAAGAGCATCTCCTTCATCGTTGTAAGGAACCACCATCCAATAGTATGTTGTACTGTATTCAAGTCCAACGGGCTGGAAGGAGGTATCTTCGCCCTGGTAAATTTCAGTGACCGGAGGATCTTCATCATCCAGGTAAACCTTATAGCCATCGGGTGCGGCTCCTCCACCGGGAGCCCACTCCAGGGTTACATCCAGCAGTACATCGGTACCTTCATCTTCCGGACCAACCAGCGTTGCAGGCATGGGGGTGGGGTCGGGAGAATAAAGGCCTATGGTATTAATTTGCCAATACCAGTTCCAGCCGTCTCCGTCATCGTACTCAAACCTTAACCATACCTGTGCCTCACTGTCGGCCACATCGGATATGTCGAATTCGAAATACGGAAAATCAGTTCCACCAGAAGTTTCAGTAAAAGTGACAACCTCAACCCAGTTATTCCCGTCGTTGCTTACTTCGATTTTTCCGGAAGAAGAGCCAAGGTGCCGGTAATAATGGTTAATAAAAAGGTGAACATTGTCTTCCCCTGAGCAATCGATAGGGGCGGTAGTCATGGTGGTCCATACATGATCTCCAGAGTGGGCATCACTGTCTGCAATGGCCAATTCGTCTTCAAAGATCCAAAGAACCCCATCTCCACTGTTGTCTGTGTTTTCCCATCCGGCAGGGAGCTCATTGGCAGAAAAATCTTCAAGAAAAAATGAAGATTTTCCTTCCTGTGCAGAAACCCAGCCCAGGGTAAACATAAGGGTCATTAAAATGATAAGTTTTCTCTTCATAGGTTTTTTTATTTGGTTTGAAAAAAAATCCTTCTAACTCAGAAGGAATAAACAGTAAAAAAAAGAATTGATTTTTTTCTTGATTCTAAGGTGGTACTCCTGTTCTTTTCATAAAAATTAGTTTTTAAAGGGTTAAAAATCAGTGTTATAAATTGGTTTTACGGTGTAGAAGCGGAAGGTTTTTTTTGTTAAGAACGCCAAGTTATACAAAATTGGGCAATAAAGGAAAAAATTCCGGAAATTTTTTTTTAATTCCTTTTAGAAAAATAGCCTTCGGGCGGGTAAATATGATAATAAAAAGAAAAATAGATATGTTAATTCAACGAAAGTATTTTAAAGCCTGCTCAAAAAATCATCGGGAATTTTACGGGAGTTGTTCAGGAAAATGCAGCCATTTGTAATGGCTCTTCCATTCGTGAAAATTCCTTAGTAAGGGTGAAATCCCGGCCAAAAAAAAAGCGGCCACCTGGTGGGCGGCCGCTTTTTTTAAAAAGAAGTCAGGATTGAACTTACTTGCTGATTTGCAACCTTTCGGTTTTGAATCCGCTGGAAGTAAGTACCTGTATGAAGTATACGCCATTGTCAAACCCTGAAACATTGAGTTCAAAGTTGTAATCCTGCGGGCTTGCGGTATAGACCACCTGTCCTAAGATATCGATCAGGCGCAGCTGATTGATGGTTTCCTCAGAACGGATATGAACCACTGAGCTGGCCGGGTTGGGGTAAAGGTTGAGACCCGGGGTAGCAATATCTGTAACAGATACTTCATCATCGGTGAAACCGAAGTGGTCGTAGACCTCCATGTCGCCTGTAACTTCGACCATTCGGTCATCTCCTGCGTCCCATTCGCCGCCTTCCCAGCCATCGCCAATCAGGTCGGAGAAGTACTTGTAAGGATATTCTCCGGCTTCCAGGTGCAGTGTGATGCTGTAGGTCAGGGGATCATCGTCAATCCAGTCGAGTACCAACTCTTCATTAGCAGGATCCGGTTCTGTCCAGCCAAACATTTCGCCGGTCATCATAATATGATGCACTTCCGGATCGAAGCCTTCCAGGATGCCATGCTCTATGGCAAGTTCCAGGTCTACGTTAAAGGTTACGGCAAAGGTTTCCACGGGATCCATGAGGGTGACATCCACGGTCACATCCTCATCCACCACGGTTACTTCACCGGTTGCATCCTGGTATCCTTCTTTGGCTACCGTGTAGTCGTAGGTTCCGGGAACAACATTTTCAATTACGTATTGGCCTGCATCGTACTGCACACCGTCGAATGTAACCACTGCATCAGCAATGGGGTCTCCGGCTTCATCTTCCACGTTAAAGGTAACGTTGAAGGTTTCGGCGCTCTCAAGTATCTCAAAGTCGATCTCGACAATGTCGGAAGAACCGGTTGTGTAAACCGACTGCACGCCTGCGGTATGATCTCCTTCGGGCAGGCCGGTAAACAGGTATTCGGTTTCCATGTACTCTTCGGCCACCA
>SKVW01000056.1 GCA_007129255.1 Bacteroidales bacterium
CCTTTTATTGAAATGATAAATACTGTTAAATGAATGTTGAACAAAAAAAGAAAAGAGATGATTACAACAACATTATTTCCAGGAAGGTACATACAGGGACCAAAAGCAATTGAAAAGCTTAAAGATGAAATTGACCGGTTTGGCAAAAGAGGGTTTATCATTGCCGACCCCTTTGTTTATGATGAATTGTTGCCGGAATACAAATCTTCTTTAGGAGATGAATCAGATTATGAGGTTGAGCGGTTTGAAGGAGAATGCACGGATAAAGAGATCCAGCGTTTGGTTGAGGAAATGAAGAAGACGGATGCCGATGTGGTGGTCGGATTTGGAGGAGGAAAAACCATTGATACGGCCAAAGCGGTGGCCCATGAGCAAGACTTACCCATGATCATCGTGCCCAGCCTGGCATCAACGGATGCCCCCTGCAGTGCATTGTCCGTAGTTTATACCGAAGATGGAGAGGTAGATAAATATCTTTTCCTGAAACAAAACCCCAATGTGGTGCTGGTAGATACCACCGTCATTGCCCGTTCGCCAGTAAACATGCTGGTAGCCGGCATGGGAGATGCCCTGGCTACCTGGTTTGAAGCCAAATCCTGCATGGAAAGCCATTCCCCAAACATGGCCGGAAACCTTGGCTCCATGACTGCTTATAACCTGGCCAATTTGTGTTTTGAAACCCTTATGAATAGCGGTTATGCTGCCAAATTGTCCTGTGAGGCAGGGGTGACCACCCCGGCCCTTGAGAAAATTATTGAAGCCAATACCCTATTGAGCGGTCTTGGGTTTGAAAGCGGAGGACTTGCCACTGCCCATGCCATCCATAACGGACTGACCGTATTGGAACCAACCCATAATTATACCCATGGAGAGAAAGTTACCATTGGAACCCTTGCATCACTCTTCCTTACCGACCAAACTACTGATCTCATTGAAACGGTGTATGAGTTTTGCAATGAGATCGGTTTACCGGTAACCCTTGAAGGGATCGGCCTGAAAGATGCCTCCGATGAAGACCTGATGAAGGTTGCTGAAGCAGCTACTGCAGAAGGCGAGACCTCTCACAACGAACCCATGCCCGTGAATGCTGAAAGCGTTTTTGCTGCCATTAAAATGGCCGACGCTTTTGGCAAACAATTCGTTTAAAATGTAATGCCGTATTTCTGAATAATAAGAAAATATTCCTTATAAATTTCAAGCCTCCGGGGATAAAGTTTCCCGGGGGCTTTTATGTTTTCAGTTTGGAAAGCCCGCCATCCACATGCATCACCTGACCGGTAATCCAGCTTCCTTGTTCTGACAGCAGGAATGCTGCCATGGAAGCAATGTCTTCTGCCCGTCCAACGCGCTTCAGGGGATGCCTTTCGGCATTGGCTGATCTTTTTTGATCGGTATTGAGCAAAGCAAAAGCCAGGGGGGTGTCGGTCAGGGAAGGGGCTATGCAATTCACCCTGATCTTTGGAGCAAATTCGGCAGCCAGTGACCGGCTCAGGCCTTCAATGGCTCCTTTGGAAGCCGAAACCATGGAGTGAAAATTCAAACCGGTTTGTACCGCGACCGTGGAAAACAAAACTATGGAGGCCTGTCCGGCTTTTTTTAGTTTTGGCAAAAGTGTTTGAATCACTCTAACAGGGCCAAGGACCTGCAGTTTATAATCCTCAATAAAGTCTTTTGGTTTTAGCCTTGCAAAAGGCCTCAGCTGAATGGCGCCAGGGCAGTAGACCAACCCATGCAACTCTTCGGGCAACTGATCCAGATTACCGATATCATCGTTCACAATATCCATGGATATATGATTGCTTTCAAGCCTGGCAAGTTCTTCAGTTTCGGTTCGGGAAACCGTGTATAAATTGTTTTCGGGGTTTTGCGACATAATTTTGGCAAGGCTTAAGCCAATTCCCTTGCTGGCGCCTATGATCAGGATATTTTTCATGACAAAAGAGATTTTTTGGGATGAATGTTTTGTTTAAACTTTTAAATAAAACATTAAACAAAACGTTTTGTTTAATTCCCTTTCAATAATCCTGGTTGCAGAAAAATATTTTTTACCTGATCATTCCTTCCTTTCTGAACCAATGAATGGCATCGGCTATGGCCTTTTCTGTGGATTGAAAATGTATTCCTAACTCTTTTTGGGCCTTTTGGTTGGAATAGTAACCGTGGGCGCAAAGAATTTTCATATTGGGAAGGGAGAGTTCGGTTTTCAGCCCCAATGCTCTTAAAAAGCTACCCCAGAAACCCATGAAGATCAGAATTCCCTTTGGAATTTTTAAAAGCGCCGGTTTTTGTCCGGTAATTTTGGAGAGGATTTTGAAAAACTCCAGGTAAGTCAGGTTTTCGTTCGCCATAAGGTAAGCCTCTCCATCTCTTCCTTTTTCCAGAGCCTCAACCAGGCCCCGGGCCACATCCTTAACATGTACAAAATTTTTTCCCCCCGGTGGTACAAACACGAACTTTTTTTTATAGCCCATCAGAATGATCCTGCCGGAGCCGGGCTTGGCATCATAAGGTCCGAGCATAAAAGTAGGATTGACGATTACCAATTCAATATCTCCCTTTTTTATGAGCAGCTGGGTTTGGGCCTTCAGTTTGCTTTGGGCGTAAAATGAACCGCTAAAGGGAGATTTAATGGGCCGGGTTTCATCTCCGGGTTGATCTTTGCATCCATATCCAAAAACATTGGTGGTGCTGACAAAGACCATTCTTTTCAGCCTGTTTCGCTTGGCGGCATCCAGCACTTTTAAGGCGCCTTCCACATTGATCTTGTCATAGTCGGAGCGTTTTGTCAACCCCTGAGCGGTGAGGGCGGCAATATGTATCACGTGATTGCAACCCTTTATGGCATTCTCCAGATCGCCCATGTTTAAAAAGCTGCCATCATACAATTCCAGGTTTGGGTGCTGAATGCCTCGATAACGGTTTTTTCCCCTAAGTATGCCTGTAACCAGGTAACCCTTGTCAAGAAAAGCTTCTATGGCATTAGCAGCCAGCAATCCGTTGACTCCGGTGATCAGTACTTTTTCGGGGGGATTATTCATTCCACTTTCAATTGATTTTCTCTTTTTACGGCCTTACTCAAAATTGGCAGGCGCAGCCAGGAGGGAACATGTATCAGCAACATCCTGGAAATTTTATTGGGAACCCCAATCACAATGCGGTGCTTTTTTTGGAATAAGCCCCGTATGCTTTCTTCTGCTACTTTTTCCGGGGTCAAAAGGCCAATTTTTCCAAGCAGGCCTTGTTTTTTTATGCGATCGGTAATGCTTTTGTTGGTTTTCATGGGGCCGGGATACACTGCTGTAACAAATACCCGGGTTTTTTTGAGTTCTTCCCGCAGCCCGCTGGTAAAAATATTGATAAAGTTTTTTGAAGCTGCGTAAACGGCTTTGTTTGCCATGGGGCTGAAGGAGGCAATGCTGGATACATTCAGAATGTATGCTTCATCCTGTTGAAGCAGGTTGGGCAGTAACTGGTGGGTTAACAGGGTGGTGGCCGTGATGTTGATCTGGATCAGGTTGTTGACGTATTCTATTTTGCTTTCAGAAAAACCGGCGGTTCCCCCGGTACCTGCATTGTTTATCAGGATATTGACCGGGTATTTTTCATTGATCCACTTGCCCAGAGCAATGATGTTGTCCACGCGGGTAAGGTCGGTTTCATAGCAAACCGATTCGGATCCTGCTTCAATGCAAACTTCCGCAACTTTCCCGATGCCCTCATCCGGCAAAGCAACCAGAATGGTATTGATCTTTCTTTTAGCCAGTTCCAGGGCAAAACATTTTCCCAGGCCTTTGCTGGCACCGGTTACGACTGCATATGGTTTTATTTTGTCTTCCTTCATTTTGCTTCAGGAATATCGTTTTCTTCCGTCTTCAAAAAAAAGCATAAGAGCTGCCACCGCCTGAACGCATCAAAAAGGCCAGCCGGGGGTGAAACTGATGGCGGCACCCCCTCCCGGGGCAAGGTTTAAAGTGATGGTGCTGTTATGGTCTGCTTCAAAGGTTTCGATAATATAAGCCTCCGGATTTTCATCCCAATGGGCATCGGGAGCATCTGCATAAAGTGTGGCCGTATAGCTGATGCCTGGCTCCAGGAAATCGGTTTCGACGGTCAACACCCGGTCTTCCTCATTGGTGATGCTGCCTAAGAACCAGTATCCGGTATCGCGCTCTTCCCGGGCAATGGTTACGTATTCACCTACTTCTCCGTTGAGTACAAGGGATTGTTCCCAATCCACTCCCACATCCTTGATAAATTGAAAAGCCGGATGCCCTTCGTAATTTTCAGGCAGGTCGGCAGCCATTTGCATGGGGCTGTAAATCACAACATACAAGGCCAATTGCTGGGCAAGGGTGGTGTTTACCTGGTTGTCGGGCCGGTAGGGGTCAAGCTTGATATTGAAAATCCCGGGGGTGTAATCAATGGGTCCTGCCAGCATGCGGGTAAAGGCCACAATGGGCAGGTGCTCAGGAGGGTTCCCGGTATCCACGGCCCATGCATTAAATTCCTGTCCGCGCAGGCCTTCCCGGGTGGCATCGTTGGGGTAGGTGCGCCTCAGGCCGGTGGCCATAATGGGTTCGTGAATGTTTACCATCACCTTGCTTTCGGCCGCAAGGTCAATTACCCGCTGGTAGTGGTTTACCATCCATTGTCCGTGGTGGTATTCACCAACAGGAATGATGGTGCCCACGTATCCGGTTTTTACCATATCGTATCCATAGTGCCGCATCAGGGCAAAGGCAGTATCCATCTGCTCTTCGTATGTGGTAACTGCCGAAGAAGTTTCATGGTGCATTACCAGGCGAACCCCTTTTTCATCGGCATAACTATTTACCTTGTCCAGGTCAAAGTCAGGATAGGGGGTTACGAAATCAAAGATGCCTTCCCGGTCGTCGGTGCCGATCCAGTCTTCCCATCCGGTATACCAGCCTTCAATGAGCAAACCCTCAATTCCATGGGCCGAAGCAAAGTCGATGTATCTTTTGGCGTTTTCGGTGGTGGCTCCGTGGCGGCTGTGGGGCTCCCCATCATCATCGTAAAGGCCCCATTCGGATTTGCCAAGATGCATTTCCCACCAGATGCCCATGTATTTGCAAGGTTTGATCCAGGATACATCGCCCAGCTTGTTGGGTTCATTCATGTTGAGAATGATGCGGGATTCGATCAGGTCACCCGCCCTTTCGGCAATCTGCAGCATGCGCCAGGGGGTTTGAAAGGGTGTTCTTTGCTCAACCTTGTAAGGTTGCCTTTCGGTGCCCACCAGGTTGACACGCCATTGCAGGTTTTCCTTGTCCACCGCAAGGGTGATGCCTGAATAATCAATCAGGGCCGCTTCATGAAAGCTCAGGTGCAACCCCTCATCGGTGCGCATGGTCACCGGGGTGTTAACGGCATTGATGGGAATATAGGTTTGCGCCAGGTTGGGATGATCCCGTTTGGTCAATGCGTCAATTTCAGTGAAA
>SKVW01000052.1 GCA_007129255.1 Bacteroidales bacterium
AATTGGACAATAAGCAGCGCCCAGAGAGAGCATGATTTTGTTCAGGTGGCCCTGTCATCCTCCATGGTGCATGAGCAAAACCCTCCTGTTCCAGTCAATCCGGATAACTGGCTCATCACACCCCAGTTGAATCTGGGCGAGGGCCAATATGGCCTGTCTTTTCTCCGCCAGGCTTCTGATGCAGGAGCTCCTGCGGAAAATTACGAGGTATTGGTTTCAACCTCCGGGAATGACACGGAAAACTTCGTGCAGGTGGCTTACTCCGAAACCATTGAGCAAGGAGCACTATGGGAAAGCATTTTCATTGACCTTGAAGCCTTCTCCGGCGAGGACATCTACCTTGCTTTCAGGCACCATGACTGCTACGGACAGGGAAGTTTGATGATCAACGACGTGAAAGTTTATGAGCTCCAACCCTATGAGTTTTTTGCTGAAGGCATTACCCCGGACCTCCATGTACTTGCCGGAGAGGAAGCAAGCTATCATTTCCGGGTTCAAAACCGTGGTACTGAAAACGACACCTACTCCCTGGAGTTGACCCAGGGCAGTTGGTATGTGCTTTCCCAGGCAACCCTTGAGGTGGCTCCCGGAGAAACCAAAGACTTTCAGGTGAGTGTTATTGTGCCGCAAGGGGCTGAAATGGGCGAAACTGATCTGGGTACTTTGACCATTACCTCAATGGGAGATGCAGGAGAAATGGAGACCCTTGAAATGACCACTACGGCCACTACCCCGGTATCGGCAGATTACCTGGAAGACTTTAACGGGGTGGACGTACCGGAACTCCCCTTGGGTTGGAGTAAAATCATTGAATCTTCGGATCCCCTGGCAGGAGTTGAAACTTCCACCCTCCATGCCTTTTCACCTCCAAATGCAGTTTCTTTCAACAACGCCGATGACCCAAATGCCAACTTGTATCTGGTTTCCCCCAAAATTACCAATGCAATAAGCGATCTCAGGGTTAGCTTTTATGCAATTAAACCCAATGCATGGTCCTTTCCCATATTGAAAGCTGGAACTATCTCCGACCCCACAGATCCGGACACCTTCAACCCAATGGAAACTTTCTTTTTTACAACGGAGTTTGATCAGTATACCCTTTGTTTTGAAAACTATGATGGAGACCATCAGTATATCGCCTTTAAGTACGATCCGGCAAACGAACATTATGCCCGGCTTTATCTGGACAATATTTTTATTGAAGAACGCAAGCCCTATGATGTGCTGGTTTCCAACCTTACAGGTGACATGTCCGTTAATGCCGGAGAAACCGGGGTATATGATATTGAGATCACCAACAATGGTATGGAGGACGACACCTATACCCTTTCCCTTAATGTGGAGAAAGACTGGGATTATTCTTTCCCGGAAAGTATTGAGTTAAATGCCGGCCAATCCCAGGTGGTTGCCCTGAGCGTAACCGTGCCTGAAGGAGCAACTTTCGGTGAGATTTCGGAAGTTACCCTGACCGTTGGCTCTCAGAATGCAGAAGAAGTGAGTGCAGCAGTTGAAGTAAAAACCATTGCTATAAATACCATCGCCGACTTTCCTTTTGTGGAAGAGTTTGAACACGACTTCATTCCCCTTGGCTGGAAAAAAGTTACAACCTATGAAGGCGCCGCCTGGGAACAGTCAGCTCAGCATAGTTACTCCGGAAACTTCAGTGCGTCCGCTTCCACAGAAATGGTATTTAAGTTTATGGACCATGTTGCCGATGAATGGTTGATATCACCCCGGATGGACCTTGATCAGGATGGGGCCACATCCCTCTCATTTTTTGGAAAAACGCAAAGCAATCCTGATGGGGTGATCGAAGTACTGCATGTTTATGCGTTGGATGTACCTTACCAAAATGGAGATGACCTCCGGGAATATGGAGAGCTCATTGAAAGTATTCACATGGGAAGCGAGTGGGGCTCTCATTTAATTGACCTTAGCCATTTGCATGGTTATATGTACATTGCCCTTAACTATTACCTGACCGAAGAAGATGAGGCTTCAGGTTCCAACAGAATTTTTATTGATGATTTTTCCATTGGTAATTTTTCTTCCTTTACTTTAACAGTAGAAATTCCTGATGGCGAGGGGGTGGTTAACCCGCAAGCCGGAGAATATTCCTACCTGGAAGGAGAAGAGGTGCTGTTACGGGCCACTCCTGCACTGGGGTGGACTTTCAGCCACTGGGAGGGAAATGTGGCAGATGAATATGCGGCGGAAACCACCATCACCATGAATGAAGACAACAGCGTGAAAGCATTCTTTGCAGAGATGGAAAGTGAACCCCTTCCATTTGCGGAAGATTTCAGCGAAGTCGATTCGGGTTCTTTTCCTGAAAACTGGTTTCGCTCACACAGTAACTGGAATGTTTCCGACACCGAGCATGCCGGCGGGCAAGCCCCTGAAATGGTGTTGTCTCCATTTCCCATGATCAACGATAACCTCAGGCTGATCACCCCACCATTGAATCTTAGTAATATGACCGAAGCAGGCCTGAGCTTTAAAAACTACATTGAAGACGGGCCCTGGGCCGGATACACCCTGAAAGTTCAAACAAGCGTGGACGGATCCACCTGGGAAGACACCGGATGGGAACACCAACCTTCCAAAAACGGACAAACCGAAAACCCTGAAACTATTGAAATAAATTTAGACCACCTGATTGGGGAGGAAAAGGTTTTTATTGCCTGGGTTTTCTCAGGCATGACTATGGATCTTGAGCAATGGGCTATTGACGATGTTCTCATAGAGGGGATACCCGAGGTGGTTTACCACAACGTAGTGTTTGAAGTCATGGATGAAGAGGGTACTTCTGTGGAAAATGCCCTGATTACTCTGGGAGACCTGGAAAACGAAGTTGGAGACTATACCTTTGAAGGGATTGAAGCCGGGGTCTACGATTACTCCGTGGAAGCGGAAGGGTTTGAAGCGGTTTTTGCCGAAGGACTGCAAGTTGATGAAGACCTTGTGGTGGAAGTGACCATGACAGTAGTGTCCCAAACCTACCTGGTGCAATTCATTGTGGAAGATGAAGAAGGACAAGCCCTGGAGTCTGCGGTCATCTCCCTTGGTGAGACGACCAACCCCGCCGGGGATTACTTGTTTGAAGATGTGGAAGCAGGTGTATATCAATATATAGTTGAAAAAGAGGGCTTTCTCCCCTTTGAAGCGGAAGAGCTTGAGGTGTCTGAAGACCTTGCCATTACGGTGACTTTAAGCCGGGATGAGGTCAATGTTTTTGATCCTTACATGGAAAAAATCAATATTTTCCCCAATCCTGCAACCATCAGCATTAACATACGCTCCGGATCACAAATGGAGAAGGTCAGACTTTTTGACATTACCGGAAACCTTGTTCAAATACTTGAGGTGAATGGGTATGAAGCGTTACTGAATGTCGAATCCCTCCCCAATGGAGTATATTTTCTTTCAGTTAAGCAATACGGGAATTTCGTGACCAAAAGAATCGTGATTACACGATAAACCCAGAATATACTGTTAGTGTAATATTCCACCCTGCCTGTTTCCTTTCAGGCAGGGTGGTTAGTAATTCCTTTAAATAAGCGGTTTATTATGAATTTGAGAACATTAGCCATATTTATCTTTTCCTGCTGCCTGTTGCTTGAAACCAGCGGCAAGGAATGGATTGGCACCGGGCCTGACAAACCCTCAGGGCCTGAAATTAAATTGCAGGAAGTCGGCATCCATATCCAAAGGATAACCATTTCCCTGGACGGGTTCAAAAAAAAGAAGGTAACCACTCCCGGGAGAGAAGCATTTACCATTCACCTGGAGGGTGGGGTTCCCATGGCCGAAAAAGGTTCGCCGGACCTCCCCCGCCTGGTTATTCCCCTGGTAATCCCCGATTTGGAAAAAATGGAAGTAAGGGTCGTGAATGCTCAATATCATGATGTAGAGGGGGTTGCAGTGGCCCCATCCAAAGGCCACTTTCCCAGGCAAGTCAACCCAGACTCTGTTCCTTATGTGTATGGAGAGGCTTATGACAATAAAGATTTCTGGCCAAAGGAGATCGCCGGATTTTCCGACCCATATATTATGCGGGACATCCGTGGTCAAAACCTCAGGATCTCCCCCATCCGGTACCAGCCGCAAACCAAAACCCTGCGTGTTTATACCCACCTGGAAATTGAGTTACAACCGAAGGGAAAAGGAGGTGTAAATCAGTTGATAAGGGATGAACCCCTGACAAAGGTCACCCGGGAATTTGCGCAGATATACCAAAACTTTTTTTTAAACTGGAATGGGTTTACAAAAAACTACCCCCTGGCCGGAGAGGACGGTTCTTTGCTGATTATCTGTTATGATGATTATTTGGAGAGTATGATTCCTTTTGTGGAATGGAAAAGGACCACCGGACGAAAAACGGAGATGGTCCCGGCTTCAGCGGCCGGTGCCAGCCCGGGGGAAATCAGGGATTTTGTCGCGGATTACTACCATGAGCATGCCGATTTTGCCTTTCTTCTTTTGGTGGGAGATGCACCGGATCAAATTCCTGCTTATGAGTTTGAAATAACAGGGCCCAATGACACAGGGCATTCCGATAGCTGGTATGCCTTTTTGGAAGGATCGGATGCATATAATGACATTATTGTGGGCCGGCTTTCTGCTTCAAACAATCATCAGGTAGTAACCCAGATAGATAGGATCATTGCCTACGAAAGAGACCCGGGACCGGATGACCATTGGCTTGCCACCGGCATAGGTATTGCAAGAAACGAAGGTGCTGGAGGGGGGCATTTCGGGGAGTCGGATTACGAACACATGGACTTTATCCGGGATTCGCTGTTGAACTATACCTACGAGATTGTCCATCGCGAATACGACGGGGATGTGCCCGGATTGCCCAACACCACTGCTGCCAAAATCTCCCAGCGGATCAATGATGGGGCGGGGATCATTAATTATTGTAATCACGGACTGACCACCGGCTGGTCCGTGGCAGGTTATGATATCAGTCATGTAAACAACCTTACAAATACCGGTAAACTTCCTTTCATCTGGTCTGTTGCCTGCCTGAACGGCAACTTTTCCGGTCAGAACTCTTTTGCAGAAGCCTGGATGCAGGCTACCCATCAGGGTCAGCCTGCCGGGGCTGTCGGAACTTTTATGTCTTCCATATCACAGGACTGGATACCCCCTATGACAGCACAGGACGAAATGGTCACCATTTTGGTGGAAGAGCGCGACCATATAAAACGAACATTCGGGGGCTTGTCAATAAACGGAAGCATGGCCATGATTGCGGCACACGGAAACACCGGAAAAATCAATCATAAAACCTGGATACTTTTTGGAGATCCTTCAATGAACGTTAGAACCAAGGCTCCTGAACCCATTTCAGTAAACTATGAGCCGGAAATCATCATTGGCAGCAATTCCTTTGCCGTGCAATCCGGTCAGGAAGATTTGCTGGCGGCCCTGTCTACCCGCGACCATAA
>SKVW01000021.1 GCA_007129255.1 Bacteroidales bacterium
ATTGGGTTGGCCCTGAAATCCAACACATGGAAAAAAGCCATGCTGGGATCGGCCCTGGATGGAAAAGTAAATATTTTTGAACCCGATCGCGTGGTGGTTGGAGATGAAGGGGTTACGATTACCCGGTTGAACCCAATGGGAAAAGCCCTCATTAAGGAAGATTATTACGAAGTGCAATCAAAAGACAATCTTGTCAGCGAAAATACCCCCATTGTGGTGGTAAAAGTGGATGGGAATAAAATTATTGTTAAACCAAAATCATAAACAAACATGGACAACCTTGGAGCGATCTTAGCTGTAGATAGCCAAATCGGAATTATTATTGCCATTGCCCTGATCAGTATCGTAGGTCTTTGGATCATTTTCTACTTTATTCCTGTAGGATTGTGGTTCTCGGCCCTGGTATCCGGGGTACGTATCAGTCTTTTGCAACTGGTACTGATGCGCTGGAGGAAAATTCCCCCGGCAGTTATTGTAAACAACCTCATTTCGGCCACCAAAGCCGGGCTTTATCTGAACCGAAACGATCTTGAAGCCCACTACCTGGCCGGAGGCCGGGTGAAAGCAGTGGTCAACGCCCTGATAAGTGCAGACAAAGCCAATATTTCCCTGGACTTTAAAACAGCAACGGCCATTGACCTTGCCGGTCGTGATGTGCTGGAAGCTGTACAAATGTCGGTCAAGCCAAAGGTGATCAACACTCCCCCGGTTGCTGCTGTTGCAAAGGATGGAATCCAGCTCATAGCCAAAGCCAGGGTTACTCTGCGTGCAAATATCAAGCAACTCGTTGGTGGAGCCGGTGAAGAAACCATCCTGGCAAGGGTAGGTGAAGGTATTGTTACCTCCATTGGTTCGGCCCAGCACCACAAACAAGTGCTCGAAAATCCTGACAGCATCTCTAAAGTAGTGCTTTCCAAAGGATTGGACTCCGGAACGGCTTATGAGATCCTTTCCATTGACATTGCCGATATTGACGTTGGTAAAAATATCGGAGCGATGTTACAGATCGACCAGGCCAATGCCGATAAGAACATTGCCCAGGCCAAAGCCGAAGAACGGCGCGCCATGGCTGTTGCCGCTGAACAGGAAATGAAGGCCAAGGCCCAGGAAGCCCGCGCCAATGTGATCCAGGCTGAAGCCGAGATCCCCAAGGCCATTTCCGAAGCCTTCAGAAGCGGAAACCTCGGCATCATGGATTATTACCGCATGGAAAACATCAAAGCCGATACCACCATGCGCGACAAGATCAGCAAACCCGGAGAGTCTTCATCCAGTAAAGGAAAATCCGGGGACGAATCCTCAAAATAATCCCTGATCCCTGAATTTTTTAAAACCACCTGTTCAATACAGGTGGTTTTTTTTTGGATTGTTTGTCAGGTTCGCTTCTTATCCCGACTATTTTAACGTGAAAGAATTCGTTTAAATTTTTTTTGGAATGCAAGTAAAAAGAAAGGTCATCATACCCTTTGATTATGGAACCTTTACTGATATTTTTTGCGGCTATTTTAATCTCATTCATCGGTGCGCTCCCTTTTGGTTTGGTCAACCTTACGGTTGTTAAAGTTTCAATAAAGGAAGGCGCTCATTCTGCCATGAGGGTTGCGCATGGTGCAGCCTGGGTAGAGGTGATGTTTGGTTTGGTGGCGCTCCTTGCCGGCAGTGCACTTAACCAATGGATTCAGAACAGTGTTTTGGTAAATATATTTGTTGTGACTGTTTTGTTGTCTGCCGGACTTTACTTTTTGCTAAAAAAAGAAAAAAATCATCCCGCCGGTAAAAGTACCGGTGCCGGATTCCTGAAAGGTGTTTCATTGAATTTGATCAGCCTTCAGGTGTTTATTTACTGGATAATTGCCATGACCTTTGTCTACACTAAAAACATCCCTGAAGTTTCAATAATCAACTCCCTGGTGTTTGCGGCTGGAATTTTTGCCGGGAAAATATTCATTCTCTGGTTATATGTATTGTTTAGTTTAAAAGTGATCTCTAATGTTAAAGCCATAACCACCCACATCAATAGTATTATGGGGGGGTATTTTACTGATGATCGGTATCTTTCAGTTGTTTACCTGGTAATAAAAATTAAAGAACGAAATAATGGAATTAACCATAAGTATAATCTATGGCTCCGCAAGAAATGAGCGGCAGGGGATAAAAGCTGCAAGGTTTCTTGAGCGCCAGCTTAAAAGAAGAAAAATTAAGGTTCATTTTGTGGACCCGTTGGAACTTCCCTTGCCTTTTTTAGACAAGATGTATAAGGAATACGAACCAGGAACCGCGCCTGAGAATATGGAGAAACTTGCCGACTGGTTCAGGGAGGCAGACGCCTTTCTTGTGGTCACGGCAGAATATAACCATAGCGTTCCACCGGCTTTGAAAAATTTGCTGGACCATTTTCAAAAAGAATATTTTTTTAAGCCTTCTGCCATAGCCTCATATTCTACCGGTCATTTCGGGGGTGTGAGGGCAGCTGTCCATTTAAGGGCTATTTTGGGGGAACTTGGGATGCCTTCCATTTCCTCCATGCTGCCCTTTCCCGGTGTAGGAAACTTATTTGACAAAAACCTTATATCCCGTAGTGAAATTGTAGATAAATCCGCAAACAGCTTTTTGGATGAATTACTTTGGTATGCGGAGGGGCTCAAAGAGAAAAGAAAAACCGGGGTGCCATTTTAATGGAAAACCTTTTTAGAAACCAGGAAAACGAAACGTTAAACCTTAAAAATTAACTACCATGCAAATGAAAAAGCTGTTTTTGATCATGCTTCTTTTTACCGGGTCAGTGGTTGTTGCTGAAACCGGAAAAACCGGAAACAACGGCAATGAAAAACTGGTTGTTTTATGGACCAGTGACGACCCATATGTTGCCGAAAGGGTGGCATTTATGTACACCCATGCCGCCAAAACAGCCGGATGGTTCGAAAACGTTACCCTGATCATTTGGGGCCCTTCGGCCAGGCTTGCCGCCGAAAACCTAAAAATACAGGAAAAGCTCAAAGCCATGCAAAAAGACGGAATAGCGATACAGGCCTGCGTGGTTTGCGCTGATGCCTACCAGGTTAGCGAAACCCTCCGAAATCTTGGCTTCGAGGTTAAACCCATGGGCAAGCCCTTAACCGACTACCTAAAGCAGGATGCCAAAGTTTTGACATTTTGAAGCATGCAGGCGGAGGGAAATTAAATATTTTCCATTGCTTAAAAAGGGTTTAATGGCTTTGCCCGGATTCCGGGAAGCGTTCAGATACCTTTTGATTGAGAGAATTGTAGAATTAAAAAAAACAGAAAATGAAAACGCTTAAAAAAATTAGAATACTGTTACCGATCTGCTTGTTATTTTTCACTTCTCTGGCTTCCTGCTCCGATGAGTCCAATGGGGTATTTCCTGAAAATGGCAATGGAGGCGAATGGGACATTCCCGAAGATGAAATATTTGACGGCGGACCGGGAAAAGATGGGATTCCTTCATTGGAATATCCGGACTTTGTCCCGGCCGGGGAAGCGGATTACCTCTCCGATGCCGACCTGATTCTTGGATATAAAGACGGAGACGACATCAGGGCCTATCCCCATGCCATTTTAAACTGGCATGAAATTGTAAATGATAAGATAAATGATTTTGCCATGTCCGTGAATTATTGCCCGCTTACCGGAACGGGTATAGGATGGAACAGGACAATCAAAGGTATCGAAACCACTTTTGGGGTTTCCGGCCTGCTTTATAATTCAAACCTGATTCTTTATGACCGTGAAAAAGACAGCTATTGGTCACAAATATTGCTTGCCAGTGTAAAAGGGGAATTAAGGGGAACGGAAGCCGAAACCTTTCAGTTGGTGGAAACCACCTGGGAAACCTGGAAAAACATGTACCCCCAGACAAAGGTTCTGTCCACACAAACCGGCTATAACCGGGATTATACTCATTACCCATACGGAGATTACCGGACCAATCACAACAACATCCTTTTTCCTTACAGCCCGGTAGATGACCGCCTGCAAACAAAAGAAAGGGTGCATGGTGTTATTATGAATGGGGAAGCCAAAGCATACCGCCTTGGGTCTTTTGCGGGGCAATTGACCCTTATTGAAGACGTTTTTAAGGGGGTTCCACTGCTTGTTGTCGGGAATCAGGCGGAGGATTTTATTGTTTCTTTCGTAGATCCCTCAGAGGACAATGGAACGGAATTGCACTTTGAAGTAATTTCCCGAGACAGCCCGGGATCGGAAATCCTCACCGATAATGAAGGCAATGTCTGGAATGTTTTCGGGGAGGCAGTTTCAGGGCCAAGGACCGGAGAAAGACTTGAACCTACAACTTCTTTTATGGGCTTTTGGTTTGCATGGGGTGCCTTTTATCCCGGTCTGCAAATTTATTAGGAGCTACATAACAGAACAAAAATTAACCGGCAAGTAAAAAACCCTGGGCCTGTTTCCCGGAAAATCATTCAGGAAGACAGGCCCAGGGTTTTTGGTAAATTTTTCTTTTTTGAAAAGCTGAATGGAGGCTTTTTTTCAGGCTTAAGCCGGGGATTAGCCTATTTTAAAAGCTTTACCTTATCTGCAGCCGGCCCTTTATGGCCCATCACTACTTCAAAACTGACAATATTGCCTTCTTTTATCTCTTCCAATAAGTTGTTGGCATGTACAAACACACTTTCCTGTGTCTCAGAATCTTTAATAAATCCATACCCTTTTGCGTCGTTGAAAAAAGTCACGACTCCTTTCCTGATGGGATCGTAAGGAACGGAATCCTGTTTGGGGGTGCTGACTTCAATATTTTCTGCTTTTATCTTCTTTTTTTTATCGGGATCGGGCGGGGTAGAAGAAATCATGCCATTTTCATCAACATATGCAATCATATCATCAGGGCTGGTGGTTTCGTCCTTTTCTTTCCTTTCCAACCTTTTTTTTTCTTTTTCTTTCCGCTTTTTCTCTTTTTTATTCCGTACTTCTCTTTTATTAAAAGTTTCTTGTGATCTTCCCATTAATTGTTAATCGTTTAATTTGTAAATTGTTTTGTTTATTCAGGCTGGTGTTCTGCAAATATCATTCCCCTTATCACTTTAAAAGTGCTATTCAGATTAACCAGGAATAATATTCATAGTATAATCAAAGTTCAATTGATCCAGCACCTGCAAAGATAAGCATAATGTGCGGTACTATTTTTATTTATCAGAAATAAATAAAAAATGGATTTTAAGTTCTGAGGCACTAAAAAAAATAATCCTGTGTTATCAAAATATCAATTGGTGATAAAAAAAAACTTTTTTGTCTTGTTTAAATAAATTTTTTATTAATTTTATAAGATACATATCATCATTAGCGTTGCGTTGTTTTTAACTAAAGTTCTTTGAAATCCTTGATATACTTGCGCTACATAAGTTTTTTGTTGAGCAACGATTTGAAATTTGTTTTGTGTTTCTTCGCACAAAATAA
>SKVW01000145.1 GCA_007129255.1 Bacteroidales bacterium
CTTCCCGTCCAAAAATTTTCAGGGTGTGGAAACGCCTGGAGAACTTCCTGTTTCCAAAGCAAAAAACCATCATCACCGTGAATGAGTCCATTGCCGGTTTGTATGAGCAGGAATATTCGAAAAAGCTTCATGTTGTAAGGAATTTACCGACCTACCGTCAACCCGATACCCATATTAACCGCGAAGCCTTAGGGCTTCCTGCAGAAAAAAAATTGATCCTTTTACAGGGAAGCGGTATCAATGTAGACCGGGGTGCGGAAGAACTTTTACTTTCCATGCTGCCACAGCACGGGATCAATAACGCCATGTTGCTGATCATCGGCGGGGGAAATGTCCTTGATATCCTGAAGCAGATCGTGGAGGAAGAAAAGCTGGGTGATCGTGTTAAGTTCTTTCCCAAAATGCCTTACGAGAAGCTTTTGCAATACACTGCCAAAGCCGATATTGGGGTTTCCCTTGATAAGGATACCAGTGTGAATTACCGATTCAGCCTGCCCAATAAAATTTTTGATTACATGGTATGCGGTACCCCGGTGTTGGCCTCTGACCTACCCGAAGTAAGTGCCATCATCAAAAAATATGATACGGGGATGATTGCCAAAAGCCATGATCCGGCCCATATCGCCGAATGCATTAAAACAATGCTGGAAGATAAAGTACGTCTTGAGCAATGGAAGAAAAACTGCCTGAAAGCCGCCAGGGAACTTTGCTGGGAGAATGAGGAACCTAAAGTCCGGGAAATTTACAAGCCCTTTCTTTAAAACAAAAACCCCCTTCTATTCGTTTAAGGCCGGGGTATGACCTGAGCCTTCGTAACTGCCTGGGGATGCTTCCCCTTGCTTCTGGGGTGGATTCACATCCAGTACTTTTCCTGCTTCACATTTAAAGATGCGGGCTGGAAATTTGTTGAAGAGGGTGTAATCATGGGTGGCCATAATTACCGCCCTGCCTGCCTTGCTAATGTCAACCATCAGTTCCATAATGCCTTCGCTGGTTTCGGGATCCAGGTTTCCGGTAGGCTCATCGGCAAGAATAACATCCGGATCGTTGATCAGGGCTCTGGCTATTACAACCCTTTGCTGCTCGCCTCCTGAAAGCTGGTGGGGCATCTTAAATCCTTTGGTGCGCAAACCGACTTTGTTGAGTACATCTTCCATGCGTTCTTCCATGGCAACTTTATCGTTCCACCCTGTGGCCTTCATCACGAAAAACAAATTTTCCTTGATACTGCGATCGGTCAGCAACTGGAAATCCTGGAAAACAATGCCGATATTCCTCCTGAGAAATGGGATCTGCTTGTCTTTAATGCCCTTAAGGTCAAACCCTGCCACCCTTGCATAACCGTCCACCATGGGCAGATCGGCGTACAAGATCTTTAAAAGGCTGCTTTTGCCGGTACCGGTGCGCCCGATCAAATAACAAAACTCTCCCCTTTCAATACTAAGGGAGACATTGGAGAGCACCAACACATTTTTTTGAAAAACAGAAACATTATCCAGTTCGATAATTGTGTCTAAAGCCATAATGCTATCAATGAATTATTTTAAAGGATTTTTTTTATCGTCCGAAATCCAATTCGTCCGGAATTTCTTTAATTTTTTCTGAGAAGCAACAGTTAATTTTAATCGGGTTCGGTACCCGGGTTCTCTTTACCAGAAACAGCAAGCAGGGAAAAATTTTCATCCCTGAGTTGAAAGATTGCCGGGTGTATTGCTGGTTGCTATAACCATTAATACTGGTATATGAAAAAAGTTTTGATAAAGGTACAAAAGAAAACAAAAAAACCCGGGTGGAGATTTTTCTTCCGGGCTTTCCTTATATTTTTTTGGGATTTATACCAATCCTGCAAACCCCATAAATGCCAGGGCAAGGATGCCTGCAACAACCAGTGCGGCAGGTGCTCCGCGCATGCCCTTGGGTACATCCATCATGTCCAGGTGCTCACGGATCCCGGCAAACAAAATAATGGTCAGGGCAAAACCTAAGGCATGACCAATGGCAAAAACAACGGCTTCCAGTAAGTGAAAACCATGATCTTCCCTCACGGCCAAAATGGTTACCCCAAGAATGGCACAGTTGGTAACAATAAGGGGGAGGAAAATTCCAAGGGCCTGGTAAAGCGCAGGACTCACTTTTTTCAGGATGATTTCCACCATTTGCACCAGCGATGCTACTACCAGGATGTAGGAAATGGTCTGCAGGTAGGTAATATCCAAGGGTACCAGGATATAATTAAATATCAGAAAAGTAACAAGGGTGGCCAGTGTCATCACAAACATCACCGCACCAGACATCCCTATGGAGGTTGAAACCCTGGCTGAAACCCCAAGGTAGGGACATATCCCTAAAAACTGCGCCAACACAATGTTGTTGACAAATACAGCGCCGATAATGATTACAAAATACTCCATATCCGGTGGTTTATTTTATTCAATTCGCTTTTTAATTATATTATTCAGGGCGATCAGGTAGCCCAGTCCGATAAATGCGCCGGGGGCAAGCACAAACACCAACATTCCGTCTCCTTCAAAAAAGGAGAACCCGAAAAGTTCCCCGGCTCCCAGGATCTCTCTTACCCCCCCCAGAACAGTAAGGGCAAAGGCAAAGCCAAGTCCCATTCCCAGGCCGTCGACCACCGAGCTAAGGGTATTGTTTTTTCTTGCAAAGGCCTCTGCACGGCCCATCACCAGGCAGTTTACCACAATCAGCGGAATAAACAACCCAAGCGCGTCATACAAGCCAGGCATATATGCTTCCATTACCAAATCGGTAATGGTTACAAAAGAAGCAATCACCACAATAAATGCGGGAATTCTGACCTTATCAGGGATCAGGTTTTTTATGACAGATACCACCAGGTTGGATGAAAACAACACAAAAGTGGTTGCCAATCCCATACCCAGTCCGTTAAAAGCAGAAGTAGTAACCCCCAAAGCCGGGCATAACCCTAAAAGCAATACAAAAACGGGGTTGTCTTTTATAAATCCTTTGGAAAAATTTTGCAATTGACCCATGCTTACTCTCCTTCCTTATTGATGATGGAATCTTTATTTTGCATAAATGTCTGATAGGCCCTGTCTATGGCATCACAATAGGCCCTTGCGGTAATGGTGGCTGCGGTGATGGCATCCACATCGCCCTGGTCCTGCCTTACTTTAAGGGTTTTCTCCTGAGGGTCAAATCCCTGGAACTGATCGCTCCAGTCGGATTTTTCCTTTTCGATCTTATCTCCAAGGCCGGGTGTTTCGGCATGATCCAGGGCCACCACATCAATAATGACCCCTTGTGGATCAAGTCCAACCATTGCCCGGATGCGCCCGCTATAGCCCATTCCGGTATAAGTCGCCACGGCCACCCCAACCAACTCGTCGCCTTTGAAGCCCAAGTTGAATTCAAGGGAATCGCTTCCGGTAACAGGCATAAATTTTTTTCTTTCCAGACGGTCAAATTCAGGAAGAACTCTACTGATGGCCTCCTGACGGGTTGCTTCCCTGGCTCTTTCAATGGGTTCTTTGGTAAGATTATAAATGGTGGCCAGGGTAAATGAAGCAACTGCCGCGACAATCAACAGCGTCAATACCATATTGGCGAATGTAGATTCTCTCTTAGCCATTTTTCACCTCCTCCCCAAAACGCTTGGGTTTAAAACCACGGTTAATCAACGGAACAAATGCGTTCATAATTAAAATGGAAAATGCTACCCCTTCGGGATAGGCCCCGAACAGGCGAATAATGATTGTTAAAAAACCACACCCAACCCCGAAAAGGAGCATACCCTTTGGTGACATGGGGCTGGTTGCATAATCTGTGGCCATATAAATGGCTCCAAGCATAAGGCCTCCGGAAAACAAATGGAACAGCGGATCAATATAAACCTCAGGATTGATCAGCCAGAATATTCCGGAAAAGATGGCGGCAGATCCCAGGTAGGCCAGGGGAATGTGCCAGGAGATGATCTTGCGGAAAAGCATGTATAGTCCTCCAAGAATCAGGAAAATACCGGATATCTCTCCTGCCGACCCTCCAATATTGCCAATCATCAGGCTGGTATATTCAGGTAGCCTGGTCACCAGGTCCGATATGGTTTCACCCCGGGTAATCCCGTCTTTCAATACGGTAAGCGGTGTGGGGCCTGTTACTGCATCGGTTATGGCGGTACTGAATGGTTCCGGCCTGGGGTAAGTGGTCATTTGCACCGGGAAGGAGATCATCAGGAATACCCTGCCCACCAATGCAGGGTTAAAGGGGTTTTTACCCAATCCTCCGAAAGTCATTTTTCCCATACCAATGGCCACTGCCGAACCAATTACCACTATTCCCAAAGGAAGGTTGGCCGGCACGTTAAATGCAAGCAAAATACCGGTAATAATAGCCGAGCCGTCAAAAATGGTCAACGGCCCTTTAATGAGGTATTTTTGAATAAGGTATTCAAACGCCATGCAGGACACCACTGCAGTGAGGGTAACCAAAATGGCTGCCAGGCCGAAAAAGTAAAAAGATACCAGCATAGCGGGAACCAGGGAAAACACCACACCATACATGATCTTACTCACCGACTGGTCTGCATGCACATGGGGCGAGCCCGAAACGGTCAATAAACTCATAACTCCTTTTTCTTTGCTATTAGCTTTGGATGCATTCTTCTATCTTCAATTCAATAACAATTAGTTTGAACGGGACCGGATCATTTGCTGGGTAAGGTTTTTTCCTACCCGGATCTGATCCAGTAAAGGCCTGCCAGACGGGCAAATATAAAGGCACGAACCGCATTCCATACAATCTAAAATCCGTTCTTCCTCACATTCCTCCACCCGCTTTTTGTCTGATAAGATGGCTAAAAGGTAAGGCTCAAGGCCCATTGGGCAAATGGTGAGGCATTTGGCGCAACGGATACAATTCTGAACCGGAGGCCTTGGGGCTTCCTGCTGGGAAAAAATGATGATTCCGCTTGTACCTTTGGTAACCGGCACATTCAGGTCGTTGAGGGCTTTTCCCATCATGGGTCCCCCGCTAACCACCTTACCGGTATTGTCGGGCAATCCTCCGGCGCCTTCCAGCAGATCATTGACAGGGGTTCCTATGCGGACCCAGAAATTGGCCGGTTTTTTCAATATGCCACCCGTCACCGTCACTACCCGCTCCAAAAGCGGCTTGTTTTTTTGTACCGCTTCATACACGGCAAAAGAGGTGCCTACATTATGTACCACACAACCCACTTCTATGGGTAATTTACCGGAGGGCACCTCTCTGTTTATCAGGGCTTTAATCAATTGCTTTTCAGCCCCCTGGGGATATTTGACTTCCAGTCCCTCCACGCTGATCCCCTTATAATCTTTAGCCAGGCTGGACATATATTTAATGGCATCGGGTTTGTTATTTTCAATGCCAATGA